>NZ_JAFFQE010000004.1:0-300000 GCF_016919005.1 Desulfopila inferna
GGGCTGGGGACCTGGGGCTCATGGCAGGTGCCAGTCACCGGGTCGTGACTGAAACTTCAAAAATTGCCATGCCTGAAATTACCATTGGCCTGTTCCCGGATGTTGGCGCAACGTGGTTTCTTAACCGCATGCCAAACTCCATCGGCCTGTTTTTGGGGCTTACCGGTCTGAATATCAATGCCGAGGATGCCCTCCAGGTTCATCTGGCAGATGCATTTATACCTGCCGATCAGAAAGAGAACCTGTACGAAGAATTAAAGAGTCTGGCGTGGCGTAGCCAGGAAAGCAATCATTCTCAGGTTAGTCAACTCTTTAATCAGATTTCAAGGCAGTATGAGCATCTAAAGCCGAGTTCGCTTTTGGCTCCTCATCTATCCCTAATCCACAAACTGAGCAATTTGAATTCCGTGGAAGAGGTATATTGCACACTTATGCAAATCGATACTGACGATCGTTGGCTAAAAAAAGGGCTGGATTCTCTGCGAGATGGGTGCCCCACCACCGCCTGCCTTGTATGGCGGCAGATGCATCAATTGCACGGGCTGACTTTAAAGGAGGTTTTCTGTCAGGAGCTGATTATGGCGATTCAATGCACCCGGCATCCCGATTTTCGGGAAGGGGTCAGGGCGCAACTCATAGATAAGGATAAGCAACCTGTCTGGCAGCATGATTTCCCAGGTGATGTTCCTGAAAGCTGGATAGACGAATTTTTTGACTCGCCATGGAAAGACGGATCGCACCCATTAAATGATCTATAATGATAGTTAAGGGAAATGGAACAGGTTCGCATCTTTACTTAAAATCTTAAATTCTTAAAATGGGCTAAAATGGATTAAAATGGGTTCGGACCAAGAAAAATTTTGTAACATGTTGCTTATAAAAAGAAAAATTTTTCGAAATCCCTAAAAAAGCTCTTAGAAGCCCCATTTTGGTATCAAAATGAGGCCGCTAAGAGCTTATATCAACAATATAGTAAAACCTAACAAGCAAAATGCACACGGGTAAGCCGGTGATTTTGTAATGTTATGCATCAAGGAGTCTCCGTGGCTGAATCACGTTGGTACGACAAATTTGCCCCGTTCTACGACGTCGGAACATTCGGAGACCTCTTCTACCGCAAGCCTTGCAAAGCAGCCGTTGAGCAATTGTGCCTGTCTTTTGGTTCCAGCGTGGCAGATGTGTTTTGTGGCACAGGGGTCGATTTCCCCATGCTCGCTACACATACAAAAGTCGGTGAGGAGGGGGCTGTGATGGCTTTTGACGGCTCCGAAGGAATGCTCAAGCATGCGAAGACCCGCGCCGAACGATGCACCGTCAGTCCGAGCTTTGAGTTCCTTCAGGCCGATTTCTCCCGATCCGACGGCCTCAAAACTTTGGAAGATGCTATCGACAAGGAGTCACCGCAGCACGTGTTTGTCTCCCTCGGACTCACGTGCCTGGAGAACTGGCGAGAATTCTGCTCGCTGGTGTTCGATGTGTGCCCTTCGGGCACACGCTTTTCTATCATTGACGTGTACAGCGACCGTTTGACGTTGGGCGCGCGTTTCATAAATTGGGTCGGAGCCGCCGACTGCCGTCGCCCGGTATGGAGCGTTCTTGAGGAACGGTGTGAGTCGTTCGCTTGGCAAGAGTTTCGACCGTTCAAAGTGCTCGACGTATCTGTATTCGTCGCAAGTGGCGGTAAACCATGAGCGCATAACACAGGGCTGCAGCCGACCGATTTTCTACTACCGCTCCAAACCGGTGGCTGAACCCAGGCGTTATACGGTACTAACTTATGGTTAAAATAGAAACACTACCTAAAGGAGGAGTTATGTTTTTAACTAATAAAACAGCTTTATTTTTAACACCCGTCCTAAGTTTAATTCTCTGTAGCTGTACAATACAGAATGTTGGCCCAATTACCCAATTTCCCAAAGATATTGCTGTAAATGAAGTGGCCCAGCCACAAGAGTGTACAGATACTCGAGTTAATAGTGGCTGGTTTATTGAAAAAGATGGATATTGTTATTTTGATAAACGAGCTGCTATTAGTGACTTAAAAGGCACGCTAGATTCTGCGGAACAAAAAAATAGAGATATTGACACAGAGAAGCCTTCAGCGGAGCAAAAGAACACCATTCTTAAAGATGATGCTGAGTGGGATATATGTTTTGGTCCTGTTATCCCAGCAGATAAAGACTGGTACGTTGCGTGTTCCGAGTGTATGTGCTGTATCGTGATCAGTGGGAAAATATATTGCGGCGATCGCCCTACTGTAAATGCACCGGTTATCGTTAGATAATCTTTTTTGATAAGAGTTCAGATCCCTTTTTTCATGAAGGACTTGGTATTTATTTTAAGAGATCATACAACAAGTCAGCCCAGCCGACGCCTAAAAAACGGCGCGGCTGGCTTCAAACGTTGTGCTATTCAAATCAGCATATTAAGTCAATGTTAAATACAAATAACTATTCAACCCTAGAAGATATATTTTTGAATTTCTACAAAGTTGTCATCGTTTACATGAAATCTAATTCCCCACATGGGATTATTGAAAAAAGGAAAGTTAAGAGAACTGTCTTTTCAGATAAAGAAGTCAAAGAAGAAGAAATTGAGCTATACCACCATTGGCAGTATTTCGATATTCACTGGGAGAGAGATTTACATAAATTTAAAGAAACAAAAGAATACAGGGCACGATATCCGTTACAGTCCACGACATATTTGACCGTTTCCACGTGAGGCAGCGACGACCACAAAATATCGGGACGGAGAAGGGGACGGAGGACGGAGAAGGGAACGTTGTTTAAATGTTTAATAGTACAGCTTGATTCAACATTTAAACAGCGTTCCCTGATCTTCGCTTTATGAAAAATTCTCTTGTGGATGTGTGGGAGATATGAATCGCAGCGGAAAGCAGGGAAAGGTGATCTGATTCCAGTTTCCAGGAATTACCCTTGAAGTACCTGCTATGGTTGCAGTAGCGGAATGTTAAGCGGCTGCTCGACCTCACGCCTGGCGCTTGTTTCGGTCAGTTCGTATACAATCACCTCCATCACCCTCCAAACCTTGACTCCAGCCCGAATGCAGCCGGTGGTGGTCATATCCCAGCGGCCACAGGCCATATGCATATGCAGCACGGGGGTGTCTTTCTCGTCGCGGAATAGAGTGCCGACACCGGCAACCTCATGGGCTCGGGTCAGTTCCCGAATCATCGGGGTGAGCGGCAGGACGCGGTCTTCCTCCGGTCCGACGACCAGTCTGCTGGAATCGTCGGCTCCACCGAGGATAATCAGTGAGGCAGCGCTGACCTCTTTTTCTCTGGCGAATTCTTCGATAACCTCATGAACGATTTCGCCGTCTTCGAGGCGAAGGATGAAAACTCTGCCCTGCCGGGCCTCGGAATATCTCATGGCTATAGTTTCCTTGTTGTTATGGGCGGTATTTTGCGGGTATCTTTTTACGGCAGTTTACCATGCAATAGGATATGAAAAAAGACCTGTGGTGAAAGAGATGATTTTATACCGAGTGTTTCAAAGAGGACATACGTGATGGAGGATGTGAGACTCTCCTCACGCGAGGGAGGGTTGTGCAGCATTTGTTATTCCATCAGGGCCACGGATTTCACCTGTATCCAAATTTTTTGCTCAGGCTCCAGATTGAGAGTCGCCACCGCGCGTTTGGTCAATCGCGCAACCAGCTTGGAATCTCCAACCCGTATCCGCACAATAGTCAATCCGGGGTGTTCATCCGCGCCGATGGCATCGACCTTGCCGGCTATAACGTTCTGAATGCTGCTCTGCTCAGGCCGCCGCCTCGCCAGGCTGACATCCCGAGCGAGCACGCGAACCCTTACCTTGCGACCGACGGGCAGGCCGGGGTCGCGAAACCATAGGCAGCCTCCGGAAAATTCAACTTGTGCAAGGTGCCAGTTGTCATCCACGGTCTTGATTGTCGCCTCCAAAATCGCGCAAGCATCCTCCCCTATTCGAATCGGCAACTCGACCCTCGTCAAGGTCTCCGCCAATGGTCCCTGGGCCGATACCAGACCGTCTTCCATGGCAACAATGTGATCGGCAAGCCGTGCCACTTCATCCGGGGAATGGCTGACGTATATAATCGGTATTTCCAGTTCGTCGTGAAGACGCTCCAGGTACGGGAGAATTTCCCGCTTGCGCTTCAGGTCGAGGGCTGCCAGGGGTTCGTCCATGAGAAGCAGGCGTGGACTTACTGCCAGGGCACGGGCGATAGCCACCCGCTGACGTTCACCACCAGAGAGCCGATCGGGTTTTCGATCAAGCAAATGGTCGATCCCCAAAAGCTCGATGGCTTGCTCCAGGCTCACCAGTTGCCGGTCGGTAGACCGCTTCAGACCGTAACGCAGATTCCCTGTTACCGAGAGATGGGTGAAAAGGCTGGCTTCCTGAAAAACATAACCGAGTGGGCGTTTATACGTCGGAAGCCAATGGTGATCATCCTGCCAGACATCGCCGTTAATGCTCAAATGGCCCTCTGGGGCACGTTCCAATCCTGCTATGCAACGCAACAGTGTAGTTTTTCCTGAGCCTGAGTGGCCGAATAACGCGGTCACGCCACTCAGGGGTAACTTTAGATCGACATCGAGGGTGAAACCCGGCCAATCGAGGCGGAATCGTGCATTAATACAGGTCATATCAAGTTCCTTTCTTCCTGTTGGGACGCCAGACGTAGAGGGCAAGCAGCACGAGAAAAGAAAAAATCAGCATCATCGCCGAGAGGTGATGTGCCTGGCTAAATTCCATTGCTTCCACATGATCGTAAATTTGCACCGAAGCAACACGCGTCACCCCCGGTATGTTGCCGCCGATCATCAACACTACACCGAATTCACCCACCGTATGAGCAAAAGTAAGAATTGAGGAGGTCAGAAAACCTGGAAGCGCCAGGGGCACTACCACGGTAAAAAAGGTGTCCAGCCTGGAGGCACGTAAGGTGGCAGCCACCTCGAGCGGCCGTTCTCCGACTGCTTCAAAGGCATTTTGTAAGGGCTGCACCATGAAGGGTAGGGAATAAAAGACGGAAGCGATCACCAATCCCTCAAAAGTAAAAGCCAGGAGCCCGATGCCCAGCGCCTGAGTGAGTTGTCCCAGCGGACCATTCGGTCCCATAACCAGCAGGAGATAGAAGCCGAGAACCGAAGGCGGCAAAACCAGTGGCAAAGCAACTACGGCCCCTACCGGCCCCTTCAACCTGCTCCTGGTTCGCGACAGCCACCATGCGATCGGCGTCCCCAGCACAAGAAGAATCAGGGTAACGATACTCGCCAGGCGAATGGTCAGCAGGATGGCCTGGAAATCATTTTCGCTCAGATGTATGAGATTCTCCACATCAATCCTCCCGGAAGATCTGCCGCCTACTTGCCGGATGCTTCGCCGGGGAGAACAAAACCGTATTTGGTCATCACCGCACGGGCGGGCAGGCTCCCCATGTAGTCGGCAAAGTGCTGAGCTAAATTGCTGTCGGCAGCACGCCTGGTAATTATGTATCCCTGCTCCAGCGGTTCATGAAAATTGTCCGGGATCAGCCAATAGCCTCCCTTGCTGGTCAATTCCGGATTGACGGCCAGTGACAGAGCGATAATGCCGACCTGGGCGTTACCGGTCTGGACAAACTGGGCGGTATGAGCGATATTTTCGCCGTAAATCAGCTTTTTTTCCACCTTGTCCCACAGGTTCGTGGAAAGCAATGCCTCTTGCGCACGTTTTCCATAAGGTGCGTGTTTTGGATTGGCAATGGCAATACGGGTAATTTGGGGATCGGTGAGACTTTCCAGTGTCATCGTCGATGCATCCTGAGTCGCGCTCCATAGAACAATGCGTCCTACGGCATATGGAATGGCCTCGGAGGCAGCTAAGCCGCTTTTTGCCAGGTCACGGGGGAAGGCGATATCTGCTGAGAAGTATAAATCATATGGTGCGCCTTGCCGGATTTGTGTATTAAATTTGCCGGAAGAACCGTATATTGCCTCGATTTCATCGTCCGGATTGGCCTTCTTGAACTCGGCGGCGATCTCATCCATGGCGAATTTAAGATCGGCAGCAGCCGCTATGGTGATTTTTTCCGCATGGGCGGTGGAAGTGATGAACAGAAGAGAACACATCAATATCAGTGGGTTAATTTTGTTCATGGTCTTTTCCTTTAGAGTATGTATTACAGGGTGTAGCCTGACTGGCTGCATTTAGGCCGCTTTTGTGAATTTGGGAGAGGGCGAAGCCCCTCGCTTGCTCGAATGTCGGTGGGATATTCTCATGGGGCCTGTTAAATTCGAAGCTGTAGCCACCTGAACTTCAGTACCAAGCGCCGTAGCACTGATCATGGCTGAATCAAAGAAAAAGCTAACTATCATAGGATGTCTCCTGTTAAAAAGGTAGAACGTGGATATGCCGTGTCTGGGTATAGTGTATAATGTTGTAGACGTCTCAGAGTTTTGCTTTGGAAAAATGAATGCCAAAATGTTCCGACCAGGGCAGCTTTCTTTTTATCTTTGATTTAATGGGAAAATGTGAATAGAAGTAAAATAAAACTAATGCGATAAAATATCTATCGTATATGTTTATACACGTCATCAAGTCTGTTGGAAACTACTTTTTTTCGTGGTGCAAAATTGGAGGAATCTCTCACTTCAGGAATATTGGGTGCTGGAATGGACTCTGCCAAAAAGATTGTTGTCTCAAATGTAAAAGCGATTCGTCTCGCAAAAGGGTTCACTCAGAAAGAGTTGGCCGAACGGGTGGGGGTCGGGCGGCAGGCAATATATGATATGGAGTCGGGGCGCTATGTACCAAACACCATGGTTGCTCTTCGTATGGCCGGGGAACTTGAGTGCAGGGTTGAAGATCTTTTTCAAATGAAAGGCAGTCCTGTAGAATATCCGGTCACACTTGCCGAAAATATAGACAGGCCCGGTTCCAGGCTGTCAATTGTCCGGATCAATAACCGTCTCGTGGCCTATCCCCAGGATGGCAGGTGGTTGTTAAGCGAGGGGTTTCATTCCGCCGATGGGGTACTGGAAAAGGTTGGTCGTAATGTATGCAAGCTCCAGAATGAAGAACGGCTGGAGAAAAAAATTCTGCTTCTTGGCTGCGACCCGGCTTTTTCCATTTTAAACGCCCATATCACTCGTACCGGGAAAGGTGCAGAGCTCTTGTGCAGGTTTGCTTCAAGCCGGCGGGCACTGGAAGGATTACAGGCAGGAAACGCCCATCTGGCGGCAGCTCACTTGCATAACACAGGAACCGGAGAATCCAATGTGGCTTTTGCCAAAACCTTCCTGAAGAACTCAAAAGCGCTTGTCATTGGATTTTCTCTTTTCGAGGAGGGGCTGATGCTGACGCCGGGTAATCCCTACGGCATAACGACCGTTGCCGATCTGACCAGGGAAGGAGTGCGCTTCGTCAACCGGGACAATGGCGCGGCCATTCGTGTTCTCCTTGATGACCAGTTGAATCGTTTTGGCATTCAGACAAACAAAGTAAACGGATATGACAGAGTAGCCTTAAGTCATACGGAGGGCGCGCAAATGGTCGCTTTTGGCCTGGCCGATGCAGCCCTCGGGCTACGAGCTGTAGCAGCCACCTACCAACTGGATTTCGTCCCCATACAGTTTGTTCGTTGCGATCTCATCATTCACCATGATTTCCTTGAGCATCCGGCGATAAAAATACTTCTCGATGTGCTGCAAACAAAAGCATTACGCAAAGACCTTTCATCCCTGCCGGGATATGAATCCTCAATGATGGGAAATATTATTGGGGAACTTTAGGGGAAAGCCTTTCCTTTTCCCGCAACGCCGCTCTTGAATTGAACGTCGGTATTTTCGGAGACGGCTGGTCGTTGTCTGCTATGGCGGCTGGATAGCATTCATGCTCAATCCTGAAATCATATCGATTTTCCCGGTCACCATTTCGAACATATTATTTTTCCGGTCCAAGACTTCCTGGATATTTTTTGGCGCTGCTCATTTTCCCACAGAAATAGTGGTCGGGTAGATCGTATCTTTTGCCGGCACACTGTCATCGGTGGAATTTTTTCTTGCAGAACCAGACAATAATGCAGGATCAGGGGGGTGTTTAAAAAAGATAAAAAAAATCTGGAAAAAATAATAAAAAAATATAGGTTGACGGGGGAGCGGGTATCTCCCGCCGGAGAGAGGGGTGATAATCTTAATCTGGAAGAAGAAAAATTCGTAAGAACGGTTATTCATGAAGTTGCAAATATGCAAAAAACAAGTACAGGACATTAACAGGGCACCGGTCCCGCAGCAAACATCGTTTTGGTCCAAGTTGAAAAAGAAACAGGGCGTTCGGTCAAAATCCTTTGATATAATGATCAGGGCTGGTGACTTTTTCTCTTCGTCGGCTAAAGGCGATGATATAAAAGATGATTTTCTGATTCTCTTTCAGGAGATAGGCCATGGCTGCAAAATCGGCTATGTGCCCTACGGGCCGACTTTGGAACCCAGCGAAGAGAATCAGGGCCTTTTTCTGGAAGAGCTTTCCGAATCATTGCGTCCTTATCTCGATACCAATTGTATACTGGTGCGTTACGACCTTTCGTGGGAATCGCTTTGGGCAAAAGATGAGTCAAGGTTCGGGGAAGGTGGCTGGGTTGGTCCGCCGGAGAAGAAAAACCAGGAAATACGGTTGAACTTCAACACACAATACTGGAATCTGAAAAAGGCAAACACCGACATGCTGCCGAAAGATACCGTCTTCATAAATCTTGCAAACAGCAAAGAAAAAATTCTGGGCAGGATGAAAGCGAAAACGAGGTACAACATACGATTGGCTCAGCGGAAAGGAGTGAGGGTCAGGAAAGCTGACTTGAGTGATTTGGATATATGGTATACCCTCTATCGGGAAACCTGTTCGAGGAATAATATTTTTCTTCATGATTTAAGTTATTTCAGAACAATCCTTTGCACCAGGGCGAAAGAGACGCGTTCACCGGCGGAGGTCGAACTACTGATTGCCGAATGTAACGAAACACCGCTGGCGGCCATGTTTTTGGTCTATTCGGCCAGAAGGGCGACGTATCTCTATGGGGCGTCCTCTTCATCTGATCGAAATTTGATGGCTCCCTATCTGCTGCAATGGGAGGCGATTCAAAGAGCAAAACGCAGAGGATGTACCGAATACGATATGTTCGGCGTTGCTCCCAATCGGGATCCTTCACATCCCATGCACGGTCTATACCGTTTCAAAACAGGATTTGGAGGAGAGCCATTTCACAGGATGGGGTGTTGGGACTATCCTCTGGAGAGGAAAAAATATGAGGCATTTCTCCTGATGGAAATGCAGAGCCAGGGATACTACCTCAGCTGATCTTTCAACCCCGATATAGTTGCGGAAACCATCTGGCTTCCGGCTCCAGAGTCGAGAAAGCCTCGATATCGGTTTGCTCCTGGGAAACGTCCATCCGGCCCGGCGTGAAAGGTACAGTCACATCGCGCCGACCATTCCTCCCCGCTTGTTCAACACCCGCGCAGCCTGCCAACACGATCAGATATAATTACCGATTAGAGATAGTCAATATAGCAGTCAAATTCAACCAAAGATGTTTTTGTGATTTGATAATTGAAAGTGTGGCTTCCTGTCTGGAGCGCTGCTATTTGAGCCAGATACCTATGAGATATGAACCACCTCCGACCAGTGTGCAGAGCACAGTGCCCCAGGCGATATCAGCCACCACCACTGTAATCGGCCAGTCGCGCAGGGTCGCCAGATTGGTAAGATCATAGGTTGCATACGTAAAAAACCCAAAGAGCGCTCCGAGAAGACATGTTTTCGCAAGAGATCCGGCCTCGAGACCCGGGCGGACTGCGAAAAATAGAATTCCGACGATATAGATGAAATAGAAGAGAAAAGCCGCCGGCCAGTTTACCTCGGGACTGAGCAAATGATGTAGTTGATTCTTGTAGAAATTTCTCGCGGCATAGCCGACCCAGAATATGTCGATGACAAAAAAAACCGGGATGGTCAATAGGTAGAGCTTAAACCAGAATAGAACGTTCATAAAAAACACCTCCTTTAATAAGAGAGCAGTGGTGCGGACAAGGTCCTGGTTGCCTAAAAATCCTTATACCCCAAGGGGGTACTATAAAGAGTTAAGCTCAGCAGAAGCAGATGTATCGATGCTCCTGCAAGCTTTGGCAAGACCTCCTGCTGAAGTCTCTCTGTACAGAGACGGCAGTGCCTGTCCGGTTTCTTTCATCACAGCAGTTACCTTGTCAAAGCTGACCTGGTGTTCTCCATCGGAAAGTAGAGCCAGATGACAGCAGCTCATGGCGCGCATGGCCGCATGGGCATTTCGTTCTATGCAGGGAATCTGAACGAGACCTGCCACGGGATCGCAGGTCAGTCCCAAATGGTGCTCTATAGCCATTTCAGCGGCATATTCAATTTGCCTTATTGAACCCTCCATCAATTCCGTCGCAGCGGCTGCAGCCATGGCGCAGGCAGTACCGATCTCACCCTGGCAACCGACTTCTGCACCTGAAATGCCGGCGTTTGTTTTTACCAGATTTCCGACAATACCCGCGGTAGCAAGTGCTCTGATGATGGCTGCATCGGGCAGTTCCAGGGTTTTCTGCAGATGATACAGTACAGCTGGCAGGACCCCGCAGGCACCGCAGGTAGGTGCGGTAACAATTATGCCCTTGTCGGCATTCTCTTCTGAGACGGCATAGGCATAGGCGGCGAGAGCTCCCTGCGTTCTCAGCTCAGATCTCAGCATTTTGGAACGCGAATATATGGACAGCGCCTTTCTGGGCAGGTCGAGACCGCCGGGAAGCAGCCCTTCGGCCGCCAAACCCCTTTGTATCGAATCTCTCATGGTGCGCCATACCGTATCGAAAAAATCCCATATCTCAGCCCCTTCGCACTGCTCCGCATATTCCGGGAAGGATCCTCCGGATTCTCGGAGATGTTTAAGCAACCCCTCCATCCTGGATAAAGGATAGACTTGAGCGAGAGTCGTTCGTGTTTCCCGGTCCATCAGGGCGCCGCCGCCGACACTGTAGACCTCCCAGCTGCCGAAGACACGGCCGTTATGATCCATTGCTTCAAACAGCATTCCATTGGGGTGGAGCGGTAATTCTTCCTGCTCTTTCCAGATAATCTCCAAAGAGAGGGGCGATATTGCCTCTTCAATCGCTTTATCGGTCAAATGCCCTTTCCCGGTGGCGGCAAGACTGGCGTAAAGTTCTACCCGATAACGGTCAGCGTCAGGATAACGTCTCAGAAATTCATGGGCAGCTTGACTCGGCGCCATGGTATGACTGCTGGAAGGTCCGGTCCCGATGCGATAGAGATTTTTTAAAGATTCCATAATTCAACACTCTTCATATTATTAACCGATCCTGGCCAAAGACATTGCTGTCAAATCTTCGTTCCAGATTTTCAAGGGAGTAGATCAAGGTTTTTATACCTCCATCATAATTATTGACAGCCCAACCACACGAGAAGCTTACTACTATCATAATCATCGTAAGGTAATCAGAGAACAGCCTGCTTGACAGGGTATGAAATAGTAAATATTATTTACCATTTTGGTTTTATCATGACAAAAATTTTCTTATGCTGTATTATTATGTTTTTAAATTAGTAACTTGAGTTTTCATAAACAGGTAAAGGTAATTTATAGGTCATATGGAAAGACAACCTACAGACAGTCCTCCGGGAAAGCTGAAAATCATCAACGCGATGAGATCCCTGTTGGAAGAGCGAACCTTTGAATCTCTGACCATCTCGGAGATCGCTGTCACTGCCGGGGTAACCGAAGGGCTGATTTATAAGTACTTCAAGGACAAACGTGATTTGCTGCACCATGTGCTTAAAGAGCATTATGAATTGTTCCTGGTCCAGATCGACAGGGATCTGCAGGGGATAGACGGATCCCTGAATAAACTGAAGAAAATCATCTGGTCCTCTATCGAGAGGTATGCCAATCACCGGGTATTTGCGAGAATTATCCTGCTGGAAGTCAGGAATTCAGAAGAATATTTTCAGAGCGAAGCCTATGGCCTGGTCCGGCGGTTCAACCGTATCATCGTAGATATCATTAACGAGGGTATTGCCTGCGGCGAAATCCGCGAGGATCTGCCGGCGGCCTATATCCGCAATGCCATTTTTGGCACCATCGAGCATTCATGTCTGAACCGGGTGATCTTTAACGAGAAAGTATCCACCAATGAAGCGGCAAAGCTGATAACGGATCTGCTTTTCAACGGGATCAAACGCTGACGCTGAGAAAGCCGGTCTTTATCCTGATGATTTTTAATACTATCACCATAATTTAAGAGGATTACTATGAAAGATGTTGTCATCGTCTCCGCATGCAGGACAGCCATCGGCACCTTCGGCGGTACCCTCCGGGATTTAAACGGCGCCGTGCTGGCAAGTATAACCATGAAAGAGGCCATTCGGAGAGCCGGAATCGATCCGGCCATGATCGACGATATCCGCTATGGCTGCTGCATGGAATCCCCGGACACCCTGAACGTCACCAGGGTTGGTTCGCTGCTGGCCGGAATTCCGGAAACCGTTACCTCGGTCACCATAAATAGAGTCTGCATCTCAGGTATGGAGGCCGTGGTCTCGGGCATGGCCATGATCCAGGCCGGTATGGCGGACATCATTCTTGCCGGCGGCACCGAGCATATGTCCAGCGTGCCCTATTCCGTTCCGGGAGCCCGTTGGGGCTGCCGTCTTCAGGACCAGACCTTCGTGGATAACCTGATCCATGCCCTGCATTGCGGCTCCCATATCATCCCTCATCCCGAAGACGGGCCGGTGGATGCCACACAGCCCCCGCTCAGCATGTTTGTCGGCAAACCCTACATTATGGGGCAGACTGCTGAATTTATCGCCCAGCATCTAAATATCACCAGGGAAGAGATGGACGAAGTCGCCCTGCGCAGCCATAATGAGGTGGAGCGGGCTGCATTGGATGGTTCCTTTGCCGACGAGATTGTTCCCGTAGAGGTCCCCCAAAGGAAGAAGCCTCCCATTATCTTTGATAAAGACGAACATTTCAGACCCGGCATGACCATGGAAAAACTGAGGAATTTACCACTGGCCTTTGTTCCGGAGATCGGTACTGTCACCGCCGGTAATTCCAGCGGCATCAATGACGGTTCCACGGGAATGATCATAATGTCGGCGGATAAGGCGAAAGAGCTCGGACTCAACCCCATTGCCAGAATCAGAGCAGTGGCCAGAGGAGCCTGTCATCCCTCGGTTATGGGTCTGTCGCCGGTTCCTGCGGTGCGTAATCTTCTCCATTCTTCCGGGTTGGCTCTTCAGGATTTTGAGCTTATCGAGGTCAACGAGGCCTTTGCCGCCCAGTATCTGGGATGTGAGAAAGAGCTGGGTCTCAATCGGGAGATCACCAACGTCAACGGTTCCGGTATCGGTTTAGGGCACCCGGTGGGTTCGACCGGCGCCCGCATCATGGTAACCTTAATGTACGCCATGAAAAAACGTCATAAATCTCTGGGCTTGGCAACACTTTGTGGTGGTGGAGGAGTATCCATGGCGTGTGCCATTGAAATGGTTTAAGCCGAACTTTCAATAATCATTGATTAGAAAAAATAGCTATTTCACCCTACGGGCGAGCCAGACAAGCTCGTAAAATGTCCGGGCTAGGGTACCCAAAAGGCGATGATTTTTGCTTCCGAGGCAGTCGTCTATCGTCTGGCGGGCATGATCGATGATCGTCTTGCTATTCTCAACAGGGAAACCGCTGATTATTACGTCCAATACCAGAAAGGCATTGAGGAGTATGCCGCGGAATGTGCCCTTGCCAAGGTCTTCTGCACCGAGTCGGCAGCTCTGGCTATTGATGAAATGCTGCAGGTTCACGGAGGGTACGGCTATATTGGGGAATACCCCATTGAGCAGCTTTACCGTGACGAGCGGGTGCAGAGAATTTATGAAGGAACCAATGAAATCAATCGCCTGTTGATTGCCGGGATGTGTTTACGTAAGGGAGTCAATGCAAAGGGTCCGGGCTCGGCCGTTGAGGCTGCAGCTGAAGGACTCTTTGCTGCAGAAAAGAACCTTCTCAAAGGAATGAAGCGCATATACCCGGAACTTACAGATCACATTCACCATAAATTCGGAGCCAAGGCAGCAGGCGAGCAGGAAATTATGCTCACTCTGGCCGATGCGGTAATCCAGATATTCGCCTTGGAAAGCGCTTTGCTGCGTGCCGAAAAAGCAACTGCTGCAGCAACTGAGAGGCAGCAAAAATTTTATCGCGCAGTGGTCGGAATCTGCGCCTTTCGGTCAAAACAGCAGTTTGTCAATGCTGTTGGAAAATATGCGGCGTTCATTGATGACGATACCCTGCTTAGTTTAAGCGAAACTATAATTACCTACTCTGCAAGGGGTTTGCTGGAAGCTAAACGATTGATTGCCGAGGCAACCAACCAGGCAGGAAAGTATATTTTCTAAGCGCACTTTTTCAATATGATTTATTGCCGATACCGTACATGAGAGGGTATACATCTGTTAGATGCCATGCTATAATGCGTTGCAGATAGTATGAAAACCAGGTTTACAAGAAAAATTTAAAAGAGGAGAAGACAAATGGATAAATGGGTATGTACGGTTTGCGGGTATGTTTATGATCCGGCTGCTGGAGATCCGGATGGCGGTGTAGAACCGGGCACAGCCTGGGAAGATGTTCCTGGCGACTGGCTCTGCCCGATTTGCGGAGCCTCCAAGGATGATTTCGATAAAGAAGGATAATACTTCTCTGAGGCCACGCCACTGCTACACTAGGCGCCGTTATGAAACACGGAAGCTTATTCCGTGTTCTCTAACCCCGTTGTTACCGTAGCCCAGCTTGTTCCAGGTAGCCTGCATCGGCTGTTTCTTCCCAGTGCAGGCGGTGGCGCGGGATAACACTGAATACTCCCCGGGTTGTGAAATAGTGCAGATATATTGCCATTGCCGCCAGGAGTAAGGTTCCTGCGGACCGATGAAGGTTGCAGGCTGCCAGCTGTTGCCATCGTCTGTTGAAATTTCCACTTTCTCTATATCTGTTTCACCTGCATAAGCAGCGCCCAGAATCGTGATCCTGCCCGCCGGAAGAATGGCTCCTGTTTCAGGCTGGGTAATTATCGATTTCAGGCTGATCGCGGTTACCGTTGTTCCTGTCTTTGGATCCTGACCCTTATCGTAGATCCGGTAAACATTATCCATGAAAAAACCTTCAAACGGTTTTTGCAGCAGGGTGATCTTTTTGAGCCATTTTACGCAATTCGCTCCGGTCCAGCCCAGGGCCAGCGCACGAAGAGGAAAGCCGTGCTTCAGCGGAAGCGGTTCCCCATTCATTTCATAGGCAAGCATGGTGGATGACATGGCTTTTTCCAGAGGAATGCTGCGGATAAACTTGATCTGGGCTTTGCCCAGCGGCGCATCGAATCCTTCGAAGGCGACATTACCGGCATCAACCGTTGGCCCCGCCTCCTCAAGAAGAGTTTTGAGCAGGACCCCACCCCACACAGCGTTTCCAACACCGCCTATTGTCCAGGGATTGCCGGCAGCTTTCTGATCAAGCAGAGATCGACTGTTGCCCGAACACTCCATGGTGTTGGCGGCAATCACTTTTGGCATGCGCAGCAGATTTTCAAAGTCGACCCGCAGAGGAGTTTGTACTTCTCCGCCGATTTCAAGAATCCATTCAGAGAGGTCAATTGGTTTTTCCGGTATTTCTCCCTGGTTTCTTTTAAAAAACACCGCGTTTGCGGTTATCCAGGATTTTAAAAATTCCTTTGGGGTCTCGGCATTAAGTGGTTTTTCCGTCATTACTCGCATTGATTCTTTCATTCTGAATCTCCACCAGTTTTTTTTAGGAACAGTTTGTTATCTTCCGGATATATTCTCCAGAATAGAACTTTAAGGATCCTTCAAGGCTATAACCTTTCGGTTGATTAATCAAGTTAATGGAAAAGCATCAGCGGGGAATTTTTCCCTTTGTAAAACATGTCCTGAGCGAAAAAGCCGTATGCCTTGTCATTACCAAAAGGATAAGATAGAATTCATTTATATCCGATTACCGCCAAGTTTCCGGATGGTCTGCAACTCCAACAAACCTCATGTCCCTGTCGAAGGTGTTTGTCCATCTTCGGGAAAAAGATTCTCGTTCATCCGTACCTGTATTGGGAAAGGCCTCGAATGTACACTTCATTTTACAAATTGTCGGAACTGCCATTCAATATCAGCACTGATACACGGTTTCTCTGGCGTGGGGAAAAGCACGAGGAGGCCCTGGCCAATCTTAAATACGGTCTGCTGGAAGCCAATGGCTATGTGGTACTGACAGGGGATGTCGGAACAGGAAAAACAACCCTGGTCAATGCTCTTATCGAGAATCTGGATGACAATGTGATCGTTGCAAATATCAATCATCCTACACTTGAGACAGTCGAGTTCTTTCATCTGGTGGCCAAGACCTATGATCCTTCGGCAGAAATAAAAAGCAAGACCGAGTTTCTCTTTTTCTTTAAATCGTTCCTGCAAAAATCTCATGCTGCAGGCAAGGTCGTTCTCCTGGTCATTGATGAGGCTCACTGCCTGTCCAAAGAACTTCTCGAGGAGATCCGCCTGCTCTCCAATATGGAGCATGCAGGCATGAAGTTAATCAATATTTTCTTTGTCGGACAGAATGAATTCAAGGAATCGATGCTGTGCAAGCAGTTCAGGGCGCTGCGCCAGAGAATTACACTCTTTTATGATATAGAACCCTTTTCAGAAAGTGAGACTTTGAAATATGTGTCACACCGACTGAAGGTTGCCGGTGCCAAGAAACAGTTGTTTACCCGGGAGGCGATACGCGAGATTCAGAATTTTACATGCGGATATCCGCGGTTGATCAATATTCTGTGCGGCCGCTGCCTGCTGACAGGCTATGTCAAGGACAGTAAAGTCATAGATAAAGCTATTGTGATGGAGTGCGTTAATGAGATCCGTTTCCTGGATCCGAATGCCTCGGCGGTTCCGGAAAAAAATATCGATATGCATTCCGACCGATATCCTACCCTTACGGTAAACGAGTTGCCCGAACCGATGGTGAGCTTGAAAAACGAACATCCTCATCAGGAAGAAACTCGTGAAGATCTCGCAACAAAGGCGGAAGACCTTCAGGGGAATTTCAGAAAAACACATCGTAAAAAGAACCGACTTCCTGTGATGCCTATAGTGCTGCTGGGATTTTTGGGTCTAGGTTTTTATGGGGCCGCCCTCACTATGGATATAGATTTAAAGGGTGAGGCCGCGGCAATTTTGGAAAGATTAGATAAATTTGACTGGATGAATGATGTTCAGGAATCGAAGAAAACAGCGAGACCAGATATATCCTTAATTGCCGAGCAGCAGCGAGGTGAGGTTCATCAGTTAGCCATCGGGCAGTTACCTGAAGTTCCCGAAAAGTTGCTTACACCAAAACCAAATCAGTCGAAAGAGATAGAAGAAGAAGTGGCTGCGCCAAAAAACCTGACGGTTGCGGCAGAGGAGCCTGTGCGGGAAGAGACTGCCCCTGCCAAATTATCGCCTCCGGAGGAACAATCACCGGCTGCATCTCAATCAGCTGAAATTAAGGCAGTAGAACCCTCGCAGCTGCCTCAGTCAACGACCCTGGAACTGGCCTCCGCAGCATTGCAGAGGAATAATTTTCAGACAGCAATTGATTTACTGGAAGCTGACAAAAACAGTGCCGGTGCAGCTGACTCGAAGAAGACATATGCCAAAGCCCTGGTTGGCCGTGCCGAACAGCTTATGGCGGGCTCTCCGGTTGAAGCCGAAATTTTGTTTCACAAAGCCGTCGAAGTAGATCCTGAGAATATAAAAGCACACTTTAATCTAGGAAAAATCTATACCCGCTCCAAGGAGTATGCGCTGGCTATTGATGCATACCGGAAAGCCGGAACATTGGATCCTGGTATGTCGGATGCGTTTTTCAATCTCGGTTTCATTTATGCGACAACGGGAATGTATGAAGATGCCGAAAAACTGTTTTTGCGGGTTGTTGGTCTGGAACCCGATTATCTTGATAAAGCGCTTTTTAATCTTGCAGTAATTCAGGAAAAACTTGGTAAAAACAGAGAATGCCTTGATAATTTGAAAATGGCGGTGAGGATTAATCCGGAAAATCAAAAAGTCCGGGATTATTTAAAGCGTTTTTCCGGGCCTGCTGAGGAGATTGTACGATGAAGATAATCAAAATAGCTGTTACCTGGCTGATATTTGCATTCAGTGTATTCTGGTTTTCCGGCTGCAGTGTGGTCGAGCCCGTCGGTTTGGGAGATAAGCCTTCCCAGGCGTCATCCGAAGAATATTTGACCCATATAATTACACGTCAGGGAGAAAATCTTACTACCATCTCCATGTGGTATACGGGATCAGGGAAAAACTGGCAGCGCATTGCAGAAGTAAATTCATTGATTGATCCTCGACGTATCCGGATCGGTGATAAAATTCTCATACCGGAAAATTTGTTGATAACGCGCGAAACGATGCCGATCGATTATCTTGAACTCATTGCTGAAAATGAAGTGGTGGTGCCTCAATCTCCCGCACCAACTCCTCCCCCGGCCGAGGTCGAACTTTTCGGCCCCATTGATACAGTGACGCCGGCCGGCAGTCCGGGGGAAGGCGATTCAGTCCTTCCTCTGGAAACCATCGAATAAATCCTTCAGAATTCTATTTGGAATGTTCCCGTTCTCCTGATTTCCGGCAGCAGGCCAGTGGAATATTGCTCACCCATTTGATACATTTCTTGAGCCGAAACAATTTAGAAAAGTTAGTAGCTTTTCCAATTGCGTGAAGTATTATGAGCTCGTAAAACTCTCGATCTGCGTCGTTTCAGATACCATACATGGTATATCGAATTTTTTACAACGTCATCAAGGTACCTTTCAGAGGGTATTATAATGAGTCCGGCTCAGCCGGATCAGGTAAATATATTGTCTTTTCAGGAGAAGAGGGACGAGTTTTAAAGTTATGCGATCATTTATCATTTACATCTGCTGCCTGATGCTTTTTTCCGGTTGCGGCAGGTCAGCTAGAGAAAGAAGTCCGGAGGAACAGGAAATGAAATCCACTTCCCCGTCTGTTGAAGCACCACAACCTGAGGCACAGGTCGTGACAAAGGTAAAACCTGAGGCTTCGCTTGCTCAAGCGCCGAAAGCAGCCGGGCAGGTTGTAGAGTCGACAACTACCACTAAACCACCAGTTGTTGAGAAAACAGTCGGACCGGTTGGCATTGAAGTTATCGGTGCCGATAGACAGAAAAAGGTCTTCGAGTTTGTGGTAATCGAAGGAGAAAACTATCCTGTACCGGATCCCTGGAAGGGCAGGAAGATCGGTGAGAAACCGAATATGTCTGCGTTGAGGCAGATTCCGGTGGCCTATACCCTGAATCAGTCAAAACTCTACCTTCATGAAAAGGCCTTGGAAGCCTTTGTCGAAATGGCGCAGAGCGCCCAAGAGGATGATGTCCATCTACAGGTTCATTCCGGTTTTCGCAGCAAGAATTATCAGCAAAAGATCTTCAGTAAACTTATGGCCGGGGGCAGAACCTGGGAGGATCTTGTACGCTATGTGGCGCCGCCGGGCTATTCAGAACATATGCTTGGCTTTTCCGTGGATCTCTACCCAAGCAATTGGCAGTTTGCCTCGACTAAAGCCTATGATTGGCTGAAAGAGCATGGCGAATCTTTTGGCTTCAGCGAAACGTACCCGCAATTCGGCCAGGAAGGTTATCCCTGGGAAGCCTGGCACTGGCGCTTTTCGCCTTCGTCTAAAGCGGTAGTCAAACACAGTCCCGCAAAAGACGAAATTATAGAAAAATGATATAGAGTCAGGTGGTAAGCAGTAGATCGAGCTTTCTTGAAGTTGGAGTTTATGCCCGTACGGGTGCTTATCGCCATCCCATCACTTCCAGATTGACCCAAACAGAGGGGCTTTGTGGCCTCTCTGCTTGTCCTGTATCACCTCTTTTTGATATCCGAGCTTCTGAGGATGTAGACAAGCATGATGAAGAGGAGGAAGTCTAATATGGATGCAGTCATGTAGATGAAGAAGTCCAGTACTACAAAAAGCGAAGGACTGTTTTCCTTAAGGCCGCCCAGGGTAAAATGAGAGAGAAGAAGGAGCATCTCCGAGGCCAGAGCCATTAGCAAAAGAGGCGCTGAGCCGGCTATATTACGAAAGAAGAAGCTCACCCCGTAGATGAGTGAATCAATGATTTTTCCGGAAACAAAATAAGCCGGTACCACATAGATAAAGAGCATGCTGAAAAACAGGATAGTCAGCATGACATAAGCAGTATTTTCGCCTGCTCCCGTGGAAGACATCAGCATCGCCGTGGCTGTGATGACAGGAATATACATGCAGAACAGCAGAAGGAGGTATCCGCCGACATAGGTTCTGAAGACAGTGGCGATAGAGCTGTACTTTTCTTCAATAATTTCGTAGTATATTCCGTATATTACCGGGCTGATGAAGATCGCCGACAGGATGGTGATGCTGCTGACAAGATCTGCAAAACCGCTCTTGGGAAAATAGACGATCAGGCCGTTGAGCAGTCCCACTGCAGCAAGAAAGAGCAATATACGCGGATGGGTACGCACTATATAGATGGCGTAGAGCAGATAGGTCTTCAGGTTCAATGAATTCATTTTCCAGTGTTCTTTTTCAGTTGCAGCTGTTTAAAAATATCTGTTTCTGCATGAGCGACACTTATTCCGGGCAGCCGTGCAGAGTTTCTTTCAGCAGGCCCAAGAATACTTCATTTGCAATGGTTTGCAATCTCTACGTGCCGCTCAGTCAATGTCTGTCCATAAATCGCGCTTGATGAGTTAGCGCTCCCTGCACCTACTCTCAATGAGCTGCCCGCTACTTGACTTTATGAACAGGATATACCAGGAGAGGTGTTGTTCGGCCCGGAATAGTAGATGGAAACTCTCCTTTGTACCTGCATCCCATTTTGGTATAAAAGCCGGTCGCATTGGGATCGGCAAGAATACGCAGAGCGTCGTATCCCATCGAAGTACAGATCGTGAGGCAATGATGGAAAAGTTCCCGGCCGATTCCTCTGCCGATATACCGCGGCAGCAGAAACATATGCTCGAGCCACAATCCGGCCTCGAGGAAACCCTCACCGACATTCACCCCGGTATGAATCTCGGCCAGTGAATAAAATCCTATAATGTCTTCCTCCGTCTCGAAAACAAAGGTAGAGTGGTTTTCAATATATTCAGGGGTGATGGTCAACTCATCATGCCAAATAATAAAGTAATGATCCGGATAATCCCAATACCTCTTTGCGGAGAAGGATATACGGGTAAGGATCTGGTGCTCATTTCTGTCAGCGCGTCGAATCATGGTGCCGCCGTTTTCAAGGGTAGATGCCCACGGCTCTGACCGGGGATCCGTCGGCCTTTGCTATCTTCAGGGGCAGGCAAGAAAAAAACAATTGAGGTTCAGGGAGCAGCCCAAGGCTGTTGAGATTTTCTACAATGATCATCTTGTCGAGCAGAATTCGATGTATCGGCAGTTCCCTGGAGTTTTCTCTATCTGCTGAAAGTGTATCAAAGCCTACTCCCTTAAGGCCGCAGCCGCATAGCAGTTTTGCCGCATTTTCACTGAGAATCGGATAGCCTCTCAAGTAACTGTCCTCTCCCCAGAATTTACTCCAGCCGGTGTTCAAAAGAACAAAGTCGACATCTTGCAGATCCCTGATCATGGGTTGAAGAAATGCACAGTCAACAACAGGGGTGGATACGGCAAGGCAGAAAGCCCTGCCGCAGAAATGATCGATGTTCAGGTCATCCAGATGCTCCCGGTTCTCGAAGATATGTGCCGGGGCATCGATGTGAGTTCCGTTGTGGCTGTGCAGGATGATCTTTTTCTCGGCAAAGCCGTCCTGCTGCACAGTGCAGGTATCAAGAATCTGTGGAGCTTCCGTTCCGGGGTAAACAGTCATGCCGGGGGCTATGGTATGAGAGAGATCAAATACTTTCATGGCAGGTCCCAGTTGCTGAAATAGTACCTTCAGTAATGATGTTTGAATAGTTGCCGTTTGGTATTTCCCGGCATCTTACCAGGAATATAATGAAAAGAGGGTAAAATCAATATAAGAAATTTTTTGCAAAGTGATCGGTTTGGTGCGCCTGACCGGGAATATCCGCCGATTGAGACTAGAAGTTCTGAAATTTTATGAATTTTCAGTGATTTGATCATACCCGGCCAGAAATCAGAATAAGAGGATGCAAACAGGTCCTGACAGCAACCTCAAAGAGGTGTGATTTGAGGGAAAAAACAATGTTATTTTCTCTGGTTGGGAATTCTTTGAAGAAAAAAACATTGTATTTGTTGAGCGTATCTTGAATAATGCGGAGATCTTTCATGACGTATCTTTGCAGAGGCTGCGGTGTCGGATCCTCCTTACCCTTATTTTTTCTGGATGGCATGTTTCCTTTGAGAAAGGTAAGGAATGCTGTTCTTGTGGAAGATACTTATTACCATAAGTTCTCTGCCTGGTGGAGAATTATGAATATCAGGGAGCAGGCGAGTTGACGGTTTATCAGTCCGGAGGTTTGAAAATGAAGATGATTTGTCCCCAGTGCGGGGTAAAGGGTTCTGCTGATAGTTCACTTCTGAATAAAAAGGTCAAGTGCCCAAAGTGTTTTAGAATTTTTGAGGTTGCTCCTGAGGTGTTCCAGCCTATTTCTGTTGGAGAGATGGAGCTTGAGCAGCTGTATGATTATGTTGAAAATGATCCTGATACAGCAAGCGAAGAGGAGGTAGACGATGTCCTCAGCAAGCTTTTGTCGAATGATAAGGATATTCATACTCCTTCCTGGGATAAAGGTATTTTTGATGATGAATATGAACAGTCGGAGGACGACGGGTTTGTTGCCGCACTTGCAGATATCGAGGATGAAATTATCGCAATTGATAACGTTCCCGAGAGTGGGGATGACACCCTTATTATCATAGAGGATTTCCAGGAAGACGCCGTTTTAGGTGATGGTTATGATCTGCACAGAACCTCAGAAGAAAAGCAGATAACCCTGGAGGAAGACAACGAGCCTGGGCAGCCCGAAGAGGAATTGGTTCTCGATGAAGAAGTTTCCGGGGCGTTATCGGACGAATTTGACTGGGATACTCTGGAACAGCGTTCTCCGGCAGATCAAAGCGAGGAACAATATGTCGCTGATGATACCGAGAAGCAGGAGTACCGGAGTTTTTCGGAGATTGATGAGGAAAAATCCGAAGAAGAGATCTCCGGAGAGGCAGAAGAGAATGAAGGTGAAGAATTCTTCCGTGATGAAACAGATAAAGAACTGGCCGATGGTGACGATCTATTTACTGTTGACGAGGACGAGGTTGATGAGGAAGAACAGGATGAAGATGAATCCGCTATTCGCAAGTGCTCAGCCTGTGATGAATATGTTGATCCCGATTCCAAATATGACTATGCCGGCAATGTTTACTGTTCGAAGTGTGTCCCGGCGGAGTTGAAAAAAGAGAGGGAAGCAGCCATCGCTGCCGCTGCGGCAGGCGCGCAGCTGGATGCAAAACCCGGACGATTCACTGTCAGCACACTTATTAAAGATGCCTGGCACTATTCCAAGGGTGTCAAAGGGGCTGTATGGGCAGGTCTGCTGGTGATGTACCTTCTGCTCATCGGTACGGGAATCGGCGCTGTTGTGCTGCTGCCGGAGGTTATTCTCCAGGATGATTCATTTCAGGCTCTGCTGATTGAAAGCGGTTTGCAGGTGGCGCTCGGTTTTCTTTCTTTTGTGTTTACTGCGGGAATTATTATAATGGCCGTACATAAGATCGGCCGCAAGCCCTTCTCCTGGAAGATGATCTT
The DNA here is from genome assembly GCF_016919005.1 of Desulfopila inferna. Taxonomy (NCBI): domain Bacteria; kingdom Pseudomonadati; phylum Thermodesulfobacteriota; class Desulfobulbia; order Desulfobulbales; family Desulfocapsaceae; genus Desulfopila; species Desulfopila inferna. The sequence continues at coordinate 23,911 of NZ_JAFFQE010000004.1, forward strand.
CAGCGGATTTTCGCGTTTTGGTTCACTTCTGCTTCTCTTTATTGTGCAATCGATCATGCTGACCATAGGATTCCTGCTGTTTATCCTGCCGGGAATCTACTTGAGCGTCGGCTATATTCTGGCCATCCCCTTGCTTTTTGAAAAAAAACTCTCTCCGTGGCAGGCTTTGGAGGTATCCCGACAGGCGGTCCACAAGCGCTGGTGGACGGTCTTCTTTTCCCTTATTGCGATGAGCATCCTCATCACCATTTCGACCATTCCGCTGGGACTCGGGCTGATCTGGACCATACCGATGTTTATAGTACTTATTGGCGTCCTTTATTACCATTTCTTCGGTGCTGAGGAGGAGTAGGGGACGCTCTCGATTCCCGGATTCCATAAAACCGGGATAAAGGTCTAACCAGCTGAGCTGGACAGAAACTTTAGGCAGACTGTCTTCCTGCAAAGAACAGGAAAATAGTCTGTAAAGTGCTAACAGGGTACTTTCCCGATTGAGATGGACTCTTTACAGTACTCTTATTTACAGGGTGTAAGAATCTTATGGGTTTTGGCAAAAATCTCAGAGACACTGAAAGAGGTGAGGTATGGTTTTAACAACCGCAGGATTGCTGTGGCTGGTAATGGGGGGAATGTGTATCGTGCTGGGAATGTTGGTGCCTGGATTTATGGTCTTCTTTTTTGGCCTCGGTGCCTTGATAACCGCCGTAATCTCCCTGATGTCCTCCGTATCGATACTTACCCAGCTCGTAATTTTTCTCGGTACTTCACTGGCCATGTTGTATCTCCTGAAAAATCGACTGGAAGAGATCTTTCCGGGAGATGATTTGTCCGAGGATGAGTAGAAACGGGCGGGAATATTTTGGAGTTTTAACCAGCAAGGGTTGAATATTGTGAGAAAAGCCGACCAGGAAGGGGGTGAGGAAGAGAAGCGGGCAAATCATTCATCGCTGCATATCCACATGCTCATGGTGCTTTGTGCATTCCTGGTCTCCACTTCATTTACGGTCGGTAAGGCCATAACCGAGGGGCTCGATCCCGCGGTTCTGACGCTGGTACGCTTCGTTTTCGCGACCATATTATTGTTCCCCTATGTCAAGATCTTTCATGGGCTGCGCTTCAGCTGGTCCCTTCTGATGCGCTGCAGCATCATCAGCCTTTGCCTGGTTATCTTCTTCTGGTGCATGTTTGTCTCCCTGCGCTATACAACTGCGCTTAATACCAGCATTATTTTTACCCTGGTACCGTCAATTGCAGGTCTCTATGCCCTCATTCTGTTGAAGGAGAGGTTAACCGAGGCTAAGCTTGTCGCCCTTGTCTGCGGTATGGCGGGTGCTGTATGGGTAATATTCCGAGGTGATATAGGACAGTTGCTGGCTATGCAGTGGAACAAGGGTGATGTAATCTTCCTGGCCGGCTGCCTGGCCATGGGATTGTACACTCCGCTGGTCCGCCTGCTGCACAGGAATGAGCCCATGGTTGTCATGACCTTCTGGATTCTGGTTTCCGGCAGTATCTGGCTTCTCCCCGTTTCCGGCCGTCATATGCTGACGATGGACTGGGGGGCGATTCCGCCCACTATCTGGCTGGGAGTAGCTTACCTGGCCCTGTTTACCACGGTAATAACCTTCTTCCTCACCCAATATTCCACGACTTTCATCGGGCCAACCAGAGTAATGGCTTATTCCTATCTCTATCCGGCTCTGGTTTTGCTTCTCGATATGTTTCTCGGCAAGGGGCTTCCCGAGTTAAAAGTTATTCCAGGGGTTCTGGTGGTGCTGGTGGCCATGTTTGTGATCCAGCGTTCCGCCTCAAAATCAATAGGGTAGCAGGGGATATCTCTCCTCAAGTGTATGTATCGCGCCTTTTGGGGACAGCCTGCTCGAATAAAGCTCAAAACAATTCACATCAAACTCATCGAACTGCAGGAAAGCATTCCCTGCCAGAAATTGAGTCAGCCGTTTGAGTGGAGCATTATTGAGACGGGCAATAGACACATGGGGTGAAAATTTTCTGCTGTCCGGCGCTATACCGCATTGCACCAGACAAGCATCGATTTTTCTCTTCAAGCGGATAAGCTCCTCCACTGGTTCCAATCCGGCCCAGATAACGCGCGGTTTGCCCCGTGGAGGAAAATGTCCTACTCCCCGGATACCTATGCTGAAGGGACTGAGACGGACGGTGGAGAGATTTTCTCTGATATCTTTATAGACGCTACCTTCCACTTCACCGATGAAGCGCAGGGTAATATGAATCTGTTCGACGGGTACCGGCCTTCCTCCAGGCAGAGAACGCCCCATTTCATGGAGCAGGGGGCCGATATATTCAGGAATGGGAACGGCGATAAATAGGCGCATCATAAAAAGCCCATAGTGCTGTAGTGGTTAATTGTCATAGCTTCCCCCTGGTAAGTGAAGCGGATCACGGGAAGGCTCCCAGGATGTCATCGAGGAAACAGACGGTCCGTTCTTCCAACCAGTAATTCGCAGCCTTCCTCTTGCCGATAAATCCGACGTGGCCGCCATATCTGGGTATTTCCAGGAATAGATTATCGCTGTCTCGTGCTTCCTCAACAGGATAGCAGCTCAGCGGCAGAAAAGGGTCGTCCTGCGCCTGAACAAGCAACGTCGGCACTTCAATCGCCGGCAGAAACTGTTTTGCCGAACATTTGGAGTAATAATCGGCAGCACCTTGAAAGCCATGGATGGGTCCGGTATATTTGTCATCGAAAGCGGCGAAGGTTTTCATTCCCGCCAGTCCTGCGGTATCGTATAGCTTTGGAAACATCGCTGCCTTAAGGCAAATTTTCTTCTTCAGGCCGCTCATAAAATATTTCATATAGATGCGGTTGTGCCAGCGGCCCATGAGAGCAGCGGAGTCGGCAAGTTGAACCGGCACCGAGAAAACCACGGCGGCTTTAACGGCTTGCGGAACTTGATCAGCTGACTCGCCCAGATATTTCAAAGTTTGATTACCGCCCATGCTGAAGCCGAGAAGAGCGGCTTGGCCGTAATTACCGGTGGCAAGCCCATGGCGGAGAACTCTGTGAAGATCATCGGTGACGCCTGAATGATAGAGGCGGGGCAGCCGGTTCATTTCAGCGGAGCAGCCGCGAAAATTGAGACAGATCACATCCCATCCCTGTTCAACCAGACAGGCCGCCATGCCGAGCATGTTCATGCGCCTGGAATTTCCTTCGAGACCGTGACTGATCACGGCCAGCCGAGGCGAGTATGATCCTTTGCGCTGCAAATGCCAGTCAATGTCAATAAAATCGCCATCGTCGGTTTCCAATCGTTCAGGCAGCGGATCAAGGATAGGTTTCCTGCGGAAAAGAGTGGGGTAGAGCGTTTGCAGATGACCGCTGGTGAAAGGGAAGGCTGGGACATAGGGAGGAACTGGCAGAACCGGCATGATCGATTATTTCTCTGAGCTCAGCTGCAGGATGGCCTGGTTGGCGATATAGAGACCGAATATTCCCGTTAATGTAGGCAGGCTGCCCAGGACGTTGCGAGTTCTCCCTCTGTCTGCGTGCAGCGGTGCATTTTCCTCCGGTTCGGCAATCTGATATTCGAAATCGACTTTTTCCGTTGAGTATACACAGGATATACCCCGTCCGATATCTCTGCGGCGCAGCCGTTTGCGTACCATCCGGGCAAGCGGGCAGTTGCTGGTGTCGAAGATATCTCCATAGCGTATCTTTGTTGGATCGGTTCGTAAGGCCGCACCCATGGATGAAATAATGGGAATTGCAGCAGAGTGTGCGGCGGCCAGAACCTGGATTTTGGGATTGAGCGAATCGATAGCATCAATAAGAAGATCCGGCGCGGGGGCGAGTATCTGCTCCATGGTCTCTTCAGCGGCGAAAATTTCCAGCGCTTCAACGGTGCAGTCTGGATTGATGGTGAGGATCCGTTCACTGGCGGCCTCCACCTTGGGCTTACCCAGAGTGGTGGTCAGCGCGAGAATCTGCCTGTTGATGTTGGTGAGCTGGATGTTGTCGAAATCGATCAGTCGAAAATGTCCAATACCGGCACGTGCCAGGGCTTCCATGGCGTGGCCGCCGACTGCACCAAGACCGACGATGGTAACGCTGCTCTGCTGCAGCAGTTCAAACTTCTCTTTCCCTATCAATTTGATTATTCGAGTGAATTTTTCCATTACACATTTTTCATCGGCTTCTGATGTGACACCATTATCTTTATGATTCCTGCTCAACAACATATCTAATCATAAAACGGACATTCCGCTATTCATTCCAGGAGAACATCTTCGCCCCCACTGCCAGTGCTGCGGCGGTAAAGACAACAAGGAAAAGACATTCCGACTGCACATCGACGAATGTCGCCCCCTCGTTCATGACCTTGCGAACACCCTGGAGCATGTGGGTCAGCGGGAAGGCCTGGGATAGCGTTTTCAACCACTGCGGTGAGCCTTCCAAAGAAAACCAGACCTCTGAGAGGAACATCATCGGCCAGGTGATAAAGTTTAATACGCCACTGGTAAACTCTTCGCTGGTCCCTCTTGCCGCAAGGATCAATCCGAGGGCACAGAGACTCAGTCCCCCGAGGAAAAAAAGAAAGAAAACCAAGAGAATGGAGCCCTGAATCTGAAAATCAAAAATGAGATCAGAGCCAATCCAGACGATTGTCAAAGTGAACATCAGCAGAAATATCCGCGATAAGGTCTGCGCACTCAGATATTCCAGGGGGGTGAGAGGGGTCGCCTTCAGCCTTTTCAGAGTGCCGTTTTTGCGGTAGCGCACAACCACATAGCCGACACCCCAAAGAGCTGAAAACATCATGTTCATGCCGAGCAGGCCGGGGAAAAACCAGTCGATATATCTGATCTCCCTTCCTTTGATGACCCGCTTTTGCGCAATCTTCAGATCTTCTGGAAGATAAGAGGCGAGGAGGATTTTTTCAGCGAGATATCCCTGCGGAGAAGAGTCGTTTATCCAGTAGGCCGGCTCATCAGATTGCCTGTCGAGGAGCAGGTCGATCTTGTGATGCCGCAATAACTCTTCTCCCTCCTGGCGATCAGGCAACTGGAGGAAGGTTATCCGCTCCTCTTCCAGAAACGATTCGGGGAGAGTATTCGGCAGGGAAGACTCCTGCGCCTCTGCAGGGAAAATGCCCACCTTGAATTTCTGGTAATTCTGGTCATCGAAGATGAAGCCGAATCCGATGATAATTAGAAAAGGAAAGGCGAAATTCCAGCCGAAGGCGGCCTTGTCCCTGAAAAATTCCAGATTTCTCGCCAGAAAAAGAGACCATACGCGTTTAAGATTCATAGTAAAAATGGGGGCATATCCAAGGTTATAATTTTTAGTCCCGCAGCTGTTTTCCGGTAAGCTGCAGGAAAACATCCTCTAGATTGGCAGATGATATCGACAGTCCCGAGAGTGCGACATTCATCCTGCTGAGATGCCCGATAGCCTCGTGAATGTCTGCGCATTCAATGCGTACCCCTCGTTTTTCCTGGTGCCAGGGATAGGGAAAGGCGGGAGGAACATCAGTGGGAGCCACTGCGGGAAGAAATATGGAATTGGTGCCGCAGTGCTCCCTGATCAAGCCGTCTGGGCTCCCTTCCGCGATTATTCTTCCCTGGTCCATAATGGCAATGCGTTCACAGAGGTGCTCGGCCTCCTCCATGGAATGCGTGGTCAGGATGATGGTTTTGCCTTCGTCCTTGATCTGCTCGACAATAGACCAGAGATTTCTGCGAGACTGTGGATCGAGGCCTGTCGATGGTTCGTCGAGAAAAACCAGTCTGGGTCTGTTGATAAGGGCCAGGGCGAGCATCAGGCGCTGCTGCTGCCCTCCTGAAAGTTTATTGTTTCTTCTTTCCAACAGAGGGCCCAGCTCACATCTGGATACCAAGATATCAAAATCTTCGGGATCGGTGAAAAGTTTGGCGAAGGTTCGCAGTGTCTCTTTGACGGAAAGAAAATTCAGTAATGAGGTATGCTGAAACTGAATGCCCACCTCCTCTTTGAAAGAGCTTTTCCGCTGTTCACCCCGGTAGAGAATCTGCCCGGAAGTCGGCTCTATTATATCTTCGATAATTTCGATGGTGGTTGTTTTTCCGGCCCCGTTAGGGCCCAGCAGACCTAGACAGTCACCCGGATAAATCTTCAGGGAAACATCATCGACGGCAACGGTATTTTTATATACTTTGCGAAGATTTGCTATCTCAAGCAGTGGTTTTTGTTCCGGCATGTATTGAATATCACGTGGTATAGTTTTGTAGAAAGTACTGTGTACCTTACAAACAGATCATGTCTTGAAGAGCTTACGGAAATGCTTTTTCCAATCCGCATTTCCCATCCACTCATTCCACCCTTCCCGAAGCTGAGGAAAGGTAGTCCAGATGTACATTACAATAACGATAGAGAGTATAAGTCATAATTATAAATCTGAAAGGAATTTTAGCAGATTACAATAGGAAGAATTGATGCGGCCTTGACATGCTAACAGTAATCACTTACTTTTAATAGTAATTCCTAAATGAGGAAACTATGCAGCTACGTATGACAAACCAGCGGGAAATGATTCTTGAAGAGCTTCAAAAGAGCAAGAAACATTTCACAGCTGATGAGCTCTATACCAGAGTGAAAAAGAAAATGCCCCGGATTAGTCTGGCTACTGTTTATCGGAACCTGGAAATTTTATCAGAAATCGGTTTAATTAGAAAACTTGAGGTCAGTGGCAGGCAGAAACGTTTCGACTGGGATACTGAGGAGCACGACCATATCTATTGTGTTCAATGTCACAGGGTCGACAACCTGGAGTTGGACAAAAAAAATCTGGGTATAGAGGCTCCCACCTCGGTAGACGGCTATACCATCACCGGATATAGGTTGGAATTTGCCGGATTGTGTGAGAGGTGTAGCAAACAACAAGAAGAAAGGGAGGATTAGGGGATGGCTGGATGTGCATGCGGGAGAAGCAAGGCATTATCAGAAGATGAGAAAAAAGTTCTTCTGGCATTCAGGGACTGTGGCAAGCCTGCAGGGGCAAAGGATATTGCCGAAGCAACCGGTCTCGATAAAAAGTTGGTCAGCGATACTGTTGCCAGGCTGAAAAAGAACAATCTGCTGGACAGTCCGGTGCGCTGCAAGTACGGCATCACCGGTGACGGTATCAACGCCCTGGTGTGATATTGTCAGGAATGAAACGTTAGAATCCCCTGAAGCTTTTATTGCATCAGGGGATTTTTTTTAGATAACAATTTACTCGAGATGAACTCTGCGATAAGCCCCGTACGGGCATAAACTCCGTCTTTGAGAAAGCTGAATTATTCATCTTTCTGCATCTTTTTTTCAGGATCGTCTGGCAAGTCGAGCTTAAAAACGGTGCCGTTTTGAGCTGAAGAGGTAAATTCTACCCTGCCGCCTAATATTTCCTCCCCCAACAGTTTCATGGAAAAGGTGCCGAGGCCTCTTCCCGTTTGTTCTTTCGTTGCTGAAATTACGCTGGAATATCCTGTCCTGTACTTTTCCCGGGATAGAGGTATGATTCCAGACGCAAAAAGATAAACTTCTTTTATTCCTTTCAAACCATACCTTCACCTCTCCATTTAAGTTATCGTTTGCTGCAGATAATTTAAGGAGCTCTCCTGCTGAAAATAGAGTAATTGTGATTGTCTTCCAGTGCGGCTGAAAAAGAGGTGCCGTGCGAAGCAGCTGCAAGATGAATAAGCGAAATCAGGATTCCTGTTGTTGGATTTTGCTCATCGCAATGACCAACCATGAGAGAGGCCGGTATGCCTTGGACGTTCTGGAAAAAAGAGAGGAAGAGGGCGGTCTGTTCTCAGTTGACGGAACAGTTCACCCCTGTCGCAGGACATGCCGACTGCGGAGCTCCGCCACCTTTACCTCAGCCAATTGCTCAGTCGCCGGGCCGCATTAAAGTAACTCTAGTCCGGGGCATCTGTGAGAGGTGCGGGGCCTGTTGTGCATTTTTCCCCGTTTCTTTTCCCGAGGATGAGGCAGAGGAAGGTACGGGCAATAACCTTCTGAGTAGCATGTCCCTCCCTGCGGGGCATTTAAGAAGAGTTATGAAGGGAACTGAAATAAGGCCGCATCGCTGTATAGCATTGCAGGGTGAGATAGGATTGAAGGTAAGTTGCCTCATCTATAACGATCGTCCGTCAACCTGCAGGATGTTCAGGAGGTCATGGGAGGAGAATATCGGCAACCTTCTCTGCGACAAGGCTCGTACAGTCCTGGGTCTACAACCTTTTTCGCAGTACTGAATACCTCTAAATAATAGGTGTGACCCGCTCCACCGTAACCTTGTTGTCCCATAATTGATCAAGCAGTTTTTCGTTATCGTTTCCGCTTGTCTGGATGGTGACCAGCTGATGATTTTTGCTGAACCCATGGTGCTGGTAGATCGCCAGGATTTCCCTGTTCTGCTTCTGGAAAATCTTCATCAAGGTGTAAAATGACTCCGGCTGATGATCGATTTTCAAATCAAAACGGCTACCTGGTTTATCCGTGCTCATCACTTCGATAAAGGCTTCAAGGACATCGGAGATGCTTATTACGCCCACCAGCCTGTTGCCGTCTACCACCGGCAGGCCGTCCACTTTGTTTATCCGCATTTTACGAACTGCCTCTACCAGCGGATCATCTGCCGAGACAGTCAAGGGGGAGGAGGTCATGACAGTTCTGATTTCGGTATTCTCGGCAATATATTCCTCCTCATTGCCTCCTTCTGAATCCAGAATGGAAGGCATGGCTTTTTCAAGATCTCCCGGGCTTATCACCCCGACTAGAATATCATCCTCAACTACCGGCAGACGGCGTATCCGGTGTTTTGCAAATAGTTCTTCTGCCTGGCGAAGGTTTTGTGCGGGATCGACCGTAACCGGGTCTGTTACCATCCATAAATTTACAAACATCGGGACATCCTCCTGCATTTCATGGAGTTGCATCTGCAGATTAGCCAACAGTATCTTGTGTGATGGCGTCATAAAAGCTGAATTTTGCATTGCATGATGTTGAGGCATGCGACGTGTTGTCTGTATCGTCGGAGATCTGCCAACAACAACACTTGTATATCACATTTGAGAGTCCATTTTATGTAGCTGCGCCATGAAACTCTATCTTGTCTGTATCACTGTTAAGGGCAAAATAACCTTTCCCGTAGTTATTTTGCAAGGTTGTTTCAGCATTACCGATACGGATGAGAGCACCAGCCTGAATCCAGCCACGTATCGAAATTTTCTGCTTGCATGCATAGCGCAGCCCTCCGGTTTTATCGTGTTCAGATGAAACCGGGACAAGATTGAACGGCAATAGTTCGGAGCGGGCATCGGATAGCTCTTCTTCGAGCTCCTCCAAGCCCTCATTGCGTGCGCCGGGACCAAAATGGCGATGCCATTTTTCTATCCTGGCGTGAGCTAGATGAAGGTTTTTCAGAAGTTTGAGGTATCGCTCATATCTCAGAGGGTCGGTGGCTGCAGCAAGCAGGGAATTGGGACTTGAATCCGTATCTACCTGAAAAACAGAGATACTGCCACCTGCATATAAGTCAGAAGCCACTACCCTGGATTCCTTTTGGCAGATGATGTCTCCCAGGCTCTGGATTGTGCTGAAATAAACCTCGCGCCTGATGATAGTCGACCCCCTGCTGAAAACGGAACCGCCTTCACTGAAATTAAGATCAACATCGCCAGCAGCCTGGACAAGAGCCTTCTCACCCAGGATCCCTCCGCGCAGAACCACGTTGGCACGGCTGTCGACGTTGGCCGCCTCCACATTCCCGCCGATAACTACGTCTCCGCCTGTGGTTACTTTGAAGCCTGGCTTTACCGTGCCGCTGATATCAACCGCATCTCTGGAATCGATGTTACCGGTGTGGAAATCGATATCACCGGATATGACGTGTTTTGCACTGACCTTTACATTGTTTTCATTGATAACGGAAAGCACACCGGCAAAGGCGGCGCGAATTTCGCCTGTATCCAGGTCGCATAGGATATCCGGACCGGGTTTAAAAAAAAGGTCTTTACCCGGTACTGGAGAAACTTCACGGCCAAAGATATCAACACCGGGAATCCCTGGTGTTGCCTTGACCTTCGTAGCCAGCAGCTGTCCCTGGTCAACGCCTATGAAAAGACGGCGTTCACGATAATCTATGCGGCCGTCACCCTGCACCTTACCGGATTGCGGTGCTGTCGAAAAGGCAAGGCGCAACCTGGCGTTCTCGCCATTGACCGGCAGTCGACCACGGGCGACGATATGGTTTTTTTGGGGCAGATTATCAGCTTCCATTGTGGCGAGAGCCGTAGCAATATTTTTTTCCCGGACTCCCCAGCAGACACCTTCATTCTTGAGCATTTCCAGAATTGTCGAACATTCCGGCAGGGAATCTGGATCGGCAGATGGATAGAGTGACATCTTTGCTGTCCAGGCATCCTTGCTTATTAAGAAAAGAGGCTCCAGACTAATAGTGATCCGTAGTGTCGTTTCATTATCTTCACGGACAAGAGTTGGGTATCCAGGTTGGGTGGATAGCAGAGAAAGACCGTCTGTGGAGAGCTTTACGAGGGGACCGGCGATAAGCTTAATATTCTTCTGGTCTCCATCTGAGGAGGGCATTGAGCCGTTGTCTACGATTGCTGCGAGCAGTGCCCCCGAAGGCATCAACAGGCCTACTTCAAGGAGCTGCTGTGCTTCCTTCTTGCCGCAGGCAATTGTAGCTGTCTTAAAAAATATTTTAACCTTCAATGACACACGTCTGTTCGTATTACCTTGATGTGATGCTGTAGATTGATCCAAAATTGCCTATGCGGTATCATTTTGATCTCTCATCGAATAGTGTATATAAAATACCGTCCTCCATCTTACAGCCTCTGGCCAGTTCCATATGTCTCAGTGTCGCAAAATTTGAACGGAAATCACCTTCGGAGATACCCAGATGGGTGCAGATCTGCTCCATAGTCAGGGGGCCTCTGCTTTTAATGAGATCAAAGATTCTTTGCTGCCCGTCGGTCAGGTTCGGCTCCTGAGACATAGTGTTCCTGGCACTGTAAACAGCCCAGGGATCGCAAGTCCGGGGAGTCGCCACAGCATCCATATAACAGTCTTCGCAGAGATTCTTCCCTGAATGTTGATAGCTGTCATCCGGGGAGATTGGGGTTGTACATTTTTCACACTTCATTTCCTACCTCCGTTAGTGAAGGTATTTCCGCTAGTCAATTCTTACAAGAATTACTCCGAGAATATATGAATGATAATGAAGCTATGTCCTTTGCAGGACAGGGTGTTTGTTGCCATCGTCATCGACCGCCACATAAGTGAATGCTGCCTGGGTGACCTTGTATCGTCTTTCCTTATGTGGTCCCTGCATCGGTTTTACCCAGATCTCTAAAGAGATGGTTATGGAGGTGGTTCCGATGTTAATGACCTTGCCATAACAGCAGACAACGTCGCCGACTTTAACCGGCCTTAAAAATTTGATGGAGTCGACAGCGACAGTGACCACCCTGGATTCGGAGACCTCCTTGGCCTTTATGCCGCCGGCGATATCCATTTGAGACATAATCCAACCGCCGAAGATGTCGCCGTGAGGGTTGGTATCGGCGGGCATTGCCAGAGTTCTCAGTATTGGCTCTCCCTGTGGTTCTTCTTTTTCTTTCATAAGGAATATTGTTTAGCTGTTTAAGACCTGATATGTTCCGCGGCCACCATGGTATCGATAAAGTCGAGGACGAAGCGGCGCTGTGCCGGGGTTGCATGGGCAATGCAGTCGCAGTGGAGGTTGGCGGCGCTGCGCACCAGCAGTTCGAAGCGGACGGATTCATTCTCCATTTCCACTCCGAGATAGAAGGGTGCGCATTCTTTATGACCCTGCTGGACCTCGGAGAGAAGGTCAGGGCTCAGTTCAATCCAGTAGAGTCCGATCATCGGTCCCTGTTTGAGTGATCGTTTGAGGTAGGAGTCGATATTATCCCTTTCCATGGGAGAGAGTTCGTCTATGACAATCTGGCGCATAATTTAAGATGTAATAAGGTTAGGGTTATTAAACTCCGCGGTGATGACGGCGCTTATTTGATTTTCTCCGAAAAAGCTGATAACCGATCATTCATATGTCAAGCCAGGTGGTATCGGTGTTCAGATTTTCACAGCCATCTTCTCTGACAACCACCATGTCCTCCAGACGGATGCCTCCCCAGCCGGGAATATAGATACCGGGTTCTATGGTTATTACCATGCCGGCTTTGAGCTTCTTTCTGCTTTTCGCGGAAATCCTGGGCTCTTCGTGTACAGCCAGACCCACTCCATGGCCCACTGCGTGACCGAAATGCTTGCCGTAGCCCGCGTCCACGATGATTTTTCGTGCGGCCATGTCCACCGATCCTGCCGAAACCCCCGAGCGAACTGCAGAGATGGCGGCCAGCTGGGCCCGGCGTACGATGCGGTGAATTTCAAGATATCTGGTGTCGGCTGTGCCGTAACAGAAGGATCTGGTCATATCCGAGCAATAGCCATTGAGCACCAGGCCCATGTCTATCACTACGGGAGCATTTTCAGCAAGGACATTCCTGCCGGGAACAGCATGAGGCAGCGAACTTGTATTACCCGAAGCTACGATGGTATCGAAACCTTCCCGTTCGGCTCCCCGACGCCGCATTTCCGCGCCTAATTCCAAAGCCAGCTCAATCTCGGTTTCCCTGCCGCTGAGCTGTTTAAACGTTTTTTGAAAAACCTGCTCATTAAGATGCACTGCCTGACGGATACATTCAATCTCGTCCTTGCTCTTTACCAGGCGCATTTTCTCGACGAGGCCGTTTAGTGGTATCATTTTAATGGCCAGGTCTCGCCCCAGTCCAAAAAGCTTGTCAGCGGTTGAGTGCAGGGTGTAATCGGACTCAAAGCCCAGAGACGTAATTCCCAGATCGGGCAGGAGGCTTTTAAGTTGATGGAAGAGTCCCTTGGTGTTGAGAAGAACTTTAAAACCACGAGCCTCCCGCTCAGCCTGTTCCCGGTATCTGAAATCGGTGAGCAGGAAAGTGGAGCCTTTGCGGGTGATCAGGAGAAGCCCGGATGTTTCTGAGATGCCATGATCTGTAGCGGTATAACCGCTAAGATAGCGCCTGTTTTCAGGGCGGCTGACTAAAATTGCATCAAGTTTTTTTCCCGCCAGACTTTTCCTCAATAGAGCAAGACGAGCTGAGTAATCCATTGATCAGCCGTTATTTGGCGGCAAAAGCTGCCGGCGGATCATTTCTTTTCTCTGGTCCAGTGCTTCGTTGTACTGATTGTTGAGATTGGTCAGCATCTTCTCGAGTTCTTCCCTGTATTGCGGATGCATCGCCGGATTAATGTTCATGTCTTCGGTAAGCTGCGTTCCCTGTTGTGCCAGTTTCTGTTCGAGCTGTGCCCTGATAGCGTCGTCAAGCTGCTGCTGCATCTGCTCTTTGTGCTGACTGTACTGGTTCAGGATTTGCTGCAGTTCCTGACATGTTGAGGTTGTATCTCCCGGGGCGAGTTCGGCCACGGCGGCCAACGCCCTGGTGCTGCTTTCCAGAAGGAATTCATCGCGGGGAAGAACAATGTTGCGGAGCAGGGTATCGGTCATGCCCCTGAGAATGGCTGGTTGCTCCTCCTTGGCCCGTTTTTGCAGCAGAGCATGCAGATTATTGCCCTCTCCGCTTTGCAGGTATTCCGCGGCAAGACGCATGCCTTCCCTGACGGCATCGCCGCCCCTTGTCTCTTCCTTGGATTCGGCTGCCATTTTGGCCGCTCGTTCCATAACCATATCAATGGTGCTTCGTATTTCCGCCATAACATATATCCTATCGGTTGTATTTGACTCACCAGGCTGAGCTCAATAAGAAACTTTAGACAGATTCTTTTATTGCAAAGAAAAACAAGAAAACAATCTGTGAGATTAGCAGAGACCCGAACTTAATACAGGTTCTGCTGATGTGTCATCAAAAAACTCCAGTAACTATTCAGCAGCACCCCATCTGTATACGATCAGCCCGAAAAACATAGGCACACTATAGCTTTTTCCGGGCTGCTCGAAGTCGGAGTTTATGCCCGTCAGGGTGCTTACCTGGAGCGCTGCTGAACAGTTACAGTTCAGGGCAAACTGCCGGTTTTTAACTTCTTGCTGAATAGTTACAAACTCCAATTATTTTAGAAAATTCAACCCGCTGCATGTGTCCGGACTCAGGGGCAAATTCATCCTTTTTCAAAAACGGCGTTTAGCCGGGCTAAAAGCAATCAGGCATAAACTAATCATCAGTGATATTACGGACAAGCCGAGCGGCAAAAAAGCCGTCGATGTTTTGCGAAGGAAGTGGTTGAAAACATCGATTTCTGATGAGGGGGGAGGCCTCTTCAGGTAGCCAGGGGGTACAGTCGGACAGGGAAAAATCCTTTCTTTCCTCGAGAAATGCAGAGACATTATCAATGTTTTCTTCATGTTCCAGGGAGCAGGTAGCATACACAAGTACGCCGCCGGGCAGCAGGGCCGAGCCGCCCAGGTTGAGAAGTTCTTTCTGTATAGCACTGTATCTGGTTATATCCTCTGGTCGTCGCCTCCAGCGAATATCAGGCTGTCTGCCGATTACACCGGTGCCGGAGCAGGGCGCATCAATGAGAATGCCGTTAAAGGACTGTGTCTCACTCTTCACGAATTCCTGCAGGTTGCCTGCGAACAGGGAGAATGTTTCCGGCGAAGCAAGAGGTTTAACGCTGCTTAGCAGTTTATTGCGGCGCCGCTCCTCCGGTTCGACGGCGATAAGCCGTGCCTGGTGGGGCGCAAGGAGCTGCAGGAGATGGGCGGTTTTGCCGCCGAGTCCGGCACAGCCGTCGAGGTAGCTGCCTTTGTGCTGGACTGGCCGAAGAAGCAACGCGGTAAGTTGGGCGGCCTCGCCCTGCACCTGGAAATATCCTTCCCGAAACCCTGGAAGGGCGGTTACCGCACCACTGTATTCCTGCAGGATAACGGCGTCGGGTGCATATCTGCCTGAGGCAGCGGTTATGTTTTGTTTGGCCAGAAGAGAAAGGTATTCCGTGGGCTCAATTCTCTGGCGATTAATGCGCAGGGTCAGCGGCTGCCGGAGGTTGTTGCTTTTGCAGATAGCCTGCATGCCTCTTTTGCCGAAACGGCTGGTCCAGCGTGTGGTCAGCCAGTCGGGATGGTTGAGAACCGGTTCACCGTCTTCTCCAGGATCGCCTGGCTGCGGCAACGAATCGCGTTGGCGGATGCTCTGCCGCAGCACACCGTTGACGAAGCCATGCAGTCTTCTGGGCGCCTTGGCGGCCTTTATGCCGTTGACGGTTTCGTTGACCGCGGCGGACGGCGGTATGCGGCTGAGGAAAAGAATCTGGTAGAGACCCACGGCAAGACCTTGGAACACCAGAGGGTGGAGCTTCTTCAAGGGGGTTTTGCACAGCCTGGTCATCACAATTTCAAGGTACTGATAATTACGCAGAACACCATAGATGAGGTTCATTGCCAGCGCCCGGTCGGCTCCCTCAAGCGCGTAGTTCTCGCAGATCCGCTGGAACAGCAGCGGCAGAGGCGTATGTGTGCTGCGCAGTTGATGGAGGGTTTCAATGGCGATGAATCTGGAATTTGTTCTGATCATTTGCTGTATAACGGAAAAGTTGTCGGAGTAAGCTCTGATCTGCTATCATCACACATTTCGTCTGCTCGGGCAATCAACTTCTGCAATGGCATTTGTTCATACAAGTCATTACATGAAAAGAAAAAATCTCTCGGCATTGCCCAAGGAAAATGGTATGTCTCCCGCAAGGATCGGCAAAAGTTGCAATTAAGTCGCTTCTGGTAGACAATATAGCGTAATGTTGGTAAGTTTCAGTTTTCCCGTCAGCGGAAATGAAGCCAACCTCTACAATTCAGATATATTCATAATGAAGAGATTTCTTCCTATTACCGTTTTTGTCCTGCTCTTCTTTTTCGGGGCCTCATTCTCTTTCGCCTTTGTCCGGGATGAGGTGGTCGAACGGGGCCATCTGCTTTGCGGCGTTTCCACGGGCATACCGGGATTTTCCAATGTCAACGGCAGCGGCAACTGGAGTGGAATCGACGTCGATATCTGCCGTGCAGTAGCTGCAGCGGTCCTCAATGATGCCTCGAAGGTTGAATATGTTCCGCTACTCCCCAAAGAGCGGGCCACGGCGCTGCTGGCGGGGAAGATTGACATTCTCTCCAGAAACTATGCCTGGAATCTTACCCGTGACAGCTCGTTGAATTTGAACTTTGCCGCAATCACCTTTTTTGATCTACAGGGTTTTCTTGTCGCCGAAAGAATCAAGGCGGAAAGCATTCTCGAACTGAAGGACTTTTCCGTCTGCCTGCAGTACGGCACGACTTACGAAGAGAATCTGGCTGAATACCTCCAGGAGAGCGAGCTAAAGTACAAAGCCATCGTTTCAGATACACCCGATCAGATCATCAAGGACTTCGAAGCCGGAAGGTGTGAAGTTATCACCGGCGGCAGGGCTCAGCTGCAGGGGATCAGAAGCAAGATGAAGCAGCCGGCTGAAACCTATTTCCTGCCCGAAGTCATTGCCGCTGTTCCTCTAGGACCTGCCGTACGTCAGGGGGATGATTTCTGGTTTGATATCGTCAAATGGACGGTATTTGCCATGATAAATGCCGAAGAACTGCAGATTACCTCGTCTAATGTCGATTCCATGGTTGCTGCCAGGTCCAGCAAGGCTGTCCAGCGTTTTCTCGGTCAAACCGGCATCGGCGGCAAGGGTCTTGGATTAGCCGACGGCTGGGCATATCAGATTATCAGGCAGGTCGGCAATTATGGCGAGTCGTTTGAGAGAAACCTGGGTGAATCCTCTCCGCTGAAGTTAAAGCGTGGCCTCAATAATCTCTGGAATAAGGGCGGGATTCTCTATGCTCCCCCTTTGCAATAATCATCACGGCCACTCAATTATCGGTTGTTACGCATAATAACGCCGTCGAATTAGCGCTTTATTGATGTCCTCATGTCTTTTCGGCGGTGGCCAGAAAAACGGTGAAATCTCTCTGCGTCCCATCTTCTGTTTCTTTGCTGATAGTGTGAACTGTCCGAAATCCAATATTGGCAAAACCCCTCTCCTGAAGTTTCGTACTCAGAAGATGCCGGTCAAAACCGTGGTGCTGCTCTTCTGCTCCGGCTTTGTGGAAGGAGCCATCCTCAGCATCGAGATCGGCGACGGCAAGAAGACCGCCTGGTATAAGCAGCTCGGAAAATCTGGTCAGCACCGTGTCGATATCGGCAATATGATGCAGAGTCATGGAGGTAAAGATGAAATCAAAATCCTGCGCTAGTTCTATTACGGTTATTTCGCCCAGGTACCCTTCAATGTTGGTTATGCCTTGCTCTTCGATTTTCTGCTGCAGCACTTCAATCATGCCCGGTGATGAATCAAGGGCAATGATTTTGCCAAGCTTTGGGGCAAGGGGCAGACTGATAAGCCCGGTGCCGCAGCCGAAATCCATGGCACGCATGCCGGAATGAAGCGGCAGTTCGGCAATGCTCCGGGTGACAGCGGCAGCCATTTCCCTGCGTGTCTGTTTCTTGTCCCAATCCCGGGATTTTCTGTCAAAGTTACTTTCCATCACTATAGTTCGGTTAAAGTATCAAAAAGGTCTCTATCTGCTTCTATCTTGGCACGGTTGCCGATAATGGACCTGTGGGAGTGCTGCATCATTTCCCTGAACGCAGGGGCATAGGAGCGCAGGTCATCAACGGTGGTCGAAGTGATCTCCTCGAGTCTTTGTTGTTTGTATTCCGCAGTTACGCCGCTGAAATACTCATTTCTGGCGACAGCCGCTTTAGTCGATGGACTCTGGTGCGGGTTAAAATTACCATAGGTCCCTATGATGATCTGCTGCAGAACTTTCTGCGGCAGGTCAAGTTTGGCGACGACATCGGGGATTTTGCTGTAGGCGTCATAGGTTTTCTTTACTTGTGGATCACGATAACTGACAAAGGCAATGTTGCCCGATATGCTGCTGAACTGGACAAAACAGCCATAGGCGCCTCCCATCTGGCGCACGCTGTTCCACAGATAATCCCGCGAGAGAAAGGTTTTCAGTACCTCGAATTGTCCGCTGTAGCCTTTGCCCTGGGGCAGCAGTTGTCCGCCCTGGACGGCAAATACGATTTCCGCAGAAGTGATGAAAGCCTCATGAGCAGGAAGCTGAGCAGTCTCCAGCGGGACCGGTGAAACCGGCGAATCCGGCAGGACATCTATCAATGATGAGGCCGCTCTTGAAAAAGTGGAGATTTCCTCTTCCTCACCGGCGATGCCGAGTATCAGATTATTGCGGTTGAAGAGCAACGTGGTAATTTCCTGCAATCCCTCAAGAAACCGTTCTTCCTCTGCATCGTAGCTGGTGGCCAGCTTCTTTAACATCTGGTAGGAGGTGATGCCGTTGATCAGCTCATTGTAGTAGCCCGCCTCGCTGAGATGGGCCAGCACCCTGATCGCCGGCAGATTGTATCCTTCACTCTGGGCCGAGTGCTCGCTCCAGGCGAATTCGCGGCTGACGATTTCCCGGATCCTCCTGCGGTCGGCAAGAGATGGGCTCGAGAGGACGCTGCTGATGAGATCAAGGGTTCTTTCCAGGTAGGCCGGCAGACATTTGGTATGCAGCCAGAAGACAGGCCGCACCAGGCCGGGCTCCCCTTTTTTCATGTAGGTATTGACTGAGTGGAAGAAATTGCCGGTGCAGGTGGCGACCTCCTTGGCAAAATGCATATAATCCATCTTTTCGGTGCCGATTTCAGTAACGATTGTTCCAAAGAGATCAAGCCAGGGCAGCAGCCGGGTCGGCAGCGCTTTAAAATCAAAACCGAC
The DNA here is from genome assembly GCF_016919005.1 of Desulfopila inferna. Taxonomy (NCBI): domain Bacteria; kingdom Pseudomonadati; phylum Thermodesulfobacteriota; class Desulfobulbia; order Desulfobulbales; family Desulfocapsaceae; genus Desulfopila; species Desulfopila inferna. The sequence continues at coordinate 42,764 of NZ_JAFFQE010000004.1, forward strand.
GTCGAGGTAGCTGATGCGGTTGGTGATCAGCTCACTTACCAGAACCTCCCTGTCGAACATCCGGGTCGGCTCGACGGTGTGGAAGTCAACGGAAACAGGGAGATCGGAAATTTCAAGATGGGGCAGTTTTTTCAGGGTTTCCTCGTCATTGGGCTGAAGCTGCAGGTTCATCAGTTCATGGGTTCTGGCTATGAGTTGCTTCTCTTTCTCCTGATCCAGCGTTTTGCTGAATTCGGCCAGTCTGGCCTCCTCTTCCTTGAAGGTTTTCTTACCCTTTGCCGGATCGGGTTTCAGGGTGACAACCACGGTGGAGTCGTTGCCGAGCAGAAATTTGCTGATGAGCTCTTCAAAATAGTTCTCCTTCAGCGCCTTGTCCCGCACTGTGCGGATCAGCTCTTCGTTAACCAGATTTTCAAAAGGATCGGTGCCATATTTAAAGGCGGCCATGGCCTTGCTTATTAAATCGAGACCGCGTTGAGCCTTGGAAGATTCTTCACGGGCGGTGAATTCATATTTGTTGAGTTCGGAGATGACCAGGTCGCGATCGAGGCCGTCTGCTACCATCGATTTCAGGGTGGAATGGTAGAGTTCCAGAAAGGCGTCTCTCTTCTCTACCTCGCAACCGACAAGATAGGTGATCATAAAGGTGCGAAAACAGGATGAAGAAAGATAAAATCCCCCGAAATCCTTGCATATTCCACTCGATATGATGGCTTGCTTCAAGGGGGAGCCGTCGGAATTATAGAGAATGTTGGCAATAATCTGGAAGGCCGTATTGCGCTGCCGGTTTTTCACGGTTGAAACCGTGGTGCCCACGGCAATAAATGTTTTTCCTTCGATATCTTCGGACTCGACGCCGTAACTGTCTTCTATGAATACAGTTTCGGAGGCCAGTCCGCCTACCTCGATCTCTCGGCGTTCTTCCTTGTCTTCATAACGAAGCAAAAATCTTTTCTGCAGAAATTCGAGCTCGCGGTCAAGATCGGCATCACCGTAAATGAAAAAGGTGCCGTTGGAAGGATGATAGTGATGTTTGTGGAATTCACAGAATTGTTCGTAGGTCAAGTCGGGAATGTTTTTCGGGTCGCCGCCTGATTCATGGGCATAGGTGGAGCCGGGCATCAGGCCTCCGAATATATGGTGAAATATCAACCTTATCGGGTCTGAGAAGGCCCCTTTCATTTCGTTGTAGACCACACCTTGAAACTGCAGTTCGCTTTCTTGGGATTCTTTATGGTAATGCCAGCCCTCCTGCTCGAAGGTAGTGCGCTGCAGAAGCGGATGGAAGACCACATCACAATAGACATCCATAATGTTCAAATATTCCTTCATGTTGCGGGTCGCGAAAGGGTAATAGGTGATGTCTGAGCCGGTCATGGCATTGAGAAAGGTCGTCAAGCCCCCTTTATTGATTTCCCCGAAAACGTCCTTGATCGGATATCGCTTCGATCCCATCAGGACCGAATGTTCAAGAATGTGGGCAACCCCTGTGGAATCGGTGGGTACGGTGTTGAAGGAAACCGTGAAAGTTTTGTTGACGTCATCATTTTTTATAGCAAGGAGCGGGCAGTCGAGAACATCATGGATGAAGAGGTAGACATTGGCGTGGATTTCCTCGATATGCTGATATTCTTTTAAGGTAAAGCCATGGTAGCTTTGTCCGACTGTATATGTCATTGAGAGGCCTTATGCGTTGAGTTAAAATATTTTATCCGAGTCAAGCAGCAATGTTACCGGGCCGTCGTTGGTCAGCGTGACCTGCATCATTGCCCCGAATTGGCCGGTGGCAGTCTTGATATCAAGAGCCTGCACCTGTGTAATGAATTTATGATAGAGCGGTTCCGCTGTTTCCGGCGGCGCCGCAGTTGAATAACCGGGCCTTCGACCTTTGCGGCAATCCCCATAAAGGGTGAATTGTGAAACAATAAGCATCTCTCCTGCAATATCCAAAAGAGAAAGGTTCATCTTGCCGTCATTGTCGGCAAATACTCGAAGATTTGCGATTTTCTCTGCCATCCAACTAATTTCGGCGTCGCCGTCCTCGGCATGAATACCCAGAAGCACCAGGAGACCGTCTGCTATTTCTCCGACTGTTACACCATCTGCCGTAACTGCTGCCCGGCTGACCCGCTGTATGACCGCCCGCATATCTGTTCCTCTTCCGTTGTCGTGTATATCCGCTGCCGTATCAAAGGGTGTGATCCGGTTCTCATGATCTGCACTTTACCGGAACCTGATCGGCAGCATGATCCGGCAGGATACACAATTTTCATTGAAATGAAAACAGCTTGAGTGTCCTGACCGGCAAAGCCTCAGGTTCTGCTGCGGAAGTAGTTCGTAATGGAAACACCTGACAGCAGCATGATGCCACCCAGAATTACCACGCCTTTGATGGACTCCCCCAATAAAATCCAGGAGAGGAGAATGGAGAAGAGCGGTACAAGATTGATGAATACTCCGGAACGTGTGGCGCCGATATTCTTGATGGCTCTATAATACAGAGAAAAACCCAACGCTGTTCCGAAAAAACCGAGATAGGTCAGGCCGAGCCAGTTCATAGCGTCAATATGGCCGAGATTTGAAAATAACCCGTAATAAGCGGCAGGAAAAAACAGGAGGATGGAGCCGATGAGCGACGAGTAGAAGACAGAAGCCAGCGGCGACAGCGATACCAGGACAACGCGGCCAATCAGGCTGTAGGCTACCCAGCTGACAACACAGCCCAGTAAGGTGATTTCTCCAACTCCGAAACCTGTGGAAAAAATCTCAGCGGGATGCCCGTTGCTGATCACGAAAACAGCACCGGTAAGAGAGAGCAGAATGCCACCGAACTGTTTGGCGGTAAGAGGTTCTTTGAGAAAGAGGGAGGCGAATATCGTGATTGCCAGAGGGTTCAGGGCGATGATCAGTGCCGCTCTTCCCGCAGAGATATATTGCAGCCCCGTGAAGAAGAAGACATTATAACTGAACACACCGGTCAGGCCGAGAAGAAGAAGAGGAAGCCACGTCTTTCGCGGAGGGATGGAAATTCTGCCGTCGGAGAGAAGTGTCAGGAAGAACAGGGCGACCGTGGCGATCGCGAATCGGATGAAAGCGGCGTTGGCCGGATTTACTTCGCCTGCCAGCGCTCTTCCGGCGATGAAGGTCCCTCCCCAGAAAAGCATGGTCAGGACGAGAGTTAAATAGGTGACAAATTGCATGGATGGCTCCCTGATATTTTTTCTAACAGTTATGGCATATACAACTGCTCGGTTTAGGTGTCAACCGCTTATGGAGAGCCGAATCTTTTTCCTGGTCCGGCACATACCCATCATTGTTCGGAAAGCACCAATGTTGAGTATAAAATAGAATTCTGGTATCTTGTGCGGAAAGTTTCGCCATAGCGTGGAGTGACTTTAAGAGATATGATTGAGTGAGAGATGAATTCTTCAATCTGACGGACTCGCAAAAAGCTCGATCTACGTCGTTGTAGATCAAGCTTTCTCGAAGTCGGAGTTTATGCCCATACGGACACTTATCGTAGAAACCATCTCTGCGACTTCGATGACTTTTTACAAGATTATCAATTTTGATATTGCTCTGGGAAGCTTCCGTTAATCGGTCTTCAGGGCTGTACAGCCTGATATTGCAGGGGGTACGGAAAATGTATTGGTTTCGCCATTTGCAACTGCGCTGGAAATTGCTGATAATGGTCATGCCTCTTGTGCTCGTCCCTCTGCTGCTCATCGCTTTTTTTGTCAGCAATGTCTCTATGGAGCTGGCATATGAAGGTATCACCCGCGCCACCAGGGACGATTTCCAGCATATGAGTGATTTCTCGCTGGATCTGATTGACGGCCATTATCGCCAGTACGAAGTCTATCAGCAGGAAAGGGAAGAGGCGGTTCGCAGAAAACTTCGTGATATAGTCGATCTGGCCTATAACCTGGTGGAGACGCAGTATGAACAGTCGATCCGTCGTGAGCTGCCCTCTCAAGGCGCCAAGATAGCCGCCAAAAACGGCCTCAAATTTGCCAGTATCGGTGAGGGCGGGTATATAACCGTGATGGACAGCGGCGGCAAGCTGCTGGTCCATCCGGTTTCCGAGGGCAAGAATATCTTCGATTCAAAGGATGAGGCCGGGCGGTATTTCATCAAGGAAATGTGTGATTCAGCCGTCAAGGCTCCTCCCGGCGAGGTTTTATTTACTGCCTATTCCTGGAAGAATGCACTCCTTGGCGATACTCGTCCCCGTGAAAAAGTTGTGGCCTACCGTTTCTTTTCCGAATGGGGGTGGGTCATATCCGCCGGCAATTATCTTGATGAAATTTATGATGAACAACCTTTTAAAAACCGTGCTTTTGATGATCTCAAAAAAAAGCTGAAGGAGAAAAAGGTCGGCAAATCAGGATTTATTTATGCGGCGGACTGCAGCGGCAGGCTGGCCATTCACCCCCACTATGAGGGGCAGAGTGTGAATTTCTGGCTGGATGGAGAAGGACAGGAGATGCTGCACCGGCTTTGTGAAAAAAAACAGACCTCCGGCTGGATGCGGTCACTCCAGGAGCAGGAGCCGGATAAAAAACCTCGAGTCAGAATTGCTAAGCTGGAATATTTTCCTCCCTGGGACTGGGTGGTCTTCGTCGAGGCCTACGAGGATGAACTTTTCGGCAGGGCGGCGGCAACCAAGAAGCATATCATGGCAAGTGTGATATTTTTCAGCCTGCTGGTCTCAGGTGTAGCCGGTCTGATTACATTTTATGTTGCCAAACGCTTCACTTTTCCAATTTTCATGATGACCGAGGAGATAGCCCGGGCCGGGGGAAGCCGTTTGGTAAGAAAAATAACCGTTCCGGAAGCCGAAGAGCTGAAAAAACTGGCTATCGCCATAAATACCATGTCCGACTTGATCCAGAGGGATAAGGTCCTTGAGGAAAAGCTCGCCAAAATGGAAAAAATGGCATCGATCGGAGTCCTCTCCTCCGGTGTCGCCCATGAGATCAATAACCCCATGGGGGTGATCCTGGGATATGCCTGTCATCTTGAAAAAAAGCTTGATGAAAATGATCCCAACTTTCACTTCATTCAGGAAATCAAACAGGAGAGCAAGAGATGTGTAAAAATTGTGCAGAATCTGCTCGATTTTGCCAGGGCGCCAAAACTATCCTTTGAGCAGGTTGATATTAACGATCTTCTTGATCAGATAGTTGATTTTGCCCGGAGCCATGCCGAAACGGAAAATATCTCCCTGCAGAAGAATTTCTCGGACGGCCTACCCGAGATCAGCATTGATGCCGACCAGCTCCGTCAGGTCATGATGAATCTTATCCTCAACGGCGCCGCAGCCATGAAAGAGGGAGGAACGCTGACAATTTCCACCTTTCTTGATAGTGAGATGCTGCAGATTGTTACGGAAGATACCGGTCAGGGAATTCCCCGGGAAAATCTTAACGAGGTGTATGAACCATTTTTTACCACTAAGGCAAAGGGGACCGGATTAGGCCTTGCCATAAGCAAGCAGATAGTGGAGGCCCATCTGGGAACAATCGAAATAGAAAGCACCGTCGGAGTTGGGACAACGGTAATTATGCGTTTACCGGTTAAATGAATGTTGATGGCGTCGTAAAAACTCTTCATCTTCTTCGTTGCTACAAATTTTCTATCATTACGACGTACCTTAGTACGACGAAATAATAGAAAATTTGCGCGCCTCGAATATGAAGCTTTTTACTTAGCCATCACAGATTCTACCCCTTTACAAGTCCATCAATGTTCAGATAGCCACGATCCAGTATTATTTCATGAGAGATGCAACAAAATGGAGGTAGCGGGTGACAGCGGGAGCTCATATTCTAGTCATAGATAATGAAAAAGGTCTTTGTAAGATGTTGGAAGCGGTGCTGACCGACAGCGGTTATCGAGTTTCCGCCTTTACCGAGCCACAGAAAGCTCTGGAAGTTTTTCACCCAGGTCACTTCCATATGGTGATAACCGATGTGAAGATGCCGGCAATGGATGGACTGGAGGTTTTAAAGTTAATCAAAAAGCAGGATGACGACGTTCCGGTGATTATGATTACCGGTTACGCCACTGTGGAAATGTCGATACATGCGCTGCGAAACGGTGCGTTTGATATTTTGACCAAACCCTTCGAACCCGAAGAGCTGATGCAGCGGGTTCGCAATGGTTTGCGGCAGACTTCACTAGTGGAGGAAAACAAACAGCTGCGTCAGGAGTTGGCCAACCACGACAGATTTGGTGAAGTGATAGGTAAATCTCCGGCCCTGACAACAGTGTTGGATACGGCGCGAAAGATTGCCCGCAGGGATATTTCAGTGACTATCAGCGGCGAATCCGGAACCGGCAAGGAACTTGTAGCATGCGCTATCCATGAGCATTCGGCCAGGCGGGGCAAGCCTTTTGTTGCTATTAATTGCGGTGCTTTGCCGGAGTCGCTTCTGGAAAGTGAACTGTTCGGCCACGCCAAGGGCGCCTTTACTGGAGCGGATCAGGAAAAGAAGGGACTTTTCGAAATGGCTGACCATGGCACGCTTCTGCTTGATGAAGTCGGCAATCTTCCTATGAATGTACAAAAGGCACTGCTTCGTTTTCTTCAGGAAAAAGAGTTTTACCGGGTCGGGGAAACCACGCCGACCAGCGTTGATGTACGGGTGCTTGCCGCTACCAATGCCGATCTGCAAGAGGAGATGGCTGCGGGAAATTTTCGTGAGGATCTCTATTACCGGCTCGCTGTGGTCCGCCTGGAGATACCTCCATTGCGTAAACGGAGAACTGATATTCCCTTACTGGCGGCGCATTTTGTCGAGATCATGAATCGCCGCTTCGGCACTAAAGTGAAGGGGTTCACTCCAGAGGCGTGTGAGGTGATGATCGGCTATGACTGGCCCGGCAACATTCGTGAGTTGAAGAATGTCATCGAAGCGACCCTGGCCATTGAAAGTGAAAGTCTTGTTGGGATTGACGGGTTGTCGCGGTTGATGGATGTTAAAAAATTTAGAAAGAATAATGCCCATTTGGCCGGTCTGCCAAAATACAGCGACGCCCTCAGCTCATTCGAACAGGATTATTTTGCCACTCTGCTTCAGCGAAATCGCAACAATGTCGAGCGAGCGGCTGAGAAGGCCGAGGTGAATGTGGCCACTCTTTATCGGAAGATAAAAAAATATAACCTCAGGTAATCTGTTTTTCTCAAAATTGCATTTCTGTAGAGGTGTTAATGGGTTTCAATTAATGCCATAAATACGGAGCTATATGTAAATTTACCTTTTCAATTTCCCTTGAAACAGTGCATCGGTGCCGGATAATTCGCGCAAATGCTAAAATTAAAAAATTCCTTCCGGGGTTTTGTAAATATATGGAAATGTAATATATTTTGCAGAATCGCCGCCAAGTCACACTGCTGCATCCTCCTTCTAATGGTTGTTTGTATTCGCATTGATGCGAAAATCTGAACCGCATTGTATAACAGCCGATACTGTTATATTGAAAAATTCTATGATTCCGGTGTATTATGGGATTGTCAATTGCTGGGATTGATTTTTGCATATCTGGAGTTACACCGGGAATCCCGTGCCCGGTCAAGCTGTTCGAATTTGGCAGAAGTTTTTCTTCGACAGCAATAAGGTTGTGCCCGTAACGGATTACAGCTCCACATCGCTCTCCTCCAAGGACTGATGAAGTTTTTCTCTGTTTACCAGAGTTTTCTTGTGGGCTGTCGCTCTCAGACGTTTCCGGGCACGACCTTGTCCTTTCTGCACCCGCACCTCTGCGATTTGTAAAGGTGCTCTTTCCTTATAATTCCTTAGTTTATCAAGAAAAAATCTTGGAATGGTTCTCATGCGCCATTATTCTGTTAACATTGTTCACCTGGAATGGTAGTATTGCTTGAATATCAACAAACGATGGGCTTGTAAAAAGCTCGATCTACGTCGTTGTAGATCTGAAACGGCTATTCGCCGTACCACAAGTACTGCCAAATCACCGTTTAAGATACTTCGTCTGGTGTTTCCGGCTTTTTTGAAATCTGCGCTTATCGCAGAGGTCCATCTCGGCAACTTCAATATCTTTTTGCGAGGTTACCGTAAATCATATTAGTTTTTCAGCCGAGCAGGAAAATTCATGATAAAAAAAATTCAGAGCCTTGTTGAGGAAATGTCGCTGGAGCTGCCGCATATTCTGGCTGTGGCGGTTGTGACTGTGGATGACGGCATGTCTATCGCAGAGGCGACTCGCCGGGAAGGCATTGAGACGGCGGCAGCTTCGGCGTATCTTGCCTCTATCGTTAAATCGAATAGTAAGGCAATCAGCCTTCTGGCCGATGATGATCTGATTGATGATATTCTGATAACTACCGATCAATATCACTTTATCATCAGGCATATGCCGGAGCAGCCCTTTTTTATTTTCCTGATGACGAGCAGAAAGGAATGGCTGGCCAAGGCGAGGATGCTCATTAAAAAATATGAACCAAAATTCGTAGGTCTGCGTGAGGCACTGGAACACCTTACCTGAGTTTGATGGCTGAAAAGCGGTTTAAGCACGCGCCGGAGGGTCTTTGGTTGGCAGGGATCCTCCTCCAAAATCGTATTTTCAAGTTCTCAACCAGTTGAACTGGATAGGTACTAGCCCAGCTGAGCTGGATGAGAGCTTTTAGACAGATTGAAAACAGTCTGTAAAGTTCTAATCCAGCTGAGCTGGATAAGTGCCATGGTTATAGAGGCAGATTCACGGAGTTTTAAATACATTTTTCGTTTTTTTAGGGCAGTTTTTCAGGAATAAGGCACTAAAAAGCTACTTTTTCTATCTTTGCCGAATTTTTCTTGATTGCGATTCTAATCCAGCCGAGATTGGTATCTTTATCTGCAACAATAACCAGAAAGGCATCCTCGCCCACGGGTGCGAACATAACAGGGCCTTCAGCGTATTCAAGCATGGTCATGTTCAGTTCGCCTTGACCAAGCTGGGTTCCCATCGCTTCTGCCGACCCGAAACCGGAGGAGGCGATGGCGCCGATCATTTCCGCATCGATGCCGGTTCTGGCCAGACTGTCCAGCAGGAAACCATCTCGTCCAACCAGGCATGCTGTATGGACGCCATCAATGTTCGTAAACTCTGCTAAGATTTTCTGGATTTCTGTCATGTCATTTTCCTCTGTGGTTTCCAATTCTCCTGAATTGGTTGTGATATCGTCTAACTTTTCGGCGGCAGGCGCATTTATGTCTCCTGCCGGTGGTAGTTCAAATTCTTTTTCCGAGAAGGCCAGGGCATTCACACCGGAAGCAGTTTTGCTTTTCGCCTCATCCTTCATCACCGCCGCTTCAAGCATTAATGATTCAACTGATTTTCCCATGCTGACCAGAGGCGGGTCCACTCCATTGACACTCTGAAGCTCTGCCCCCTCTGTTTCAATAATGTTGAAAAACGCCGTTTCTCCGGTATCGTTGCCAAACATTGCGTGAATGACCTTCCCCTCTTTGAAAAAGATCATGCCCTCTTTGCCGCCGGCGGTGATCTTTAATGCCGAGGTGGACTTGGCGAGTCCGTTAAACTGAATGATATCGAGGAGGGCAATTCCTCCGTTCGTTTGGCCGCTGCCGCCTTCTTCCAGAACATTTTCGACAATCTCCCGCATTTCGTTGATATCGAATGGTTTTTCAACAAACTGCACAGCACCGTCTTTTTTGGCTTTGTTGGCAAAGGCGTTGGATGGATACGCCGTCATGATAATAACTTTGGTATCTTTCCATTTGGTGCTGACTTCGGTAAGAAGCTCAAGTCCGCTCATTCCCGGCATATTGATATCGGTGATGACCAGGCTGACGGCGGTTTCGTTGAGGATGTTCAGCGCTTCATTTCCCGATTGTGCCGTGAACGTTTCGATATTGGGAATTCCATTATCGAGATTCCTTTGCAGCATCCACAGCATGTCTTCTTCATCGTCAACAATCAGGACTTTTTTCATTGCCACGTCATTCTCCTTTGACTGTCTGTAAAGCACCTTGTTCTTGGGATGCAGTGTAAATATCCAATCACAAGGGATAATGGGTATTTATACTCTGTTTCAGAGAATATAGCAAGGTTAGTGCCGGAAAGTCGGAATTGAATATTAATGTAATAAATCATTATCTTACAAAGATTTACCGTGGCTCGGGAAGGGCTGAAGTGGTTAATAAATAACCGCCTGGTTATTTATTAACCGGAGTTGAGCTTGGCGCGAAGAGTAGTTCTGGTGATCCCAAGAATTTCGGCGGCCTTGGATTTATTGTTGTCGGTTGCCTTGAGAACATCGCGGATATGCGCCACTTCCATGTCCCTCAGATTAAGGAAGACACTTTTTCTGTCGGTGATTGTTGTGTGATCTGAAAATGAGAGCCATTCGGATTTGCAGAAGATCATCTCTCTCTCCACAAGGTTGCGCAGTTCTCTGATATTGCCGGGCCAGTCATGTGACAGCAGAGAAGCGGCGGCGGAGTGGGTGAAGCCTTTGATGTTTCTCTTCAATTCCCGATTGAAGAAGTGAAGGTAGTACTCAGCGAGCTGCAGAATATCGTCTTCACGATTGCGGAGAGGAGGCAGCGTGATTGGGATGACATTGAGTCTGTAATAGAGATCCTGGCGAAAACTCCCGGTTTTGATGTACTCGCATATGTTGCTATTGGTTGCGGCAATGATACGAACAGAGACCTGGATGTCCTGGGTGCCGCCCACCCTGCGAAAAATCGATTCTGCAATAAGACGAAGAAGTTTGGGCTGCAGTGAAATTGGCAGATTTCCAATCTCATCTAAGAAAAGCGTGCCGCCGTCGGCAATTTCCACAAGGCCTTTTTTGTTGTTCAAGGCATCGGTGAAGGCGCCTTTTTCATGACCGAAGAGTTCGGATTCAATGAGATTGGCCGATAGGGTGCCGCAGTCCACTTTGACGAAAACCCCATTTTTGCCCTGCTGCAGATTATGTATCGCGCGAGCGGCAAGTTCCTTGCCGGTGCCGGTCTCGCCGGTTATCAGCACCGGGGCGCCCACCCCGGCGGCGGCGGCGATGGCCTCTTTTACCGGGAGCATGGCCCTGGAATAACAGATCATTTCCGGCTGCCCCTCTTCGTGGGAGGTGAGCATGACCCGCTTGCTGATCAGCCGGGACTGCATAATCCTGTTGAGCGCAGTAGTGAATTCAATGATGTCGAATGGTTTGACGATATAATCAAGAGCCCCAGCCTTGAGTGATTCAACCGCGGTTTTAGCGTCATTTTTACCGGTCAGCATAATGATGTCGCTATCGCCCGATATTTCACGAAGTGCCGGGATAAGATCGATGCCGTTGGTGTCCGGCAGGCCGATGTCCAGGAAAATCAAATCGATGATGTTGGCTTTGAGCAGGGCAAGGGCTTCTCCGCCGGTAACGGCTGTGAGCAGAGAATATCCTGCATGCTTGACAATATTGCCGAGGGCAAAGATGAGGTCATCAGCATCATCGACTATAAGGACGGTTGCCATTATTCCCCCGTCGAAAAATAGAGGGTAAAGGTGGTGCCCTTTTTGGGGGTGCTCTCAACTGTTATAGCGGCGCTGTTTTCCCGCAGTGTTCGATAAACGATGGAGAGACCCAGGCCTGTACCCGTCGATTTGGTGGTAAAAAATGGTTCAAATACCTTTTCAGTGATCTCCGGAGTCATGCCTACTCCATTATCGGCAACCGAAAGCGTGACATATGAGGAGAGCGGCAGCAGCCCGGGGTTCTTCTTGCGATGGTTCGACAAGACGGCACCTTTGATGTGCGCTGTTTTCAGATCAATGACGCCACCCTGCTGGATAGCATCCATGGCATTGAGAAAGAGATTGAGAAGAACCTGCTGCACCTGGTTTGGATCGGCTACGACAGGCGGGACGTTCTGGTAGTCTTCCCTGAAGATGATGTGATTTTTCACCATTTTATTTATGATCAGGTGCTGCGTTTCGGTGATGATGTCCAGCAGGGAAGTAGAACGGATCTGCGGTTCTGCGGGTCTGGCATAGGAAAAAAATTCGGTCAGCAGGGAATTGAGCCTGTCCACCTGCCGGATGATCCTGGTCAAACACTCGTTCTGCTCTTCCTTGGTAACCGATTGCCCCTGAATGGATTGGGCCATGATTTTGATGCCGGCCAGGGGATTACGCACTTCGTGGGCAACGGCGGAGGCTATCTCCGCAACGGTGGCCAGCCGATTCATTTTCTCCATCTCCTTGCGCACATATTTCAATTCCGATATGTCATCGATGGAGATGATGCGGCCCACCTGATTACCGTGTGCATCCTCTCGGGGAACAACGGAATAGCCGATAATCTTCCGGCCGTCATGCCCTGAGGTAATCGTCAACTCCTGATCAAGGTGTTTGCTGTTGCCGTGATTAATGTCAAGCAGCCTTGCCGCGGCATCCGGGCCCACCACGTCGATGAGATTTTTGCCGTCCAGGGTAGCGGTGAAGGTGCTCATGATCGACTCTGCAAGTTCATTATAGGTATGTATATTGCCATCGAGGTCGGTAACGATGAGGCCATGGGTCAAACCCTGAATAATCGATTCGGAAAACTTCTTCTCTTCCTTGATTTCGTGGATGGAATGACGCAGGTCGTGGACAAGTGTGATGAGCTGGAGGTCCATCTCCCGACTTTCAATCATGCCCGCGATGATGTTGCATATGGATTCAAAGAGCTGCTTGAAGGCAGGCTGGGAATTATGCCCTTTGCGTGTATAGAGACATAATACGCCAACCACCTTTTTCCCTTTTTTGACGGGTGAGCAGAAATGACCGTGTGGTTTAGCCAGACGACAGTTGGCGGCGCTTTTTGATTTCGTGCAGGAGTCAACATCTACTGCGTCATATTGAGCCGATTGCCCATAGGAACATAATCTCTGCGGTAGTTCCGAACAAGACATTTCACTGTGTTCGGCAAATCCTCTTCGAGTCTTTACGATAAAGATGTCACTATCCGGTTCCGCTAGAAAGACGGCGCCTCTCGGCAGTAGATTCAACTGCGGTATCGAAAAAAGATGATCAAGAATTTTGCCGAGTTGCTGGTCGAGTGGAAGCGGTTGGACCGATATTTTGAGAACCTGGTCAAGAATGGTCTGCTGATGATAAGAGGTGTTAATTTTTTCAAGAAAACGCTGTTGCCTGCCTAGATCTCTGACCAACACTATAATGGTATCCGATTCATTAATATTAAAAATGAGGAAATGGGCATCGAAGGCTGAGCCGTTTTTATGTTGGGCTCTCCGAGAGAGCGTGAATTGTTCGGATTGATTTTCCTCCCCGGTGGAGATAATGTCAGTCAGCGTCAGTTTGGGCATTGATTCGGGGGTGGGAGGCAACAGAAGGTAGAATATATTCTGTTCGAGAGCTTCCTGTTTCGACCATCCGAAGGTTTGCTCGGCACGCCGGTCCCATCCGGTAATTATCTCGTCTCGATTACAGGTAATGATTGCATGGTCTGTAGCGGAAAGCCTGTGGTTGTTTATTCTATCGTCAATGGCATCCATGATAATCCCGTAAAATGCTCAGCGCCAAATTCCAGGATGGTCTGCGATCTCCATCCATATTTTGCCTATATCCATTACCATTCGGATCTGCCTTGTACTGGAGTATTGAATACTATCTATTCAGCGGATCCGCATTAATGATTCTGGTTACCCCTGAAACTCAGCATTCTGGCCCGGGCCGAGACTGCTCTTTTCATCGGGACGCTATAAATCCGTCCATGGGGACTTCGCTGCAGCCGTCCGGGCAGCAGAGACCCGTGAAAAGAGCAGCCTTGACCTTGAGCTGAGGATTAAGTGTAATCAGGTAAATGATTATAGTGCCATATCAAAAATATATTTTCATATATTTTTACAGGTAAATGGTCGAAAAGTAGAAATAAACTTGAATAAGGTCCGATGCTATTGTAGCTTGATGGGAATTCGTGAGAAAGATTCTCACGAAAAATAGCAGCAAAGATTGGAGATTATTTTTTGCAAAAAAAACATGAAACAATCTGTAAGGTACTCATTTCCAGAATTGAAATATTGCCGCAAGGAGGAGCTTTAAGGTGGATGAAATCTTAAAAAAGAGACGCACTTTGCAGGAGACGATGAACTTTATGGCAGCGCTTTCTGCAGGGATCGAGCCCATCCTCGGGCGCGGCGCCAGCAGTATGACAATGTCGGCAGGTCGCAGTCTGGGAAGAAAGTTTTCCGAAGGGGCCAAACAGACCGATGATCTAATGGAGGCGATAGCCGAAGTGCGCAGAATCCTGATGCAGAATCATTGCCTGTGGGGATTCGAACCTTTTAAGCCCGCCTCCCAGAGTGCAATGATAATGAAGAATGAACAGGGACAGTCCCAGATACAATTGGTTTTTCGTGACTGCATGATTCGTCAGGCGCTTTTTCGCTTCGGTCATCCCCAGCAAGGCTCCCTGTGCAATATGATGTATGGCTTTTTCGCCGGTGCACTGGAAAGCATTATGGGAAAGAAGGCAACACTGGAAATAAAGCATGCCGGTGAAAATGCCTGTTTGAAGGTCCTGAGCGTTGATGGATAAGCTGTAAATATCTCGTTAGAGGAGTGTACTATGAGTGGTGAAAAAGTTCGCCTGAATACTGAGTGGCTCTGTGACTGCGGCGGATGTCATGTTGCCATTGTCGATATGCATGAAAAGATTCTTCAAGTGCTGGACGATGTCAAGATCCAAAAATGCCCGGTGCTCACCGATGTAAAAGACTATCCTGAGGCCGATGTCGGTATTCTGACCGGCTCCATACGGACTGAACACGATCGTCATGCGGCCATCGAGATGCGCAAGAGTTGCAAAACCATTATCGCCTTCGGCACCTGTGCCGTCTATGGAGGGTTGCATGGCGCCGGGCTGGCGCACAGCAGCGAAGAGATAATGGATTGTGTCTACAAGACAAATAAGACGACGAAAACTGATTTTGTGCCGACCACCAATGTTACCGGGCTCGAGCACAGAGTAATTCCGGTGGATGAGGTGATCGATGTGGATCTCTATCTGCCGGGTTGTCCGCCTCATGCCCATTACATATTTGAAAGCCTCTCCGCGCTTGTGCAGGGCCGACAGCCTAAGGCGGGGCAGGAGACGGTGTGCGCCGGGTGCAACCGGGTCATGAAAAAGACTGAGGTAAAGGCGATAAAGAACAGTCTTGAAGGCATAGCGGAAGATGACGTCTGTTTTCTTAGTCAGGGATATATCTGTCTCGGCTCGGTCACCTTGGATCGTTGTCTGGCTCCATGCCCCAACCATGGCATAATGTGCACCGGATGTGCCGGGCCGACCATGCAGATCCTGGCGGAACCCAACCACGATATCAGGACAGAAATCAGCGAGAGAATGTCGCGTCTCACCGCTTTAGAGAACGAAACGATCGTCAGCCATATGGAAAAATCGGCAAAAACCCATTATGCCTATGCCATGGCAACCAAGATGATCGGCAATAAACCGACTTTTTTGATCCATAAGTGGATTGCAGATGTGGAGGCAGGAAAATGAGTAAAACCATAAAAATAGATCCGGTTACCCGTATCGAGGGGCACGCCCGCATCGTTCTTGAGTGCGACGACTCCGGAACGGTGACCGAAGCCTCCTTCTGCGTTAACGAGTTGCGCGGTTTTGAACGCATTCTGGTGGGCATGGAAGCATCGACTATGCCGCAGGTTACCGCACGTATCTGCGGTGTCTGTCCGACTGCGCATCATCTGGTGGCGGCCAAAGCTCTTGACAATGCCGCCGGAGTAGAGATACCTGCCGCGGCAAAGCTGCTGCGCGAGTTCATGTACATGGGGCACTATATTCATTCCCACAGTCTTTCTCTCTTTGTACTGGCAGGTCCCGATCTGGTATTTGGACTTGACGGTGATCCCGCCACGCGCAATATCGTCGGCATGGTTGAGGCCAATCCGGAGTTGAGCCGGAAAGGGCTGCGGTTGAGAAGCCTTGGCCAGAAGATCAACGAGACCATCGGCGGCAGGGGGATTCATCCGGTAACCGCGGTGGCCGGCGGCATTTCCTTTAGCCTCAGTGACGGTCAATTCAAGAGACTGCAGGAACTGACGGCCGAGTCGGTCCAACGGGTTCATGAGTTGGCCGGCCAGGTAAAAAAATTGCTCTTCAACCTGCTCGACAAGAATCCTGTTCTTCTGGAAAAGCTGAATTCCGAAAGTTGGTATCTGGGAACTGTACAGGGCGGCAGACTCAACTTTTATGACGGCATGTTGCGAGCCATGGACACCCAGGGCGGGCTCAAAGAGGATTTCAGCTCCCTCTGCTATAAAGAGATGATGAGTGAAAGGGCGGTGCAGAATTCCTATGCCAAGGAGGTGTATCTCAATATGGATGGGGCGGAACAGATGTACCGTGTCGGTCCGCTGGCCCGGTTGAATGTGGCCGACTCCATGGAAACTCCGCTGGCGCAAAAGGAATTCGAGGTGTTCAGGGAAAAATTCGGAAAACCCTGTCACAATGCGGTCCTGCAGATGTATGCCAAACTTATCGAACTGGTATATGCCTGTGAGAAATCGCATGAGATAATCAACAATCCAGCACTTCGCGGCGAGACTCGGGTACCCGCCGATTTCAGAGGCGGCACCGGTATCGCCCATATAGAGGCGCCCCGGGGAACGCTCATCCATGAATATGATATTGACGATCGCGGCATAGTACGCAGCGCCAACATGATTATTGCTACCCAGCAGAATACCGCGGCCATCAATGCATCCCTTAGAGAGGGGGCCAACAGCATGCTGCAGGAATCCGACGACGAGGCCATGCTGAACGGTCTTGAATTCGTGGTTCGCTGTTATGATCCATGTCTGGCCTGTTCCACTCACGCCATAGGTAAGATGGCCCTTGATGTCGAGCTCGTTCAGAATGGCAGGATCGTTCGCAAACTGAGGAGGAAAGACAATGCTTGAAATGAAAATAAAAGAGAAGGCCTGTCGCGGCTGCCGGCTCTGCCTCGATGTCTGTCCGACGGATTGCTTTTCCTTCAACGAAGAGACCGGAAAGGCTGAAGTCGAGATCCTGGAGAACTGTATTGCCTGCCTGAGCTGCGGCTATATTTGTCCCTCCGGCGCCATTACCCACAGCAATTATCCTGCCGTCTCCAATTTCTACCGCAATATTCATTTCAGTCAGCGTATGGAGAAGTTCCTATGATAGAAACATCAGAATTACAGCTTACCGCTGAAGATCATGACAAGGCATTTGTGGAAGTCTGCTTCCTGCTTGATATGTTTGTCAGCACCATAGAGAAATTCGTCGGCAAGTCGACTCCGGCTCTTGCCGTTGCCGCCGGCCGGAAGATGGCTCTGAATATGCCCATACACCTGAATGATCCCACTCCTGATAATGCACTCAGCGAGCTAGTCCGGGTGTTCACTATTCAGCAGATGGAAATTTCCGGGGAAATGCAGGGCAATGACGCGATGATCACCATTGACCACTGCCCGATCGGAGCTGTCTGCAGGGAACGCAAGATGGAGCTGGACGGTGCCGCCTGTCAGATGTTCCACTATTATATCGGCGGCATACTGGCCGAATTTACCGGCAGACCGGCCAGGCCCACCACCATAACTGTGGCGGATACCAGCTGTACCTTCAAGGTTACCCTTGGCGGTGCTCCCAGAAAGGCATGACCACTGCCGCACTGATAATCTGCATCGGCAATGATCTTGTGGCCGATGACGGTATCGGCCCTGCCATCTATCAGGAACTATCGGGACGGACGCTGTCTGAGAGCATCCGTCTCAGGCTTTTGGGGCTCGGCGGCATGTTGCTGCTCGACGAATTTGCCGGCGAAGATCTCTTGATAGTCGTTGATGCCGTTCAATTCGGGGCAGCGCCCGGCACCATTCATATCCTCGACTGGACCGAGCTGCCTCAGGGCGGAGCCCATGTTTCCTGTCACGGCATCGGCGTGCGTGAAGCTGTCGAAATTTCCAGAAACCTCTATCCCGAAAAAACACCGGCACGGGTCTATCTGGTCGGTATCGAAGGAAAGTGCTTTGACCTGCTGGGGGTGGGGCTTAGTGCCGAAGTGGCCGCCAATATTGAGAGCGCGGCCGACAGGATTATCGAAATTATCGGTGAAAATTGATAATATCATAAAAAATCATGAATCTGCGTTTGATTCCTTCTCCGTTTTTCTCCTGTCATTCCATCTTCGAGCCCTCCATCTCGAATATGATCACGGCCTGTGAGGTTTTTCCATCGATTTTCAACACTGCCGGTTTTTCCAGTTCGACATATCTCAGGTACTCGGTCTCGATCTCAGCCGGCCGGCTGTCCAGCCATTCCAGGTTGATGCGGCACTCGCCCTTGGGTGGAATTCCCAGGTAGTTTATGCCCAGCGAAGTTATGTTGTGAAAAAAATGGCTCCCCTGCGAAGGATCTGCATGAAGCTTTTCCGAGGTAGTTTCGATTATGGTATGGACTTCGGTTATGCCGCTCCATTTTATGGGGATTCCCAGCCATCTGTCGGCGGTTCCCCATCTGCCCGGACCGATAAGCAGATATCTTTTTCGGCGGGTCTTTAAGATGCCGTTCATTTTTTCGATTTCTTTGGCGATCTCCAGAGTCTTCCTGGTATCAAACCGCTCCGGTTTGACATAGAGAACAGAGGTGATTTGCGATTCCTGGCTGGGCCCCATGGCCATGTCGGAAAAGCACCAGGACCTACGGCGCTCCTGATCAGTTATTCTGACCTTGACTCTGCTCTGGGCCACGGCCATGGGACGTATCTGGAGGAGATAGAATTGAGGTATTTCTCCTTCCGCCAGATTGACGGCAAACTCTATCTCGACCGGACAGCCCATGCCTTTTTCACCGATCCCGAGGATCTTGAGTAACACTTTACCCAAGGGGAATTCCTGGTATTTCAAAATGGGGGCGAAGGTTATCACGGGATAGCCGTCGCCGCTGAAGAAATCACGTATTTTTTCATCCTGCGGACTATAGGTTGAGGCCAGTTTGCGAACAGGAAAATGACCGGCGGCCTGATCGACTTCTATTCTCTCAAGCATATCCTTGAGCGGTTCTTCCCCTTTCACCTGCATCTTCAGGGCATAGAAAAAATGCTGAGAGTTGCGGAGAATGTCATCGATATTGGAAAACTGGGGCAGGATTTGGGGGTAGACGGGAGAGAAGCGTAAGGCAGCACCCCCATCAACCACGATCTTGCCGAGACCCAGGGCGATATGGGCCACCCCTTCCGATGGTTTCATGCAGGAAACCGGATAAAAATTGTAGGAATGGGCCACCCCCGAAATTGCCGGGTAGAAGTAGCCGTCGTACTGATGGCCGACAAGCTGCTGAATTATCACCGCCATTTTGTCCTCCTCCTGCCGGTAAGTCGAGGTTTTGGCGAGAATTCGGGGGGTTTCCTGGAAAATGGACGAATAAATGAGCTTGATGGCCCTGACAAGATGATCCAGCCTGACATTGATGTCTGGATCATTGTTCGGCAGCATATAGGTGTTGTAAGCCCCAGCGCTGGCCCGGTAATGGGCATCCTCCAGAATCGCCGATGACCTTACCGCCAGCGGGAAGGTGGTATGCTTGAGGAACACCAGAATATCCTCCCGCAATTCTTCGGGGAAGGCGGTTTTGAGAAAACCCTTCTCTATTTCTTCATCATCTTCGATACCGGTGAAAAATGTAAAAATATTATTGAGTTTGGCGAAAATATCAAAGCCTTCGGTGGTTATCACCATGGTTTTCGGCAGCGAAATGGTGACCGAGTCGAACTGAGAGACAATATCGATTTCCTCGCGTAGCAGACTGGAAATAAAAGCCAGCCCCCTGGCCTTGCCGCCGAGGGAGCCTTTTCCGATTTTAATAAAATCGTGATCAGGATCAAACTCCTGCTGGACGAAGTCGGATACCAGACCGCGCTGCCGCTGCTTCAGTTTGTTGCGAATGATGGAAATCAGATACTGCCGTACTTCCTCGAGTCCATTAAAATCATCGAGTTTGGAGGATCGTATCCGCTGGGCTATCTCCATTTCGAACCTGGCCATCAACCACCTGGAGAAATCATTGCGGCGGCCATGATAGCCTATGGATTCAAGCGGCAGTTTTTTAAGAACGTTGGCCATGGAGCGCAGGTTGCCGGCACGTTCGATAATTTCACCGTTATCCTGGCGAAAGAGAAAATCCCCGAAGCCCAGGGAATGCCGAAAGAAGTTATCGAGATCACTATGCAGACTGGGTGAGTGCTTATCGGAGAACAGAGCCGGAATCTGCTCGGCCTTTTCCTTGTTTTCCGGCTCGGAGCTGAGGACGAGAAGCGGCAGGTCATTCTGCTCCCGCGAGATATTTTTGAGAAGGGTTATCCCGGCTTCCGGATCCTCCTTGCCGTCCTTTTCGAATCTGACATCGGAAATCACGCAGAACAGGTATTTCTTATACTTCTGGTAGAGCTCCCAGGCCTCCTCGTAATTCTCGGCCACCAGTATCTTAGGGCGGGTGCGCATGCGCAGCAGCCGGTCTTTCTCGTTGAGCGAATCGTCCATAACCGCCTGGGTCTGCAGGACAAGCTCACGGTACAGCACCGGCAGCAGGGAGGAGAGGTAAAAAGGTGAATCTTCAACAAAAATGATAACGCGAATGTTGGCCAGTGCTGTATCGAGCTCGACATTCATTTTGTCTTCCTGGTTTTTGACAATGGCCAGGAGAAGATCGGTGTTGCCGGACCAGAGCAGGGTCCGGTCAATGACGGAGCGGTCGACGTATTTCTTTTCTTCGAGGATACGCCCGGCATCATAGGCCAGATAATAGATGGGTATTTCAGGCTGAATCTCTTTCATCCTGCGGCAGAGGTCATGGGCATCCATATCGCCGATATGCGGCATGACGATGACAAGATCGAAATCCCCGCTGCTGATTTTTTTCAGAGCCTCACTGCCGTTGGAAATCCAGGTCAGCCGGGGCGGTCTGCTGAGATTGAGACCCCGGTATTCGTGGATAATTCTTTCAGCCAGCGGTCCATCCTCCTGCATGATGAAAGCATCATAGGTACTTGAGACCAGAAGGATTTCTGCAACCCTTTTGGTCATCAGCTCGTGAAAGGATTTAAAGCGGTGCTTTTCTATGCCATTTTGGGATTTGGGTAAGGTTTTCATGTCGGGCACCGTAAGCTGGGATTAACTCTTAAGCGGATGTTATAGCAATACGATATTGATTGTGAGATCTATAATTCATAGGGTAGTATAAATGGTGTTGGAATTGAAGTAATGAATCGTAACTATTCAGCAGCGCCCCATCTGCAGCAATCACATCCGGAGCACTGTGGAACCTGTTACAGTTAAGGCTAAACTGCTGGTCTCAAGCTCTTTGCCGAAGAGTTGCATGCAATCTGCGTTACCCCTTTGCTGTTGAAATTCCGATAAAATCATCATCACAGGCAGAGTAGGTTGTTTACCAACGAAAAAGCTGAAAAGGAGGAATAATGACTACAAAAATACTTGTTCCTATCGCCGACGGCATAGAAATGATCGAGGCTCTCAGTATTGTAGATGTTTTCAGGCGTGCCGGAGCCGAGGTCGATCTGGCCTCGGTTAATGATCTTGTCATTACTTCATCCCATAACGTCAAAATTACCGCGGATAAGCTTATTGGTGAATGTGTGGAGGAGAACTATGACCTGGTCGCCCTGCCCGGAGGGATTCCCGGTGCTGAAAATCTGAAGAATTCGGAAATACTGATCGAGATTCTGAGGAAACAGAATGCGGCTGATAAACTCTACGGAGCGATATGCGCGTCTCCAGCGGTTGTTCTTGAACATCATGGTCTGCTGGAGGGTAAAAAGGCCACCGGTCATCCCTTATTTGCCGCTGATCTCAGCAACCCCGCCGATGCGACCTTAAAGGTGGTCATGGATAAAAACTGCGTCACCAGCAGGGGAGCGGGCACGGCCGTGGATTTCTCACTGGAACTGCTCGGAATTGTAATGGGTGAGGAAAAAAAGAGAGAAGTTGCCAAGGGTATGGTAGTAGAGCTCAATTGATGGGCTTGTAAAAAGCTCGATCTACGATGTTGCAGATCTGAAACTGCGTAATTGACAGCACCGGGAAGAAAAGCCGGATTTTTGAATATATGTAAAAAATCGGAGATATCTCTGTCATCATTCCGACCACCGTCATCATTTCCGGACTCGATCCGGAATGTACTTAACTCAGGAATCCCGGCACTTGTGGGATACTGTTTACTCAATCCAGAAAAATTAAAATAAATCAATATGTCTGATTACCCATCGATATTCAATAACGTTATAGGCCCGATAATGCGTGGGCCGAGCAGTTCCCACACCGCAGCCTCTGTCAGAATAGGGCTGCTGGGCAGAATGCTGCTGCAGGATATCCCAAAACGAGCCATTATAACCTTCGATCCCGAGGGCTCCCTGGCTACGACCTACAGAGGACAGGGATCGGCCATGGGTCTCGCAGGAGGGCTGCTGGAAATGCAGATTTCCGATCCGGATCTGATCAATGCCGAACAGATCTGTCGGGAGCGTGGCATCGAGATACTCTTTCGCATAGAACCCCTGGCGGGAGATCATCCCAACACCTATCATATCGAGCTCACCGGCACACAAGGCAAAAAGGTGCAATTCGTGGCGCTGTCCACCGGCGGCGGCATAATCCGATTGGTCGAACTTGATGGCGGCATCATCGAGGATGACAGCTCTTATGTTCAATCTCTTTATCCGATCCAGCCGCAGGGCAATAGGGATCTGCCCTTTGTCACCATTGCCGAGATGGAGCAGCTTCTTTTGGAGAAGGGAGGGCGCCTCTCCGACTATGCTCTGTCCTATGAGTCCGCCCTGGGCGGTGTTGAGGAGAAAATAGTAGCCGACCTCGCAGCGGAACACCTTAGAGTGATGCGGGAGGCCGTGAGCGGAGGACTTGAGGGCACTAGCTATCAGGATCGCATTCTGCCGGCACAGTCACATCTCATCGGTGAGGCTGAAAACCGGAAGGAATTGATCCCCTCTGCTCTTATCAACGATGTCATTGCCTCAGTTTCTGCGGTCATGGAGACTAAAAGTTCGATGGGGGTCATCGTTGCGGCGCCGACCGCGGGATCCTGCGGCACCCTGCCCGGTGCTCTGTCCGCCGTTGCTGAAAAGACAGGCAAGACTGGGGAGGAAATGGAGCGGGCTGTTCTGGCCGCGGGCCTGCTGGGTGTTTTTATTGCCAGGGAGGGTGGTTTTGCGGCGGAGGAAGGCGGTTGCCAATATGAGTGTGGCGCAGCCTCCGGCATGACGGCGGCTGCTCTGGTCGAACTGATGGGAGGAGATGGTGCTACAGCTCTCAAAGCTGCTTCCATGGCACTGCAGAACACGCTGGGGCTGATCTGTGATCCGGTGGCTGACCGGGTTGAAGTTCCCTGTCTCGGCAAAAATATCATGGCGGCCCTCAACGCAGTGGCTGCCGCCAACATGGCGCTTGCCGGATTTGCCCACGTTATCCCGCTGGGGCAGGTTATCTGTGCCATGAAGGAAGTGGGGGCGGCCATGTGTCACCGTTTCCGCTGTACCTGTAAGGGAGGTTTGTCCATCACTCCGGCTGCTCAGGACATTCATGCGGGGTTAGGCGGCACCGCATGATTTCCGGTATCGTTTTGATTCATCCTGCTTATAGTTTTACCAATTCCTGCAAAGAAGGCAAAATGCATGCAACTCTTGCATTTTCAGGGAATGGTGTGTAAGTCCGCCAGTAGTTGAACGTTACCGGAAAAGAAACTTTTAAAAAAGGGAGCGGGATAATGGAACTCAAGCCAAACCAGGCAGCATTGATATTGGAAGCCGACGATAATAATGAGATAACCGTTCATGTCTCCTCGCCGGATCAGGAGGGTTTATCGGCAGCTATATGCCAAGCCATTGCCGTAAAGCTAATGGAAGATGAAAATTTTCAGAATGAATTGATGGAGATGATGGAAGAAGGTGACGAAGGGCACGAAGAACATTGATGGAAGTAAAAACCCCAATATTCCCGGTACCCTTCATTCCGGACTTGATCCTGAAACTGTAACTATTTAAAAACAAATAGATTCCGGATCAAGTCCGGAATGACGCAGAGGGCACGTCAGTGGTTTTACGCATTCATCAACATTGACAACCACTATCCATATTTCTGTTTGCCATCCGGGGGGAATCTTTTTCGGGTGGAATTTTCATCTGCAGGAAACCATTAACATAAATGTTCGCCTCCCGTATTTTTAGCCTCGAGATTTGCTTTTCTTCCTATATTTTTTTTCTAAGGTATTGACTTGAATCTTATCCTTTGGTAAGAAAACTCTTCCGGTTTTTAAAAAATGAGCGGGAATAACTCAGTGGTAGAGTGCAACCTTGCCAAGGTTGAAGTCGCGAGTTCGAATCTCGTTTCCCGCTCCATTTTCACTTCCCCAAGGATATTTCAGCAATATATCTATCTACCTCGAATTTCCGTCGGCAGCCGCGTTCATTCATATAGCGTATCTTGCCGAAAATCTCTCTTTCCGGCCAGGCCCTGTCGTGAACGCCGCCGATGGACCAGGCAATACCCGCATAGCCATTGGGATCGCACCCGTCAAGAGAATATTTGTCATTAAGATAAATGGTATTGTAAAGAGCCTCTTCGGGCCCTGCTGTCCATTCCATGATTTTCTTGGCCCAGTACATCCGCAGATAGCCATGCAGTTTATGACTCGTCAGCAGGTCCCGCTGGCATGAATTCCAGAGTTTTTCGTGCGTTTCCGCATTCTCCAGTTGGTTAAGATCATAGATGAATTCCCGTTTATCACCCCTGTGCAGGTTGAGGCTTTTCCGCGCCCAATCCGGAAAACCTTCAAAACTGTCGTACGATGCTTCGTAGAGGCAGAAATTGTCGGAAAGCTCCCTTCGTACGATAAGCTCCTCCAGAAAACACTCTTTACTGGCCTGCAGTGCCTCGGCTTTGTCAACCTCCCATGCCAGTCGCTGGGGAGCGAGATGGCCGAAGTGAAGATAGGGAGAGAGGCCCGACTGGCCGTTGAGGTTGGGGTTATTGCGCTCCTGCTCATAACGATCCAGACCACGCGCGAGAAATTTCCGCATGCTGGACAAAGCCTGCCTCTCTCCTGCTGGGAACCCGCAGGTAAATTCCTGCAGCATCGACTCCAGTTGGTAGGTGATATCCGGAAAATCAGCAGTATCAAGACCAGGATTGGAGGGATGACGGACAACCTCAACAAAATCAGTTAAATGATCAGAAAGAAGACGATTCACTTTGGGCCGCAGCGTATAGGCGGCATATTCTTTTTTGGTGGTGACAATCCAGGCAGGAATAATATTGTGTGCATCTACTTCGACAAAAGGAACAGTTATGACCTCCGTGATTTTCCGGCAGATCCGCCGCTTTTCCCGCAGCGGTGAAAAATCGCTAACCAGCAGGTGGCAGTCATATTTAACAAGAAAGCGGGGCAGGATATCTTCCGCCTCGCCATCAAGCACGGTGAATCCGATATTATATCTTTTGGCTTCTTCTCTCAGTTCAACCAGCCCTTCCAGCAGGAAAGGCTTTTGACAGGAGTGCTCTCCCATATTTTTAAAATAGAGGAGGACAACATGCAGATCTTTCTCTCGAAGAAGAGCTTCCTGCTGGGCGTAGAGCAGGGCCCAGTTGTCGGCGATGCGGTGTTCCCGATCCATCCAGTAAATGACAGGGCCTTCTCCCCTTTTCCCGTGGGAAATTTCCCTGCTGCGCTTAATAATATTTCTGTTTTTGCGTATCACCGGATACTCCTCGGGACGTGCTTTAGCTTTCAAACGTAATTAGCTGTTCTAAAATAGGATTCTGCTGTCATATTCGGTCGAAAGCACGGGCTCGATTTCAATAAGTTTCACCGATTGAGGTATTTTTGTATAACTACAATCTGCCGGAAATGCTCAGGCCGATAATCGGAAGGGGATCGTAATCGTCCTGAGACAGTTCATGGCCATCCCGATCATCGATTGTGAGCTCACCATTGAGCGAGACACCAAGGTAAGCATCCATGGTAACTGCAGGGTGTGCGGCCCATCCGACCCGCAGAAAAACAGGTATGCCTTCAAACTCGGCATAACCGGAAGGAGCGGCGCTGGAATCCTCGTCAAGGGCAAAACGGAGACTGCGGTAAACGCCGCCAATGGCGAAATCGAGCCGATCGTTGGGCCGGTAGCTCAGTTCGAGGCCCGCTGGTCCGAATGGTCCCGGGCGGAAGGGATTGGTGAGGAGGAGTTGTTCGGTGATCTGCCAGCGGATCATCATAAACGGGAACAGGCTGTTGTCCTCAAGTCCTCCGGTGTATCCGGCACCAAGACCGATACTTAATTCTTTGGAAAAACTGTACATATAGGAGGAAATAACACTGTAGACAAAACCGTCATCAAAATCCGCCTCCTGCTCGCTTGCCGTACCGATACTCCCGAAAAGACTCACTCGCCCTCTCTCGCCTGCTGGCATGGACAAAGGGATGCTTAAGGTCAAAAAATCGGCTCGATCCCAGAGCGGCATGGCGAGACCGTCAAAATCATAATCAACGGCGGTGTAATTCAGCCCCAGGCCAATGGAAAAATCACGGCCGATCATTTTTTCAGTGCTGCCACCGATGAAGAAGTGCTGACTTGAAAATTCACCACCGTTGTCAAAGTCGGCCTCGGTTGAAAGAAAGTATCCGGCGCTGGTCCGGTAGGACCATCCAGCCTCCGGTTGCGCCGAATATGACGTGCCGGCGGCGGTAACACCAAGCATACAGGCCGCTGTCAAAGCGGTGCGCCTGAGAAAGCGAATGTGCATATATTTTCTCCTTAAAGTCTGAAGATGATGGAACTGCAAACAGCAGGTGATGGTACTGCAAATTGCCCGGTATGGTTAAGCCTTGGTTTCATCAGTATTACAGGCCAGCAGCCAGGGAGGTCGACCGGCGTGGATCTGCACCGCCATACATCTTCCTGTCCTTTATCATGATAGACTGGATTGCTCCCATCGATGATTTCCGGACGATTTTATGTCCTTTCTCTTCAAGCAGATCAATAGTATCCGGGCTTATTCCTTCCTCGATATGTATCTCATCGGGCAGCCACTGGTGATGAACACGGGGTGCAGTAACCGCACTCTGAATATTGAGGCCGTGATCGATGACATTCATAATCACCTGAAGAGTGGTGGTGATGATGCGCGAGCCCCCGGGGCTTCCCGTAACCAGGAAGTTCCTGCCATCGTGTTTGACAATGGTCGGCGACATTGAACTGAGCATTCGTTTACCTGGCTCTATCTTGTTGGCCTCTCCGCCGATCAGGCCGTAGGCATTGGGTACACCCGGCTTGGCCGAGAAATCATCCATCTCGTTGTTGAGGAGAAATCCGGCGCCCTCAACCACTATGCCGGAGCCATAGCTAAAATTAATTGTGTAGGTATTGGATACCGCATTTCCGAACTGGTCGACAATGGAGAAATGGGTGGTCTCATTGCTCTCATAGGAGAGCGGTTCGCCTGGTGCTATATTCTTGCTGGGCGTGGCCTTGTCGTGGTCGATCTGCCTGGCAAGGTCGGCAGCATAGGCCTTCGAGGTAAGCTCTTTGAGGGGGACATCTACAAAATCTTGATCACCCAGGTAGTGTGAACGGTCGGCATAGGCGCGTTTCATTGCCTCCGCCATCAGATGAATCGAGCCGGCGGAATTGTGGCCATATGCAGATATCGGAAATGCTTCGAGTATATTGAGGATTTGAACTACGTGTACCCCTCCGGAACTTGGAGGTGACATGGAATAGATATCATAGCCCCGGTAGGTACCGTGCACAGGAGTTCTCATCACCGGTTGATAATTTATCATGTCCTCCATCGAGATCAGACCGCCATGTCTAACCATCTCGGACACCAGCAATTCGGCAGTTTTCCCTTCATAGAACTCTTTTGGCCCCAGAGCTGAAATTCGTTTCAGGGTTGCCGCGAGATCTTTTTGAATGAAGACATCGCCGGGCTGATAGTAGCTGCCATCCTCTTTATAAAAAATTTTCCTGCTCGAATCCCATTTCTTCAAGCGTTCTTCTGTTGCCTTCAACCCATCGCTCAAGCGTGGAGTTACCACAAATCCTTTTTCGGCCAGCTTAATAGCCGGTGCCATTGCCTGCTGCAGACTTATTGTTCCGTACTTTTCAAGAGCCAGTGCCAGGCCGGCAACCGTTCCGGGGACACCGGCGGCCAAGTGAGAATAGCGGGAGCGGTGACTGTCGGCATCGCCTTTATCATCGAGAAACATTTCTGTCGTTGCTTTTGCAGGAGCCTTTTCCCGATAGTCGATCGCAGTGATTTCATTCTTTTGTTCGGAGGAAATGAGCATGAAACCGCCACCGCCGATATTGCCGGAACGAGGTTGGGTCACGGCCAGGGAAAACGCTGCGGTTACCGCAGCATCGATGGCATTGCCACCCTGCCGCAAAACCTCCAGAGCCGACTCGGTGGCGAGAAAATGGCTGGTCACCACCATTCCCTTGTTTGCCTGCACCGGCTGCATCCGTTCGCCTTCGATGATAGCGGAGCCCCAGGCCAGCTGTACCGACAAAAGAATCGTACCTCCAACCATTGCCAAGACGGGTTTACAGTTCTGTTGAAATATTCTCATACACATACGATCTCCTTATGAAGTTTTAAAACATCTTTTGAGGCGAAAGATCGTCAAGCACGTGATACGTAAGGTACAGAAACTGCGACACTAATTTAGAAGGACATCTCTGGCCGTGTTGATTTTGGTGGCTAAAAAGGCAGAGCCTCCGCTGTCCGGATGGACCTTTTTTATAAGCCGTCGCCAGGCCTGGTGAATCTCCTCAGGCGAAGCATCGGGATCAACTCCGAGAATCTGATATGCCTCGTGTTTAGTCATCTTATCAAGGCTGGAAGTCCGGTCCTGCCCGGTAAAAGAATCAGGATCGATATGATCCCGCCAATCCGGATGGTAGCGATCAAGAAAAGATTCGAGTAAGGCGGCACTGTCCGTATCGGCATACATCTCCCGATAAAGGGATAACACCTCATCCTGATCCAGCGAAGACAGGCGGCTTCCTTTTTTGCTGCCGGTCAACACCATGCCGTCCATTTCCCCGGTATCGTGGTCCAGTTCCATTTCAAGATTTGCCGAGCGGACTGTTGATTTTTTTCCACCGGAATAGGTGGCGGGGCGTACAGCATTATTTCGCCGCCACCATGAAATGCCGAGAAGCATCAAAGGAACACCTATCACACCCCGCCGGAGAAGGGTCAGTGCTCCCCCCACTACCATAAGAAAAATCGGTCCGGCTTTTACCAGATAAGCAGCACTTTTCTGGGGTGGTATAGTGAGAATCAGCAAGAAGAGACCAATCACTAAAAAAAACAGCAATATAATATACGGTATCATCTTATCTCATAAAACCCAACTGAACTGGCTAAGAACCTTTAGACAGATTATTTTCTCGAAAAAAAGCTTTAATTTCCCAGGACAATACAATGGTGATCATCATGTCCTAAGTTGTTCAAGGAGAAGAAGCGCCTCGCGTCTGCCACTGCCAGCAAGGGCTTTTAATCCTCCTCTCGCATAGATTGCAACCGCGCCGAGAAGCTCGGCAAGCTCCCTCGCGGATTCGGGGCCAAGGTGGAAATAGGCACCGCCTGTGAGCCTTGCCATTTCACGAAAACCTCTTTCAGCCATGGCATCACGCCCCTCCTGAAAGAAAAAGCCGCGAACCCCTTTGAGGCCAAGTTCACCCGCTCTCTGACAGAGCATGTCGATATTTTCCTCCATCGCATCGCCGATATATACCAGCGCCGAGACCTTCGCCTTGGTTGTTTCGCGGAGGGTGTGGTTGAGGACCTTGCCAATCTGGGTATTTCCGCCCCGGCATTGGATGCCAAGCATCAGGTCGCGCAAGGCGGCGGCATTGATGACCCATTTAGAGGCGCGACATTCATCCAGGCCTCGAAAGTAGACGAGCTGCACGGACAAACCGCCGGTCTTGCCCACGACGTCGAACATCGAAGCCTGGATATTGACAGCCCTGTCCCAGGTCGGTTGACGACTCATGGTTGCATCCAATGCAAAAATCAGTCTCCCGTTTTGGCTCGGGCTCGTTTCGCCGGCCGCCTTGAGGAAAGAAGCGATCTCGCCTGAAGACGATCTTTTGCGAACCTCTTTGCGCCTGTTATCTGTGGAAGTAATTTCTCTTTCCTTCATACCATTTCCGTGTCAGTGAAGCAGCGAGATAAAATCCATATCCGTTTAATAAGATATTGTCAAAAGATCACTCTTTCAATGTGATTATGCCCAATGTGGAAATAAACCTCTTCCCTGGCGAACACTCCCAGTGCCTATCTTCCTGAGATCATGCTGCCTGATAATTGTTACCATGGGATTCTTTCAGCTTATCCGCCGGATATGATATAGTATCTATTATAAAGCCAGGAAGCAAGGCAAAGGCCGGGAAGAGAGAATATGCCCACCTTTACTCCGGAAGACATTCAGCAAGAGGAGGAGATTATGTTTGACATTAAGGACACCAGCCTTTTTCGCCACCAATGCTATATAGACGGTCAGTGGGTCGATGCAGCGGACGGCTCCACCCTGGAGGTAACGAATCCGGCAACCGGGAGTTCGCTGGGCACCGTTCCCGGTCTTGGAGCCGACGAGACACGCCGGGCCATCGAGGCTGCTAACCGGGCCTGGCCTGACTGGCGCGGCCAAATAGCAGCGGAGCGTTCAAGTATTCTACGTCGCTGGGCAGATCTGATATTGGACAATCAGGAGGATCTGGCCCGGCTTATGACGATTGAACAAGGCAAGCCGCTGGCGGAATCGCAGGGGGAAATCGCCTACGCTGCATCATTTATAGAATGGTTCGCCGAAGAGGCCAGAAGGATTTATGGAGATATCATCCCCTCACACCAGAGAGACAAGCGCATTCTGGTGATTAAACAGCCTGTCGGTGTCTGTGCGGCAATTACACCCTGGAACTTTCCGGCAGCCATGATCACCCGTAAAGCCGGAGCTGCTCTTGCAGCCGGCTGTACCATGGTAATCAAACCAGCTTCCGCTACTCCTTTTTCGGCGCTGGCTTTGGCGGAGCTTGGCGAGCGAGCGGGGATACCAGCCGGGGTCATAAATATGGTGACAGGTTCTTCGTCTGTCATTGGAGGAGAAATGACCTCAAATCCCCTGGTGCGTAAGCTGACCTTTACCGGCTCAACAAAAGTGGGTAAGACCTTAATGCAACAATGTGCCGGAACCATGAAAAAGCTCTCTCTGGAGCTTGGCGGCAATGCTCCCTTTATTGTGTTCAATGATGCCGATCTCGATTCCGCTGTCGAAGGAGCGGTTATCTCCAAATATCGTAATACCGGTCAGACCTGCGTCTGCGCCAACCGGTTTTTTATTCAGGATGAGATCCATGACGCCTTTACCGAAAAACTCGCTGCCCGGGTCAGGCAGATGAAAGTCGGCAACGGCCTGCATGACCAGGTGGATCAGGGACCGCTGATTGATGAAGCCGCGCTGAAAAAAGTTGAGGAGCATATACAGGATGCCGTCGCCAAAGGCGGGCGCATCGTCTGCGGCGGCAAGCGGCATAGCCTCGGCGGCACCTTCTTCGAACCGACAGTCCTCGCGGATATCAATTACGGCATGAAAATTACGACAGAGGAAACCTTCGGCCCTGTGGCGCCGCTCTACAAGTTCAAGACCGAGGAAGAAGTAATTTCCCTGTCCAACGATACGGAGTTCGGACTGGCCTCCTATGTTTACACCAGGGATCTGTCCCGGAGCTGGAGGCTGGCGGAAGCGCTGGAATATGGCATGGTCGGGATAAATACCGGTCTCATCTCAACTGCTGTCGCACCATTTGGCGGTATGAAGGAATCAGGTATCGGCCGTGAAGGAAGCAAGTATGGCTGTGATGATTACCTGGAAATCAAATACTTGTGCATGGGAGGAATCTGATGGAAAAACGCTTCTCCCCTGTGCATGATAGCAGTTACTACTATGAAACACCCCTGGAGGTCAGGAAAGGAACGTAATCTTTATCGCTGCCGTTAATGTGGTTTACCAGCCAATCGCTGAGAAAAGTAAGAACGGTTGATGAGAGATCCTGCTTACCCGCCTTGAATTCATCTTCGAACTGGAAAAGCATATCTTCGAAATAATCATGCTCCTGAAGGTGGTCATCCATATCCGGATATCCATGAACTTCAAAATAATGTTCTTCCCTGGCAAAGTGGGAAGATGCAAACGTGCCTATTTTGCCGAGTAGTTTCAAGAGAACCTGACGATCTTTTCCGGATTCATGAGCGTCGCTTAACTCATTTATAAGGTCAACAAGTAAGCGGTGCTGCTGGTCAATTATCTCGATATTGGTGTTGAATTGCGGCATCCAGTAGATCAGGGCCATCTAAATTACCTCTATTTACGTAAGTCTATATGAGCTGAGTAATAAATGTTAAAAATCAATTTATGGTAAGCACTTATCAGTGCGATTGCCAAATATACACAGATGATACCGGAAATGCAAAAACTTCCGGAATGAGTTTTGTGCATAGTGCAGTTTTCGGATGGTCAAGACAGGTATCTAATCCAGCTGAGCTTGATCAGTCCCCCGTGGTGTATTTGAGATGTTTGTTTTAAACTTATTTCCTGATTATCCCTAATCCTCAGCTCAAACTCGGGACTGCTCTTTTTACGGGTCTCTTCAGCCCGGACGGCTGCAGCGAGGCCGCCTGGCCGGAGAAAAAATAGAACCTGAAATCGAGGCAACGACCCCTCCGGAACAAGAAGTCGTTGTTATTGTATAATGCAGAGAGTGTGTCGAGAGATTTACCTGCCGTCGAGCATCCGACCGAGGCCGCCGAGAACACTTCCCTCTCCCTGGGATTTTCCGCCCGAGGCGGGTGCGTGTTCTAAGATCCTGTCGGCCATACGGGAGAAGGGAAGGCTTTGCAGCCATACCGAGCCATGGCCTGTAAGGGTTGCAAAGAAGAGTCCTTCACCCCCGAAGAACATGCTTTTTAGCCCTTTGACCATCTGGATGTCATAGTCGATATTTCCTGTAAAAGCGGCGAGGCAGCCAGTGTCTACCCGCAGTGTTTCTCCCCTCAACTCTTTTCTGACCACTGTACCTCCTGCATGTATGAAGGCCATGCCGTCTCCCTGGAGTCTCTCGAGAATAAATCCTTCACCACCGAAGAATCCCGTGCCGAGTTTTCGTTGGAAGGCAATGCCGATATTGGTGCCCAGTGCCGCACAGAGAAAAGCATCCTTCTGGCAGAACAGCACTTCTCCGACTTCAGCCATATTTACAGGAACAATAGTGCCGGGAAACGGTGCGGCAAAGGCCACCCTTTTTTTACCCGAACCGTGATTGGTGAAATGGGTCATAAAGAGAGATTCTCCGGAAATCACCCGTTTTCCCGCGGAGAAGAGCTTTCCCATAAATCCCTGATCCGGCTCCGAACCATCGCCCATCTTGGCCTGAAAATCGATCCCGTCCTCCATGTAGTTCATAGCTCCCGCTTCGGCAACTACAGTTTCGTTAGGATCGAGTTCAACTTCGACCATCTGCATATCATGGCCGATAATTTCATAATCAACTTCGTGACATCTCATAGCTTTTTTCTCCCTTAAATCATTGTCATCAGCAATCCGGTGCTGCGGATTGCAGCAGAATATACCTAACCCAGCCGGGCTGGACTCTTTACAGTACCCCCTTGAGGGGTATAAGAACCTTGAGACAGAATGGCGATTTTCATAATCATCGGGCATTTATATGTTCGGTCAGATAGCGGAGATAGTAGCCATCCGTGCCACAGCAGCCGCCAAGAATTTTTACGCCGAATTTACGGTTGAGCTGCAGCATGTTTTCTCCCCAGTGCTGTAGATCATCCTGGTGTAGAATAGCGGCTCCATCCAACTGGCTGTGATCTAGAGATGAACTGTTCGCCTGGATGCCGATGAGCCGTTGAAAAAGCTCCGGCTCCTGTTCCTGCGCCCGAATGAAGGTGGGATAGACGCAGTTCACCATGTATCCCAACGGCGGATTCTTTACTTGAGAGTCAATATGGTTAATGGCATCAAGGAGAGGGGTGGAGTCGAGTATCCGGGCTTTTGAATTGATGACAAAACTGATCAAAGCAGGGATGCCGCAGCTGGAAAGTGCCCGTGCCATGCCCAGGGCCTCAGAAACGGCTGGAATGGTCTGGGCGACAATACAATCTATACCTGCTGCGGCCAGCCGGTCTATCTGCCATCCGTGATATTTTTCGGCTGCATCTGCATTGAGAGATTCATCCGGTTTGTAACAATCATTCTTGGGGCCGATCAAGCCTCCTACATACACCGCTGATTGCGAATCAACCCGCTTCGCCTGAATCTCACGCATAAAGCTGACCGCATCAGTAAGGAGTGATTCATCGAAACCGGCTTCTGCCAGCCGTGTCCTGTCGACCCTCCAGGTCGGGGCACAGAGAAGTATGGGCAGGGAGGCCTGTGCGGCGATATCTCGGTATTGCAGATAAATTTCTGCGAGTTTTTTCCGTCCGTTGGAATCATAGATAAGCGGCGTATTGAAGAGTGTC
Source organism: Desulfopila inferna (assembly GCF_016919005.1). NCBI lineage: Bacteria > Pseudomonadati > Thermodesulfobacteriota > Desulfobulbia > Desulfobulbales > Desulfocapsaceae > Desulfopila > Desulfopila inferna. The sequence goes on from NZ_JAFFQE010000004.1 coordinate 77,390, forward strand.
GGATGAAGCCGGACACCTTCGTCACGGCGCAGTCTTTCAGAAATGGCGCACTCCGTGAGCACCAGTGAGGAGGTGGTGAGGGTCGTCTGGAAATTCATCATCTATATTGGCAGCGGGAAGGATTATTAATACCTGGCGGCGAGATGAATGCCCGCAAGCATGCATCGTATCGAGCCGCCGGCAAGTTCGATAGTCGGCACGACCAGAGGGACGAGCTTAGCCGATTTTTCAATGATTGCCTTCTGCTCATCACTCAGAGATGCGGCAGCACGGGCGGAAATTGCCAGAATCCTGCCATTTGAGGTGGAGAGTTCCATGGCATTTCCGGCAAATTCTTCTATCTGATAATGGCTGAGTTCGATAACATCGCGGCCTACTTCAGCTATGCGCCGTCGGATTTCTTCCCTGCGGGCATAATCTCTAATGATGTCGAAACCGACCAGAGCGAACTCGGTGGCAATACACATCATTACATTGGTGTGATAAATCGAATTACCGTTTTTGTCAGCTGTGGCAAAGGCCATGGGCTCAAAATTGAAATGGGTGCAGAATCGTTCCAGAGCGATGGCGTCTGCACGGTTGGACTTTGCTGTATAGGCGATGCGGGCAATATGATCGAGAACCATAGCACCCGTACCTTCGAGAAAAAGGTTGTCGTATTCCAGGCTGGAGTAATCGATGACATCCTGTACGCGGTATTCGGCTTTGAGCATTTCTATGATATCGCTGCGCCTCTCTCTCCGCCGGCTGGGCGAGTGCATGGGAAATATGGCGACATGTCCTCCCTGATGCGTGGAAAACCAGTTGTTGGGAAAAACCGAGTCAGGGGTGTCTTTAATGCCCCGATCCTCGAAAATATGGACACGCACGCCTTCGGCCTCAAGCCTCGAGGCGGCGGCGGAAACCTCTTCAAAGGCCTGCCTGGCGATGGTGGCAGGCGAAGAGTCATCCTCGCTGCGCTGAAAGGCATTATCGGTGGCGGTTTCCGGATTGGAATGAAATCTGTGCGGTCGGATCATGACGACGGCGCCCGGAGCCTGGATGTGTTGTAGCGTCATATGTTTCCTGGAAAGATATCCGGTTAAGCAAGAGAAAATACCTGTCAGAGTCTCTAGCATCCTACTTTAATGATGAATTTACCCTATACCGCGACCAGCTACAATACATATGTTGTAGGAACATTCTTCCATTACAGGACCCCTCCGCAATTTTTTCTCAATCCGGTTCAGCTTTTCGGAGATGAGCAGCTTAAGATGAGGCTCTAACTTTGAAAACATGCTTGTGTCCTTGCCTTTTTAATGTTGGGATTATATGATTTTTCAAAGGATCTGCATAACTGAAAACTTTAAAAGAGTAGTTCAGCTATAGGTTAGCAGGGGGATTTCCCTGTAGTACCGAAGCATCGGGAAAAAAACAATCAAAAGGAGCGGAGCGAATGGGTGAAATTCAAGAACCTCTGTGGGAGCGAACCTTACGAAGAATTCAAGATATCTGGCCTCTTGCCGATTCCGTTGTCCCTAGAAACAGATTTTCCACTGACCTGCCCCATAGTGATCTTCCTCGACTGCGTAAGAAAATCGACTCCTGCCTCGACGGCAAAGGGGGAGAGGTCTCGGCCAGATCCCGTGCGGCGGAGTTGGGTAAAACCTATTCCAACCTCAACGAAACCGGGAGACGCAGGTTCCTGGAGCTGCTCGCCACCGAGTATGATGTCGATTATGACGGCGTCGAAGATGCCATCAACCGCCGCAGAGAGGCAGAGAGTATCGAGGAGCTGCAGCAGGCCGCCCTTGATCTGCGCTATCTGCTGGAGGCCCCGAGGGTAAAGCTTTTCAAACAGTTCAATGAATTGGAAGAAGGGGTTAAGTTTCTGGTTGATCTGCGCGTTGAACTGATCCGCTGGGCCAGGGAGGACAGCCGCCTCAAGTCGCTTGATCTTGATGTCTATCAGCTGCTCTGCTCCTGGTTTGATGTCGGGTTTCTTGATCTCCAGCAGATTACCTGGAAAACTTCTGCGGCGCTTCTGGAGAAGCTCATCGACTATGAAGCCGTTCATGAGATCCGGTCCTGGGATGATCTTAAGCACCGGCTGGAGGAAGACAGATTGTGTTATGCCTTTTTCCATCCGCGTATGCCGGACGAGCCGCTTATATTTGTAGAAGTTGCTCTGGTCAACGGCATGAGCTGCAATATTCATGAGGTACTGGATGTTAAAGCACCTAATTGTGATCCGGCAAAGGCCGATACGGCAATATTTTATTCCATTTCAAACTGCCAGCGGGGATTGGCCGGGGTTAGCTTTGGTAATTTTCTCATTAAACGTGTAGTTGCCGATCTGGTGGGGAAAATGCCTAACCTGAAGAAATTCTGCACACTTTCTCCCATACCGGGATTTCTTGCATGGCTGCGGCAGCACGAGGATTCGCAGGAGCTTTCCGAATTTGATGAATCCGTGGTCGGCTTTCTTCTGCAGGCGGGAGATGATCCCGGTACACTGAAGAAGGTTCTGCGCAACAAAGCGTCGATGGCTGATCAGGCTGCTAATAAAGGATTGCGGTCATCCATCATGGGGTTGTGCGCCCATTATCTGGTTAACGCCAGAAGAGGGGAGCAGGTCTATGACAGAGTCGCCAATTTCCACCTCACCAATGGAGCCCGTATAGAACGGATCAACTGGTCGGCAAACCTCTCCAGTCAAGGGCTGCGGCAGTCTGCCGGACTTATGGTGAATTATCTTTACGATCTTCGGGAAATTGAAAAAAACCATGAGCTGTATCGGACCCACGGCGAGGTTCCCATTTCAACTGCGGTCAAAAGGCTGCTGAAATGACGAGAGGTGTTTTACTTCTTTGTGTTACCAAAAGGTAACGTGAGTGACAGGGTGAGATCAAAGGAGTCTTTACCGACTGCCGCGTGAATGTATTGGTGGTTATGTTGAAGAAAAATAAGATGTTGTAAATAGATATGATCAAAGAACAATAATGGAATTCGTCTGGAGTTTTCAAGGGTATCCCAAAAACAGAACCATTTTGGCATACCGATTGCTTTCTATTGAAGCAGAAATGAAAAGAGGTTGTCAAAAAAATAATGATCCTGTAAAATTCATAAAAAATAACCTCCGAGCCAAACAGCCTAAGTCGAAAGATAAGGTCCGCGGCCGATAGGGTCCGGTTGGAAACAGCCCGGCCTCCCGACATTGGAAAGGAGAACTCATGTCAAAAAACCATCTGAATGAATCGCGCCGTGCTATTGATACAGCGGTGCCCGCTAACCAACTGATTGATAATTACCACAGAAGCATCACCTATCTCCGCCTCTCCGTAACTGATCGGTGTGATCTGCGCTGCCGCTATTGTTGTCCGGAGAAAGGAATCCAGCTGGTTCCCCATGATGAAATTCTCACCTTTGAAGAACTGCTAAGACTCGTCCGAATCTTCGCGTCTCTTGGAGTAAGCAAATACCGCATCACCGGTGGTGAACCTTTTGCGAGAAAAGGGCTGCTTACCTTCCTCAAGGATTTGAAGCAGATCGAGGGTGTAGGATCTCTCTATATTACTACAAACGGGGTGCAGGCAGGCAGACATCTGGATGGACTGGTGTCCGCCGGTATTGACGGCATTAATCTCAGCCTCGACACCCTGGAAAAAAAACGATTCTGGAAAATAACCAGGCGTGATCGTCTTGAAGATGTTCTGCACACACTTCATGGAGCATTGCAGAAAAAAATACCCATCAAAATAAACAGCGTCGTCCAGGATGATACCACTGACGAAGAGCTCAGAGCTCTGATTGATCTCGGCAAAAACGATCCGGTGACTGTTCGATTTATTGAGACCATGCCTTTTTCCGGGTCCGGAGAGATACAGAATCACGACAGCGATCGTCTTTTTGACCGGTTGAAGAACATCTTTCCTGCCATGGAGGAAGACGTGAATATTGAACCCTCGACGGCAAGGCTTTTTGTCCTCCCCCGGCACAGTGGGAAAATCGGCCTGATCGAAGGCCACTCCAGGCATTTTTGTAAAACATGCAATAAGGTGCGGATAACTCCGACCGGAATGTTGAAGACCTGCCTCTATGATAACGGTGCACTGGATCTCAGAGCCCAGTTGCGCAACGGTTGCAACGACAAGGAACTACGAGAACAAATCATCCATTGTGCACAAAACAGTTGGGTTGATGGTCATGCGGCGGAGCGTGTATCCAATAGATCCTCGGAGCCGTCAATGGCCGGAATAGGAGGCTGAGACTAGATTATCAATGAAAGAAAACAATACTCACACCGCGCAGAAGACTAAAACCATATCAATCGCCGAAGCATTGGCGATCATCAAGGAAAATATTCCCGAAGCCGCACAGAAAAAATGTTCATTGGAGGAGGGTATTGGGAAGTATCTGGCTGAGGACATCACTGCCCTGGAGCCGTCTCCACGGTATACCAATTCGGCAATGGACGGCTTTGCAGTGCGCTGGCAGGATGTCGAAGAGGTACATCCCGATTCTCCGGTGTCTTTGAAGATTATCGGAGAGAGCCAGGCCGGTATGCAGTACACCGACACGGTCGGGCAGGGCGAGGCGGTGCGGATTTCGACCGGAGCCGTTGTCGCTCCAGGCTGCGACACCGTTATCCGGGTAGAGGATACGCGTGATCAGGGTGATTTTGTGGAAATTCACGCTGTCAAATGCCAGGGTCAGGATATTCGTTACCGGGGTGAGGAATTTCAGGAGGGTGAGCTGCTGCTGCGCAGGGGCACGAAAATCACCGCTGCCCGGGCTGCTCTGCTGGCATCCATCGGTGTCGGTAAAGTTACGGTTTTTCAACCGTGCAGGGTCGCCATTCTGGTTACCGGATCGGAGCTCGTCTCTGTTGGCGAGAGCATTGCCGATGACCAGATTAGGGATTCGAATATGATCATGCTTTGGGCGGCTGTCCGTGAGGCCGGCGGAGAAGTGGTGAGCTGCATCCGTGTTTCCGACGATGAGGACGCCACCCGGCTGGCCATTGCAGAAGCCTCGGCTGATATTGTACTCTGCAGCGGAGGAATTTCCGTTGGCCGCCATGATCATGTCAAAAACGCCGCTGCGGCAAACGGCTTTGACACCCTTTTCTGGGGAATCCGGCAAAAGCCTGGAAAACCATTATATTTTGCCCGCAGAGGAAAAACTCTGTTGTTTGGATTACCGGGCAATCCCGTCTCCGCCTTCATGTGCTATACTCACTATGTCAGGCCGGTGATTGCCTCGCTGAACAGTCTGTCCTTCGGCTGGCCCATGGTTTCGGGAGAAGCGGTTGCCGATATCCATAACAACGGTAAACGTACCAATATGATTCGCGTTCAGCTGCAGTGGCGGCCTAATGGCGGCTACTCCATAACACATGCCGCCAAGCAGGGCTCTCATATGCTGACATCGCTTGCATATGCCGATGGCTATATAATCCTGGAGCCGGACCAGAAGTTGGAGCGGGGAGAGCGCATTGATGTATACAAATATGATTTTATTAGAGAACTTGTTTGAGGAGTGATTGTTATGGGGTATGTGGAAGCGGTCTGTACCAGCGCAAAGAAAGGCATGATTAAGAAGGAACAGGAGAAGGTCGTCATGAAGACGGAATGGGGCATAGAGACGGATGCTCATGCTGGAGACTGGCACCGCCAGGTCTCCCTGCTGGCCGGCGAAAGTATTGATGCGGTCAAAGATATCATGCCGACCCTGAAAAAGGGCGCCTTTGCCGAGAATATCATTACCCGGGGTGTGGATTTAAGTGCAGTCGCCATCGGAGACCGCCTGAAAATCGGCAATGATGTCACTCTGGAAATCACCCAGATCGGCAAGGAATGCCATAACAGCGGTTGCGCCATAAAGAAGCTGACCGGTGACTGCATAATGCCGAAAGAAGGAATCTTCGCGAGAGTTATAGCAGGTGGAGAAGTAAAAGCCAAAGATACCATTTTCCTGCTGCATTAGTACCTTACTCCTGAAATCCTACTATAAAAACCTTATTTGATAACTGTGAATGCCCTCTATATCCAAGATACTCATCCCCTTTAGGGGGGAGAAAAGTTGGGTTACTTATGGGCTTCAGGGCTTCAGGGATAGTTGCCTTTTTTCTTTTTATCCCTGAAAGGCCCGCTGTTGCGATGGTGCTACTCTGCATGCAGTACCACGGAAAAACAGTTGAACATTGCCCAGATCTCTTCTCCTTCCCGCAGGCTGATGCTCTGATTTTCAGCCGAAGAAACTACAGCACAGATTTCCGTTGTCTCGGAAACAGTAACGATACATTCTGTATTGATTTCTCCCTTTGTTATCCTGGTTACCTTCCCTTTCAACCTGTTTTCCGCGCTGCAGGAAGATGCGGTATCGCCGCCGTGCAGAATAACCGAAGGCGCCTTGACCTCGGCGGTAATCAACTTGCCTTGACTCAGGCCCAGTCTTTCCAGGCTGTGATTGGTAATGATTGTGGTGATGATGAAACCGTCAATGGTCTTTATGGTGATCCGTGTCTGAATGTCACCCCTGTCAATAATTTCAACCTTGCCGAAGAAGGAATTCCGTGCACTGGTTTTACGCATGGATTCCTTTTCCATGAATGTCCTGGCAACCTTGCGGATTTCTTCCCTGGAGAAGGATACGTAGGAAGAGGTCAGATTCGGCGTCGAGTGGCCCAGCATCATCTGGACCGCCGGCAGGGGCATGCTGCTGCGCATCAACTCCACTGCCCGGGCTTTGCGGAGCATCTCCGGGCCTCCCAACTTTTTGAGAAATCCGCAGGACTCGGCGCGTTCATAAAGCTTGCGGCGCACAAAACCGGGATCGACATCCAGCCCACCTCCCGACATTTTCTGAAACGCGGGATCGCTTAAAATATCTTTGACTTCCCGCGAAAGCGTCTCGGGAATCTGGACCTCCCTCGGCTCGCTCTGTTCCCCATCGCCCGTATCCCGAAAGAGAATGTAATGATCAGACCAGTCGATGTCTTTGTATGGGTGTAACGCCAGTATTTCGTTCAGCTTAGCTCCAGCGTAACGGATGAGCAGGAAGATTAGAAATACTCTGCGGCGGGACAAACGTATATCGGCGCGGTTCGATTCATCAATCCAATTCCGGAAAGACTGTTCGAGGACGGATAATTGGCCGCTGTCCAAATAATGTTCCGCATCGGTATCGGCGACAGCAACCAGGCGGCCATGGGTATTTTGGGGCATTTTTTATCTCCATGCGAAAAAAGCAGCTGGGCTTCATCAGGTCAGGTAATGTAACATAACCTCTTCTAAATGCGTACAATAAGCTCTTGACTCCCCGGACGAAAACAGTATAGTCACGAATATGATAATAATCGTGTTTTCAAAGCCGATCGAGTCTTTTTTTCTGTAATGGTGAGGCAGTCATGTTTTTTCAAACCGCTGGAATTGAAGTGGCCGTATGGATTCCTCCGCTCGTCGCTTTTGTAATTTCATTTTTCACCTCCATGGGCGGCGTATCCGGCGCCTTTCTGCTTCTGCCGTTCCAGATGTCCGTTCTGGGCTATACCACTCCCTCGGTCAGCGCCACCAACCAGCTGTTCAACATAGTAGCCATACCGAGCGGAGTTTATCGTTACTGGAAGGAAGGCCGGATGGTCTGGCCCCTGACCTGGGTTGTTGTTGCCGGTACTCTGCCCGGTGTCTTTGCCGGGGCTTTTATACGGATTGCCTATCTGCCTGATCCGCAGACCTTCAAGATATTTGCCGCCGCCGTCCTGTTCTATATCGGTTTTAGAATGGCTCGGGACCTGATTGACGCAAAGAAGGGCAAAGCTGATACTAAAGACGCCGGCGAGAAACGTTTTCAGGAGATGGTACGCCGCCATCGCGCCAAGGTTGCAGTCAGGAAGTATGCGCATGCCGATCCTTCCGCGGTCAGGGTCACCCATTTTAATTTGAAGCGGCTTGGCTACACCTTCTATGAAGAAAGCTTTGATGTCTCCTTTTGGAGCATCTTCCTTCTCAGTCTCATTGTCGGCGTTGTCGGAGGAATTTACGGCATCGGCGGTGGTTCCATCATCGCGCCGTTTTTCATCACCTTTTTAGGATTGCCGGTCTATACGGTTGCCGGGGCGGCTTTGATGGGCACGTTCGTCACCTCGATTGCCGGTGTGATCTTCTATCAGGCCATCGCCCCGTTTTATCCGAATCTTGCCGTGGCCCCGGACTGGCTGCTGGGAATTCTCTTCGGCATAGGCGGCATGGCGGGAATGTATTTCGGTGCCCGTTGCCAGAAATTCGTTCCGGCGAAAACCATCAAGTGGATGCTTGCCGCCATTATCGCGTCGACGGCGGTTAAATACCTGGTGGATTTCTTCTATGGCTGAGAAGCTCTTCTCGAAGAGGGAAGAAAAGCAGGATAAATCTTCAGAATTATAACTATTCTCTAGTGCCGCAGGACTGAAGAGAACATATCAGCTATCCAGTGAATCGGCAGGAGGTTGGTAGGGACTGGACAGCGATAAGGCATTGTGCTTGCAGAAAGCGATGCAAAGCCCGCAACTGCTGCACCTCTCCGGCCTGAATATCAATATTTTTTGTTTTGCCGCTCCGCTGAGCTTGAGAGCACCTGTGGGACAGATGCCGGAACAGCGCGGACATGGCACACAGGCAGCATTTATGCTCAGATCAGGGCTGAAGGCTGCGGCAAGGGAGGGGGGAACATCGTCGGCAAGATTCTGCAGGCTTTTCTGCAGCAATTTTGTCTTCAAAGGAATTCTCCGGGTGTCGTGAGAATCATTGCTCTGCGGAGGGTGCGCCGGCAGTGACGATTTTGCAGCGGCGAAAGCGCCTTTTTTAAGGACTCCAAGAAATGATCTCCGGTCCGTAGCCCGGCCATCGTTTGCATACCCATCCCGTATGATTAAATCCGTGCAAAGAATCGAGCCGGCCTGTCGGCGCAGGCGCTCGAGCATTCTCCTGAAAGCAAGAGAAGCCGCCATATTTGTACAGAAGGAGCAGGAAACGGCATTGAAATAGACGGCCCTCTTTTTTGAAGAACTTCCCAGGAACAGTAAGGCTTCATAGGAAAAAATACCGAGACAGGGAACAACCTTCTCCCCTGCCGAAAAATCCTTTTGGCGAGGGCATGAAAAGTTAACAACTTCATCTTTACTCTGCTCGAAGGCGATAAGCTCTCCGCCAAAATCATATCCTGGGGTGAATGCGTCGTTCGGGCATGCGGACGTGCAAAGCATACACTCTGTGCATTTGCTTTGATCCAGCTGAATTCGCTTATCGCTATAATTCAAGGCGTTTGCCGGGCAATCATCTATACATAGGCTGCATCTGCAGCTGTTCAGCCTGTTTCGAAGGCAGAGGCGGGAGTCCACTTCCACTTCAAAACTCGATTCTTTAATAAAGCCTGTCAAAAAAGAGAAGGTAACCATTTCAAACTGTTTATTTCAGCTGATATCCTGATAGACACGGTGTCAGGCGGCTTTATCTATGCATTTCTGCTGAGATGTCAAAAAACCGGCAAGACAATCTGCAAGGGATAAATAAAATACATTGGTGGTTCCGGCCCGAATCGCCCCGCAAAAATCATCCACCCAGGTTTGCAGACATGCTGTAAAAAAGTCGAGTCGGAAATTCCTATACCTTTCAGCTTCGGCAGTCCGGCCTTCTGCGGCAGTCCGGCTCTCCTCTCCACAAAGAAAGGACATAAACTCAAGTTCAATGGCTATATGATCCGCAGGTTCGTTTTCCTCTACCTCTAAACCCGCATCCCGATAAAATTTCATGACTTTGATGGTGGATTCACCCATTACCTCACGCTTCTTTTCCAGATAGATGGAACCGTAGGGGGCGGCATGAAGCTCAAATGGTCCGACAAAGAGGGCTGCATGATCCAGAACCAACTGTTCCTGATCCTGGTTGAGCAGGCTCTCGGACATCAGCCTGGCGGAGGTGGCTGCAATCGGTGAAAACCCTTCCAGGAGCATGGCCAGATTATCGCATACCTTCTGCTCCAGGAAGAGAGCTTTGTCCGGTTCATAGAAGCAGGCGGACAGGAGCCTGAAGCAATCGCCGGCCCGGGAAATCTGCTGAGTATCGTGCGTGGTCATTATTTTCTCTTTTATGGTTGAAAAGGGCAACAATCCCGTGAACGGGATGTTGCCCTGAGTTGATGAACATTAAACTTTTGCTGAATAGTCCCGAATGTAAAAGACGTTTGGTTTGGTGCCTTCCTCCGGCTGCAGTACAAAATGCTGGTACTGTTTGAGCAGTTTGGCAGGTTCACCGTTTTTATCATTGAGATCGCCGAAGACTCTTGCCCCGGATGGGCATGCATCTACACAATAGGGCAGCTCGTTGTTTTTTACACGGTGGTCGCAGAAAATACACTTTTCTACGATATTGTCCCGACGCACACTTTCATAGTCCGGATGATTGTAGCGGGTCTGATGCGGAGGTACCGATCCGGTAATCGAGGAAATTTCCGCTCCCGATCCGGTTCTCCCTTGAAGAAGCTCGGTCTTGTCCCTGTAGAAAGGATGGGTCGGTTGACCTTCTTCATTATAGCTGATGACGCTGTATTCCCCGTAAGCCCCGTCTTTGGTAACCTCATACATACTGTAGGGACAGGCGTCCTGGCAGGCGCGGCAGCCGATGCAGCGTTCGTCATTGTGCATGGTAATGCCGTCCTCCGTTTTATACATGGCCTTCGGTTCCACCGGACAGGCCTCGACGCAGGGGGCGTCGCTGCAGTGATTGCAAAGAACCGGCAGTGTCCTGAAGGTGGTGTCGGGAAATTTTCCCTCCGTTTCATGAAGGAAATCGGCCCAGTTGTAGGTCTGGCCGTCTTTGCGGATTGCCGTGTTGTTTTCTGTTTTGCAGGCAAGAGCACAGGCGCCGCAACCAACACATTTGCGTAAATCAATTATCATTCCATATTGGGTCATTATTACATCCTCCTCTTACCTATATCTTCTCGATACGGACGGCTGCATGGCCTCCGTTTCGAGCATTTGATCCCGATAGCCTCTCGAGTTCCCAGGGAATGATGGTGTTGTTGTTCACCCCGCGGGTGGCGCTTTTGGCGAAATCATCGGTTGCCGTCCTGCCATACGCCCAATGGCCCTGGCCGAAGGATTTGCTGACCGTTCCGGGCCGTACTCCTTCCCAGACCCGGGCAACACATTCTCCCGAGGCGGCAACAGAGGTTATCCTCACTTTGTCGCCGTCTTTGATGCCGAGTTTGTCGGCATCGATTGGATTGATGCGCAAGGAATCCTGGTTACTGACATCGCCTGGATCGACATGCTTGAATTCATAGTACCAAGGGCTGTTCTGACTTCTGCCCTCACGGTTCAATCGTGATTTATAGTCGACAAATTCGAAAGGATAATCCTTCTTACTGCCATGCCGAAACGGAGCTTCATAATGGGGAACAAAAGCAAGTTCTCCACGGGCGGTGTAATTGACCTTTTCCATAACCGTGTCGATATCGACCCCGTGTTTCTCGGCGTGGCCAGTGAGCGCCTCCTTCAGGGTCTCACTGTAAAATTCGAATTTCTTTGAAGCTGTTTTGAAATTTCCACCCCAATGTTTTTTGTATTCGTAGGGTTCGGAATTCCACATTCCCCGCTCAAGCATTTCATTCCAGCCGTTGATCTTGTCTCCTTTATTCTCCTTTTTGCCGTCCCACAGAGGCTGGGTGTAATATTTCATGGCATAGATCGTGAAATCTTTGGAGTTTGTCGGTTTGGCTCCGGTTTCGGGATCGGAATACATCTCCACAAGACAGTCGTAGAGATTGGCAAACCCCCTGTCCTTCAGTTTCTCGGCGAGCAGGAAGGGGAATTCCGTTTCATCCTGGATAACATCCCAGACAGGATTGATAACCGGCCGCAGCAGCGTACAGGTGGCGTATCTGTTGGCTTTGGTCTTTAAAAAGCCATAGCGTTCATACATGTTGACGGTGCAGGGCAGCAGGATATCCGCGAACATGCTGAATTCCGAGGCATTAGTGGTTAGATGGACCGTAAACGGTACAGAGGAAAGAGCGTCTTCCCAACGGTCGGTGCCGTTGCAGGAGAAGACAAAATTATTCATGTAGCCTACCAGCACTTTGATTTCATTGGGATCCTTGTTGAGAATACCGTTGGCCGCGTTATTGGTTGCTACGCCGCCGCCGGATTTGCCCTTGGACAGGGCAGGCAGCTCAAGCCGGCCGCGCTGATCGATTTTCTCTTTTTTCGTGTGTTTCTGGGCAAGTTCATCCTGATGCTTTTTCAGGATGTCTTTGTTGAGCTTGTTCACCGGGATGCTTGCCGTCTGCAGTGAGCCGCCGACGTTGTCGATGCCGCCGACCAGTCCGCCAAGGGCGTGCACGGCCATGCCTGAATAGCCCCCGCGAGCTTGCATGGCGGCACCGGGCCCCATCCATACCGCGACATTAGGCGCAGCGGCAGCCATACCGCGGGCGACCCTGAAAATCTGCTGCTCGTCAACACCGCTCAGCTCCGCCGCTCGTGCAGGTGTCATGTCTTTTACCGCCAGGTTCCACCACTTGACCACACCATGACTTTCCTTCTCCGCAAAATCGGCCTCGGCGACATCTGCTCCTGCTGTAAATCTGTTGGTGCCGTCTGTGAAGTCGCCAACGAAATCCTTGTGCCACAAACCTTCGGTCAGAATTATGTGGGCAATCCCCAGGGCCAGCGCGCCATCTGTTCCCGGAATCAGCGGCAGCCATTCCTGGGCCTTGGCGGCACTTGTGGTCAGCCGGGGATCGACTGCAGCGACTGTGGCACGATCAAGAGCGTTGCCGAGCCGTTTGATCATTGCCGGAACCATACGGTTACTGGCAACAGGATCGCATCCCCAGATCAGGATATACTTGGAATTATCGATGTCGTAATCTCGATAATCCCAATACCCTTCAGTATAGAAAGCGCCGAACTTTTCTGCTTCGGCACAGGTGGCACTGTGCGAGATATTGTTGGGGGAGCCGAAAACTTTCGGCAGAACATCATATATTACATCGCGCAGGTAGGTGTATCTCCCCCGCATCAGGCAGAATTTTTCAGGCTCCTCGGCCTTGCGGAGTTCCATCATTTTATCGGCGATGGTATCCAGCGCTTCATCCCAGCTGATAGGCACGAATTTCGGATCCTCGCCGCGTCCCTTTTTGGGATTTGTCCTTTTCATGGGGACCTTGATGCGGTCCGGATCATAGACCTGCTGCAGCGAAAGATGGCCGCGCGGACATACCTTGCCTTCATTTTGTTTGGAATATCTGTTGCCCCTTACCTTGACCGCTCTGCCGTCCTGGACAAAAACTTCGACAGGGCACCAGGTAGTGCAGCCCTGGCAGCTGGTCGGAATCCATTCACCCGGCAACTCTCCTGTTTTTCCGCCGTTTTTGGTCGCGGCAAGGGCATTCATGCCTGAATGTTTGCTGTTGTAGCCGGTCAAAGCCGCTGTTGCTCCTGCGACCGCCGTTAGTTTGAGAAAGTCTCTCCTCTTGATTTTCATGAAAACCTCCGCATAACATTGTTGAATAGGATAATGATACGCTGTTGCATTGCTGCACATACCCTCCAATAGCTAGGGCAACATTTGCATTATCCATGCCATGCCTAAATGACGCGATGGTGTTACTTTAAGGTAACATGTGCTCTTGGTGACTTTGGTTTTACCATACAAGATCAATACTATAGTGATTGGTATTTGGCGGAGGAGTGGCGTAACAGGTATTGCAGAGTCCACATTCTCTGCAAAGACTCGCTGCCATTGCAATGTAGGGATATGGTCCTTGGAGGGGTGTTACCTTGGTGTAACAGCGTGGTGGTGGCCGGGCCTCAGCACGAACAGCTACAGACCATTAGTATCTTCCTCCGAGAAAACTGCCGCAAAAAACTTATTCAGCTTCGCTGGGTCAGAGATCTATTTTATGAAGGTTGATTTTTTCCCAGAGGGTCTTTCTGCTCACTCCAAGAATCTCAGCAGCTTGTGTGCGATTTCCCTTGGTAAGTCGCAATATACTGATAATATGATCTTTCTCTGCCTCGGAAGTGATATCGTGAAGAGATGCCAGGACTGTTTTTGCTTTCTTGTCTTTGGTAATATGCGCCGGCAGGTCAGCGGGACGTATAAGATTATCAGTGTTGAGAGCTACACAGCGCTCGATCACATTGAGAAGCTCTCTGACATTTCCAGGGAAGGAGTAGGAGGTCAGAGTCTCAACCGCTTCCGGGGTGAAGGATGCGGATGTTCCCATCTGATCATTGAACCGCCGGGTAAAGGAATGGACCAGAAGAGCAATATCTTCTTTGCGCCGGCGCAGTGGCGGGAGGAGAACGGGAATCACGTTCAGACGGTAATAGAGATCCTCGCGAAAGGTGCCTTTCTTCACTTCTTTTTCAAGATCCTTGTTGGTGGCCGCAATAATCCTGACATCAACGGTAACTGTAGTGGTCGCGCCCAGCCGCTCGAAAGAACGCTCTTCCAGAACGCGAAGGATTTTAGTTTGGGTGAGAAGGGGCAGGTCTCCGATTTCGTCAAGAAAAATGGTGCCGCCGTCGGCCAGATCAAATCTTCCCGGTTTTCTGCCTGCAGCCCCGGAAAAGGCTCCTTTCTCATACCCGAAGAGTTCACTTTCTATGAGATTTTCCGGCAGGGCGGCACAGTTGACACGGATTATGGGCTTATCCTTCCTGGGGCTTTGGAAATGTATGGTGGAGGCTACCATCTCCTTGCCTGTACCGGATTCACCAAGTATGAGGACGGTTGAGTCCGTTCTGCTGACCTTTTCCAGCAAGGCAAAAACAGACTGCATAGCCTTGCTTTCTCCTATAATATTGGGGGCGCCGTAATACCGCCTGATCTCTTGCTTGAGTCTGATGTTTTCCTGGGTGATTGCCTCGATATCCAGTGCCTTTTTGGCGGTTTCCAGTATTTCATCAAGGTCAAATGGCTTGGTGATGTAATCGAAGGCGCCGTATCGCATTGCTTCAACGGCATCATTTATGCTGCCGTATGCGGTCATCATGATTACCGGAGTAGCCGGCTGCTCTTTCAGACTTTTTTTAAGAATATCCATACCGCTTGCACCCGGCAGCCTGATATCAGTCAAAACCAGAGAAAAATCACCATCTTCGAGAGCCTGCAGGGCGGCTTCTCCGTTTTCAACCGCATAGACAGTGTAGCCTTCGGACTTGAGGGCGTCGGCAAGGGAAATTCGAAGAATTTTTTCATCTTCAACTATTAAAATACTCTGATTCATCGGGCCTCCGGGATGATGAAGGAAATAGTGGTTCCGCTTCCCTCCTCGCTTTCCAGGGAAAGATCCCCGTTGTATTTTTTTATAAGTTCATAGGTCATCCACATGCCGACCCCTGTTCCTTCACCCCTCCCTTTGGTGGAATAGAAGAGATCGAAAACTTTTTCTAAATCAGCTTTTGCAATACCAGCGCCGTTATCCTCCACGATAAGGTGCACTTTTTTATTGCCGCGCCTGGCGGCCACCCGCAAATAACCGCCTTCCGGCATGGCCTGAATCGAATTGATCATGGTATTGAGAAAGATCTCTTCAAGGTCATGGGGCGCAAGTGGGGTTTCCAGGCCAGGTTCGATATCGGCCAGGAAGGTTATATTCTGGTTTTTTAACTTATAATCGAGAAACCTCATCACATTGGCAAGAACGTCATGTATATCACTTCGCTGATCTTCTACCTTGTCTCTCCCTACTGTTTTAAGGAGCTGGCTGACGGTGCGCCTGATGCTCACCAGTCCCTCCTCTATCAGATCGAGATATTCGCCTCGAAAATCTTTTTCATCTCCCTTTCTGCGCAGCATGGTAACGCAGTTGAACAGTCCGCCCAGGGGGTTGTTGATCCGGTGTGCTACGCTGGAAGAAAGCACTCCAAGCGTGGCCAGTTTTTCGGATTGGAGCAGCTTCTCGTGGGCCACTTTCATTTCTTCATTGGCGTTGCGTATCCTCCTCACCATATCGTTAAAGTTTTCGGTCAGGCGTGAAAGTTCATCGCTGCCGAAGACGGGTATCGCCTTTTCACTCATTTCAACTTCAACTTCGGCCATGGCATGGGACATATCTATGATGGGTTTGATAAATCTTCTGCTCAGGAAATAAATGAGGATGAAGAGAACGATCAAGGCGATCACGGATATCGAAACAATGAGCTGGATCAGTGCGTTGATCTCCTGTTCAACGGATTGCAGGGACATGGAAAAGTAGAGAATTCCCCAGCGTTTTCCTTCGATGGAGAGCGGGGCGGCAACCTCTAGAGAATAAGTGGAATGGGGTGTATCCATGGTTTTTCTAAGCGCTACTTCTTCCTGCTGCAGCGACTTCTCGATAAATAGTACTTCGTATCGCTTTCCATATTCGCTGAAATCGCTATGGGATATGACTTTGCGAGTGTTGTCGAGAACGGCGATAAAGTTTAGATCAAGTTCAGGATGCTTATGGAGATCCCGCATGTAATTGTCGATGAGACCGCCTTCCTCCACCAGCCCCAGCATTTCATAGATCAACTCATTGATGATGACCGCACTGACCGTCTGGGCAAGCATTCTGCCTTGCTTGTCGGAGGCCTTATAGAGCGCGTCCCGAGTCTTTACAGCAGCCATGTACCCGATGGAGGCGGTGAGAAGCAGGACGGAGGCAAAGCCGATGAGGATAAATTTTTTCTGTAGAGAAAGCCGCATCGTCAACCGCCTTAAAAGGAAACCTGTGGATGGCAACCTTTGCCGCAGGTTTTGGGGACATCGTTAATCATCTGTCGAATTTGAGAGTAATCGGCATCGGAAGCGGCTACGAATCCCCCTTGCAGATCAGGATCGAGTTTCTTGAGGATTGCTCTGCCTTCTTCACTTTCTGCAATGGCCAGCAGGGCTTTTTGAAATTTGCGCATGGTTGCATATGGCGTATGAGGAGACACCACAACGGGACCGGTGGGGATAGGATCGGAAACCGCAATAATTTTCAATCCGTAAGGAAGATAACGTTCGGCCGCCGACAGCCTTAAAGCTCCCGCATCGAATTCGCGGCTGATCACCTTTTTGGCGACGGTATCATGATAGTTGTAGTGCTGGTATTCAAGAAGGTCGTCCAGGTGGATGCCTGACCAGGCCAGCATATAACGCGGAATGAGATTTCCGGAGGTGGACCATAGCGCAGAGAAGGCGAATTTCTTATTGACGAGTTGGGATATTTCATCAAGATTTCTTTCGGTATCGGTGACAATGACGCTCCTGAAAAAGCTCTCGCCGCGGGAGGTTCTGCTTTTGGCAATGGGGGAGGCATCGAAACGCTTACGGGCATCGAGATAGGTAAGAGGCCCCAAGAGGGCAAAATTGATCTTTCCTTTGCCCAGGCTGTTGACCACTTCTTTATACGTTTTTTCCAGATGCAGTTCGGTCTGTATGCCGGTTGCCTCCGTCAGGTAATTGACCAGTGGCTGATATCGTTCATAGGCGATGATCGGGTTATCCTTGGGCAACACCCCTATCCAGATTGTCTCATTCTCTGTATCTGCATCATCGTTTTCAGGAATTGAGTTGTTGTTGCGGGCAATGGTGTTGTTTTTGATAAATGCCCTCATTGCTCTGATGGTATCGTAGTTTGTATCGGGCACCTGTACAAATTTGTCGATGCGCATGGAGCTCAATATTTTTTTCCCGTCCTCGTCTTCGTGCATAGTTAAAAAAATCTGCCGGAGTGATTCCTTGAGAAAGGTCGAAGTGGTAGGCGGGACCACCACCGGAGGAATGCCGAAGGGCGGGGAACGATGAATTATTTTAGTCTGTTCGATGTAGGGAGACTTTGAAGCAACCATGAAGTCGTAAACAATCGAATCGACAGCTGCACCTTCAGCTCTATTTTTGGCAACGATTTCCACAGACTTGTTATGACTGTAACTGTAGATAAAGTTATTGAAAAAGCTCTCCGGAGTCTGGTCCATCCGGGCCAGAAGATAGGTAGGGTAAAGCTTTCCCGTATTGCTTTTGGGATCGACAAAAGCAAATGAACTGCCCCGCAGGTCTTTGAAAGAGTCCACCTCGCTGTCTTTGTGAACAATAATGTAGGAGTGGTATTCCACCTTGTTCTCAACCTGGGGGGCAACCAGCAGTTCCACTCCGAATTTTTCATTGTTGAGGACATAGGGGGAGGAACAGATAAAGGCGAGGTCGACCTCACCCTGTTCGAGCAGCACATCAATCTCGTCGTAGGTCGTCCGGTGCACCATTTCAGCGGAGCTGCCGATTTTTTCACCTATATAGTCAACAACCTGTTGATAGTATCTAACCGCACTGACAGGGGTTATCATGCTGGCAACGCCCGCCCTTATCTTCTTCTCTGATGCCTGGGTGACACCGGCGGAAAATAAAGCGGTCAGAAGGGCGCACAGCAAATAGCGTTGTAGAGACATGGAGTCCTCGTTGTCGTTAAAATTAAAGAAGGTCTGAGGTCGGCAGAAATGACTGCAAGTTTGATTCCATCCCTTCTCCGGCCTGATTATAGGACATAATCCGCCGGTTGTCGAAGGAGAATGTTACCCATACGTAACAGCAGAGAAGGGTAATTCCGGTATTTCAGAATCTTATTCAAAGCTTGCCGTTGCCGCTATAAAAAAACTATGGCTTACTCTTCTTCTTCAGCGTTTCCTCTCCACTGCCTTATTCCCATTGGGAAAATCTCTGTTTTGACAATGGCGATTATGATATGATTTACTATCATACCTGAAGGACTCGTAAAAGCGGCACCGATATTATTGTGGATACAGATTTGCTGGTTGATGTAGCTGGTGCCCACAAGTGTAATCGAAAGTTTCTGTCCAGAGGAAGCTGGAAAAATTTGGAGAAAATTCATGCTTCATCGAGAACGGCTCAATCCCCCGCGATATATCTATCCGGGTGATGAATGGAAAATCATCGAAAAAAAATTCTATCCTGCATTTCTCGGCCAGATGGAGACGATATTTGCCTTGAGCAACGGCTATCTCGGCATGCGCGGTACTTTTGAAGAAGGAAGGCCTTTCTATAACCACGGCAACCTGATTAACGGGTTTTATGAAAGCTGGCCGATAGTGTATGGCGAAAAGGCCTACGGCTTTGCAAAAACGGGTCAGACCATCGTCAATCTTCACGACCTCAAGGTCATTCGATTATTTGTCGACGATGAACCCTTTTTTCTGCCGACTGCAGACCTCAGGCATTTTGAGCGTACACTGGACATGAAAGCAGGAACCCTGACCCGGGATATTCTCTGGGAAATGCCGTCCGGCAAGCTGGTCTCTATAAAATCGACACGAATGGTCTCCTTTGAACATAGACATCTTGCGGCTATCCAGTACGAGGTGAAAGTGCTGAACTCTCATGCTCCGCTGGTGATTTTATCTGAGATTACCCCCCACCGCACCATCCGGGGGACGGATGGGGATCCACGGGATACCCGGGTTTTCAGAGAAAAAGTTTTGAATCCGGAAACTAAAGTGGCAGCGGATCTTCAGATTATCCTGGGATTTATCACACGAAACAGCCAAATGACTCTGGGATGCGGCTTTGATCACAGTGTGGAAACGGAGAATCCGGTGAGTTGGGAGAATGAGGCTCTCGCTGATGAAGGTAAAATCATTTTTTCGGTAGAGGCGCAACCTGAAATTCCGATCCGGATTACCAAATGGATGAGTTTTCATACTTCCCGAAAAACGGCTCCGGAGGATTTGTGCAGGAGGGTCAAACTGACTCTGGTCCGCGCCAAGGAAGATGGTTTCGATGCGCTTCTGAACTCCCAGAAGGAGTTTCTGGAGAACTACTGGCAGAAAAGTGATGTCCAGATGGCAGTAACGGAGAGGCGTAAAACAGGCGGCCGTTCCACTGAAGAATGGCAGCAGGCTATCCGCTGGAATCTGTTCCAGCTCTGTCAGGCCTCCAGCCGGGCCGAGGGCACGGGAATTCCGGCAAAAGGTCTGACCGGTGGCGGATATGAGGGCCATTATTTCTGGGACATCGAAATATATGTGCTCCCTTTTCTGATATACACCAATCCGCGGATTGCCAAAAATCTGCTCAAATTTCGGCACAGCATGCTCGATGGGGCCAGACAGCGAGCTCGGGACGTCAACCAGCGCGGCGCACTGTTCCCCTGGCGGACCATCAATGGAGATGAAGCCTCTGCACATTATGCTGCAGGTACCGCTCAATACCACATCAACGCTGATATTATGTTCGGTTTGAAAAAATATGTGGAGGTGACCGGGGATTTGGAATTTCTTTACCGGGAAGGCGCGGAAATGTTGGTGGAGACTGCGAGATTATGGCGGAGTCTCGGTTTTTTTTCACAACGAAAGGACGGCAGGTTCTGCATCCATGGAGTGACTGGACCGGATGAATACAATACTGTAGTGAACAACAATGCCTACACCAATCTGATGGCCCGGGAAAATCTCTGGTTTGCCGCAGATACCATCGATAACCTGCACCTGGACGATGTGGGAAATTATCAGAGTCTGCTGGACAAGACCCTTCTGGATTACGCTGAGGTCGAAGAGTGGCGGCGGGCTGCCGACCACATGTATATACCCTATGACGAGAACTTGGGAATCCATCCCCAGGATGACAGTTTTCTGGAAAAAAAGGAGTGGGATTTTGCCGGAACGCCTCCGGAGAACTATCCTCTTCTGCTCCATTATCATCCGCTGGTGATCTACCGTCACCGGGTGATCAAGCAGACCGATCTGGTCCTGGCTCTATTTCTTCTCGGGCAGGAATTTTCCGAGGAAGAAAAATTGCGGAACTTCAATTATTATGATCGTCTTACTACTGGAGATTCCTCTCTTTCCGTTGGGGTGCAGAGCATTATGGCCTCCGAGATAAAAAACTACCGCAAAGCAGGGCAGTATGCCAGGTACGCGGTCCTGATGGATTTGGCGGATATCGGCGGCAATATCGGGCATGGCGCCCATATCGCTTCCATTGGTGCATCCTGGATGGTTCTGGCTTACGGTTTTGCCGGAATGCGGGACTACAACGGGAATATTTCTTTTAATCCCAGAATTCCCGAGCGCTGCACTCTCTTTCGTTTCTGTCTGAGGATCCGAGGAAGCTCCGTGGAGGTCGAACTGATTCCCGAAGCAGCCGTCTATCGCCTTAAGGATGGACCGGGCCTTATTTTTCATCACTCTGGAAAAGAGGTGGAGTTGAGCCGGGAAAAGCCTGAGGCGGTTTGTGCCTATGCCGGAGCATCAATTTAACCCTATTAACGCAATGTCCACTTCAGCTTTCTTCTGGCGGTCAAGGCAAGGCGATGATAGAATTTGGTCAATCCTTTTTGCGAGAGGCTCCGCAGGCCGATGATAGGATTTTTTAAACGCATGGTCGAGCGGTTACGGATAACTTTCCCGTATGTAGTTGCCTGAGGCCTGCGCTCGATTTTCTCGATGGTATCGGCGATTACGGCAAAAAGATTCTGCTCCTCGAGAATTCGCCGCCTGGCTTCACGGATATACGGCAACCTGTCCTCATATTCGTTGTTGGCAATATGGCTTCTGATGATATCGAAGGTTCTTTGCCGATCATTGATATCGATGAGGACAAAGCTCTCTTCAGGAAAGTAATCGGCGGCATTGGGAGCGCCGTGATAAAACGGCAGGCAATATCCAAGAAAGGCATCAGGCAATTTTTCCGTCAAATGATGATCATACACATGATTTTCGACGGCGATGTGGTAGCGGAAGGGATCAAGGGCCTCGGCCTTGTCCTTCATCGGCCTTACGCCGTGGCCGAAAATCTCCAGCTCGGGCAGTTGCTCCTTCAGCCAATTTGTGAACGCCACGCGTTTTGAATGCAGCGTGATCGTTCCCGTCCTCGAAGAACAGACGGTCGAGATGGTTTGGTCTTTCCGTCCAGGTTGGCGGCGCACCAATTCATCCCACGAGAGAAATTTGTTATCCGAAGTGATGCCATAGAACCAGGTGAGCCCAGGGTGGCGAAAAAATGCCTGTGGGTGCCGTATCGCCCACGGTTCCTGAAAGGTCACAATACAACCGAACTGCCGCAAATAATCGGTACCGTACACCGTGATGGTCGAGGGTTCGCCCGTCAGCAGCATGGTGCGCTCGCGGGGACAGGCGAGCCGCTCTTCGTTGATCAGACCGTTATTCCTGGGCAGGTCATGATATACGACCAGCCAGTCATAGTCGCGACAGTCGGCGTCGAATATGAACGAGCAGTGGCCCCAGACGGGATTCATCCCCGGAAACTGACGGAGCAGCGTGCTGATCGGCCTGCTTTTTCTGAAGCCTCTATGCATAAATTTGACGATCATCTATTCAGGCTCTGCCCCGGAAGAATTGTGGAAGTCGAGAATCGAACAGTAAGACATTGTTTTAATGCGTACTTCTTTTATGATATTTTTTCAACGCGGAATTTCCCAATTGCGGCAGCTATGTACATGACAGAGGGGCGCGCTGCGAGTCGATGTCTAGCAGGAATTGGAGGTAAGTACTCGTTGGTGTTCAGGAATCAGCTTGCACGACCTAACGTTTGGAGGTATGACATAAACTCAGTTTCACAAAAACCGCTGTGACAGAGCCGATGCTACACGGTATCGCGCAGAGGACAAGAGCTTTAGGGGCCTGGATGCATAAGAAAGATCGAGATATTCTGGTGTCGACATTAAAAATGGCTGCCGCCTTGCTGGTGCTGGTGGTGGGGATTGCGCTGCTGCCTGGCGATCTGCCTTATGAAACAGTTAGGGAATTTGGTCCTGTCGAAACTATCTCGGTTGGCCTCTATTTTTTGTTCATCCTTTTTATCGTCTATTTCAATGCTACTGGAATCCTGCGCACCAGCTTCGCTCCAGGTGTTTTCATCCTGCTGCTGGCGCTGCGCGAAATGGATTTCCATGCCCGCTTCACCACCATGGGCATGTTTAAAATCAAATTCTACCTCAGCCCCGAAGTTCCTGTCGAGCAGAAGATCATCGTCGTCCTGTTCGATATCGCAGTAATAAGCTATGCCATTGTTTACCTGAGGAAGGTAACACCTGGATTTCTCAGGGCACTTTCCGCGAGGAAGGCCTACGCCTTCTCCATCATCTTCGGTCTGGCCTGTATGGTGGCCAGCAAACTCATCGATGGAAACTCGGAAGTTTTTGAGTTCCTGTTCGGTATGGAAGAGGGAGATTTGGGAATCTACAGCAGTATCATGGAGGAGTGTCTGGAGCTGTTCATCCCGGTCTTTTTTATAATGGCACTGATACAATATGGTGTCGACTACCAAGCCAGGCTCGCCCAGAATATTTCCGGCAGAACAGAGTGAAATGGCGATTGGACTCCAAGAGACCTCCGTTTGTGCTTTTGTTGGGGCTGCGACGGAAAAAGCATGGCATCGGCAGCATCGGGTTGATACTTTCTTGTATTTTTATTTACCTCAAGGTTCTTTGCCCGCCAGAGTCTCGGAAGCTGCGTTTGCCGATGGGGCTGGCGTCATATTTAGATGAGAACTGAAGAAAGCCACTGTGTCAGCGCCCAGAGAGCAAGGACGATGGTCGCCAGGCCCAGACCGACGATCAAACGATGATTCTGCCAAAGGATTACCGTTTGCTTTCCTAAGACAAATACCAGCCAGGCCAATCCGAAGTAGCGTATGCCCCTGGCCAGGGTCGCCGCCAGTACGAATTTCCAGACAGGATAACCGGCAGCTCCGGCGGCGAGCATGGCTGTTTGAAAAGGTATTGGAACCATACCCACCATGAGAATGGCAAAGAAGCCGTGTTGGTCGAAGAGGTTCTGGAATTTTTCATAACCCTGCTGCCATCCCATTGTATTGATCATCCATTCCCCGGCGGTTTCAAGGAGAAAGTATCCTATGCCGTAACCAAAAACTGAGGCGGCCAGGCAACCGGCGGTGACATAGGCGGCAGTTTTCCACAACCTGTGACGGTTGGTGAGCATGAAGGGGATGAGAACAAGTTCTATCGGGATCGGCAGAATGATGGTTTCCAGAAACGAAAGGCTGAAGAGCAGCCACATAACATGTTGGGACCTTTCCAGGCGCTCCAGCCAGCGGCCAATTCGTTTTTGGTGTCCTTTCCCGGAGGTTGAATTATCCAAAGATTTTATCTCCAGCCAGATGGCATCTGAGATGATAAGTCATTTCTTTGTAAGTTTGTCAAATTTTATTTAAATTCCTTTCCATCAACAATCAATATCAAAAACCTATTTCTTTTTAGCCGCCTTTCAAGCAAAATTCGCGCTTTAAATCTCAGCCGGCTGCTATTCAGGTTAGAAATCGGGCCATCCTCAATACCAAAAGTGGTCGTGCTGAAGAGACGGTTTATGTTCCGCTAAAAAGACTGGTAAGTTTAACCGGCCGAACCATAAAGCCGAACCAGGATAACTTGTCCTGCATGCCTGTTTTCGGTTGCTGCAATTTTTTCGTTTGTTGAGTTTGGTGGAGAAGCTGTCACCGGGGAAAAGTGGGGGGCACGGTCAGCGACCGGTAAAAATCCTGGGTTTGGCGGGCGATGCTCTTCCAGCTGAAAAGCGCCTCGACCCTTTGGCGGCCCTCTTTTCCCATTTGACTTCTTTTCCCGGCAGAGGCCATCAGGGCATTGACGGCAGCGGCGAGATCCCGGGAATAGCCATCCGGGTCTTGAGGTTCGGGGCTGCCGCCTCCCCTGGATTGAAAAGGAACCAGCAGTCCGGTTTGACCATGCACCACCACTTCGGGAATACCGCCGACCGCAGCAGCTACCACCGGGGTGCTGCAGGCCATGGCCTCAAGGTTGATGATGCCGAAGGGTTCATAGACCGAGGGGCAGACGAAGATGTCGGCATGGCTGTAGAGAGCTATTAAGTCAGGTACCGGAACCATCTGTTCGATCCAGATGATGTTGTTTGTCGTTTTGGTCCTGGCCTTCTGTACCGCTTCATGCATTTCCCGGCCGATTTTTTCGGTATCCGGCATACCGGCACAGAGTACGACCTGAATACCCTCGTTAAGCAGCGGCAGAGAGTGAACCAGATGAAGGATACCTTTTTGACTGGTGATTCTGCCGACGAAGAGAATATAGGGTTTGTCGGGGTTGATGTCGTAATGCTTGAGGATCTGCGGCTCCCTGATTTTATGGAAAGTTCCGGCATCAATGCCGTTATGGATGACCTGCACCCGGTCGGCTGCGATCCCGAAGAGCTTTTCGGTATCCTCTTTCATTGCCTGTGAAACGGCGATGATGCCGTCCGCTGCGGCAAAGGCGGCTCTTTCAAGCCAGCAGACTCCATCGTAGCTGCCTCCCAGCTGTTCCTTTTTCCAGGGGCGGTGCGGTTCCAGGGAGTGGGTGGTGATCACCAGAGGAATTCCCAGAATCTGCTTAAGAAGGCAGCCGCCCAGATAGGAGTACCAGGTATGGCAGTGGATAATATCGGCTGATTCCGCCAGGCCGGTCATCATGATGTTACGATACAGGGCATCAAGGAACCTGGCGCGTCCCCGGTCGGTGGAAAGAGGGTTTGGGGCTGGGGCTATGCCCGCGATATCCATGGTCTGGAGTTGAATTTTCTGGTCTCCGAAACTCAGGATCTGAAGATGGTTTCCTTTGATTTCGGCAAGTTCCCGGCTCAGGTGTTCTATGTGGACGCCGGCACCCCCGTAAATGTGGGGTGGATATTCATTGGTCAGCAGCAGAATGTTCATGGTCATACTCCTCCTTTATCGAACATGGCGGTATGACGACCTCAACTCTCCTTTCTGAAAAAGACGATGCCAAGTGGAGGAAGTACCAGGTTGATGGAAAAGTAATGGCCATGGCAGGGAATCGGGGCCGCTTCCAGAGATCCCAGATTGCCCTGATTGCTGCCCCCGTAATCGCGCGCATCGCTGTTGAGGCACTCTTTCCAGATGCCTTCCTGGGAGACTCCTATGCGATAGTTATGGCGGGGCACGGGGGTGAAGTTGCAGACGATAATGATGTCATTCTCCGCGTAATGGCCGTGCCGGACCAGACTGAGTGTTGATTGATGGACGTCGTTACAGTCGATCCATTCGAAACCTTCATGGGAAAAATCTTTTTCGTGCATGGCGGGACTTTTACGGTAAAACTGGTTGAGGTCTTCAAGCCAGCGCTGCAGTCCCTTGTGAAAGCTGTTCTCCAGTAGATGCCAGTCGAGGCTGTTGCTGTGATTCCATTCATTCCATTGGCCGATTTCCGCCCCCATGAAGAGCAGTTTTTTGGCCGGTTGGGAATACATGTAGCCGAAAAGCAAGCGTAGGTTGGCAAACTTTTGCCACTCATCCCCGGGCATTTTTCCCAGCAGCGAACCCTTGCCGTGAACCACCTCGTCATGAGAGAGGGGCAGGATGTAATTTTCGTGAAAGGCGTAGAGCATTCGAAAGGTGAGCTTGTTGTGATGATAGCTGCGATGGATGGGCTCCTGGGACATATAGGCGAGGGTGTCATGCATCCAGCCCATGTCCCACTTCATGTCAAAGCCAAGACCGCCTATATACGTGGGACGGGAAACCTGGGGCCAATCCGTGGATTCCTCGGCGATGGTGAGCACATCGGGATAGTTGATATGCACCTCCTCGTTGAACCGTTTCAGAAAAGCGATGGCCTCGAGATTCTCCTTGCCGCCGAAGCGATTAGGGATCCATTCCCCCTCTTTTCGTGAATAATCGAGATAGAGCATGGATGCGACTGCATCAACCCGAAAACCATCTATATGATATTTATCCAGCCAGAACAGGGCGCTGCTGATCAGAAAACTGACCACTTCATTACGGCCGTAATTGAAGATATAGCTGCCCCAGTCCGGATGGTAGCCCAGACGCGGGTCTTCATGTTCGTAGAGGTGAGTGCCGTCGAAATAACTGAGACCATGCTCGTCGGTGGGAAAATGAGAAGGCACCCAGTCGAGAATGACGCCGAGACCATTCTGATGCAGCTGGTCAATCAGATACATCAGGTCCTGAGGCGTGCCGAAGCGGCTTGTCGGAGCAAAATATCCCAGGCTCTGATATCCCCAACTGCCGAAAAAGGGGTGCTCCATCACCGGCAGGAATTCCACATGGGTAAAGCCCATCTTGTGAAGGTAGTCGATCAGTCGGGGGGCCAGTTCCCGGTAGGTCAGAGAGCGGTTGTTTTCTTCCGGCACATGCATCCACGATCCGAGATGAACTTCATAGATGGAGATGGGGGCATTGAGGTTATTGGGGATATGGCGGTGTTCCATCCAGTCACGATCCTGCCAGGCGTAGTCCAGGTTCCAGGCGACGGATGCGGTCTGGGGTGATAGCTCGGTGAAAAAGGCAAAGGGGTCGGTTTTGTCGGCCCGGTAACTCTTGTGGTGTGAGCGAATATAGTACTTGTAGGCTATTCCGGAATGTATTCCCGGAATGAAGCCGTGCCAGATGCCGGAGCTTTCATAGGGCTGCAGGACATGACTGTCCTTGTTCCAGTCATTAAATGAGGCCATGACCCCGACATGCTCGGCATTGGGTGCCCATACCGCAAAATAGATCCCCCGTTC
Source organism: Desulfopila inferna (assembly GCF_016919005.1). Taxonomy (NCBI): domain Bacteria; kingdom Pseudomonadati; phylum Thermodesulfobacteriota; class Desulfobulbia; order Desulfobulbales; family Desulfocapsaceae; genus Desulfopila; species Desulfopila inferna. The sequence continues at coordinate 104,919 of NZ_JAFFQE010000004.1, forward strand.
GCCGTTATGCTCGGCCGGGTGGGCTCCGAGTTTCTCATAGATACGGAAATGGCTGCCTTCATTGAACAGGTAGATGTCGTCTTTGCTCAGCAGACTGAAATCGTAGCGGACTTCGCCGGCTGTCCCGTTCGTTGTGTTGTGCGACATATTATCCTCCAGATCAAAAAAAATCCCGTTGAAGTTACGGGACAGTTGGCATTATCGGCTATCAAGGAGCTGCTCGATTCCATGCAGCGGTATGTGTATCCATTCGGGCCGGTTATTCATCTCATAGCCGAGTTCGTAGATGGCTTTTTCCAGAAGATAGGCATCGAGAAGAACCTGTATTTCCGCTGACGTTTCGGGCAGAAATCTGGAATCGGCACTATGATTCAGATAGGTGTACAGGTATTCCGCACTAACCCACATGCGCCATTCTTCGGCCCATGCCTCCATCTTCTCTCTGTCGTCTTCATGAAAAGAGCCCCGTCCTTCCTCGTCCCGCAGGGCGCTGTAGATCGCATAATGAAAGGAGCGCAGCATTCCGGCGACATCCCGTAGCGGCGAGCGCTTGATGCGGCGTTCACTGACCGGACGTGCCGGTTCTCCCTCGAAATCGATGATCACAAAATCATTACCGGTGTGGAGAACCTGACCAAGATGAAAGTCTCCATGGCAGCGCAATCGTTTGGCGCTGATTTTCCGGTCGGTCAATAACCGGAAACGGGCAATGATATCCCCCTGGCGCTCCAAAAAACTCTCTCCCATTTTTCGGACATCCTGAGGCATCCGCCGCAACTGCTTCTTGAACTGTGAAAGCACTTGATTGGCCTGGGAACTCATGGACTGGAAAAGAGAGCGTTGGTAAAGCTTGGAAAACGATTCCGGGGAAAACAGCGGATCGATGTTTTCCGAGGCCAGGGCCTGATGCATCTCGGCAGTGCGCATAGCCAGCAGTCGGGTCGACTCCAGGTAAAACCCGATCCGTTTCCCACTTTCAGGAGGAATGGCAACATGACCCAGCTCCAGCAGGGTTTCCTGCCGGGGTGGGGGTGGCTGTTCATCCTGAATTTCCAGGATTTGTTCGAAATAGCTGTAGAGGCTGTTCAGGGTATATTGCCAGGCGTCTCCCTGGTTGGGTATGAAGGTCTGCAGAATGGCCACGGTGTTGGGTTCCTCGCCTTTGCCGCCATATTCAAGATAGCCGTTTACCGGCGGCAGATTGGGAAATCTCTTGCGGGTCAGGAAGCGGCCGATTTCAAGGTCGGGGTTGATACCATCCTGAAGACGTCTGAAAAGCTTGAGGATGAAACTATGGCCGTATATAATCGAGGTATTGCTCTGTTCCGCTTTGACCACCGTGGTTTCTAAAGGTGCTTCCAGTTTATTGTAGATGCTTTTCATACCATGAGTCGGGGTGGCGCTCAACCGCCCGTACTTGCCCTTGATTCCCTGGCGGGTGGCAATCATGTTGAGCAGGGCGGTACAGAATTCGGGCTGTAAAAGTCCATCGACAATAAAGCCCTCCTCGCCGCTGGAACGTATCTTGACCCTGGCCACCATCATCCGCGATAGTTCTTCGATAGTGTCCCCGGCTTTATCTGCAGCCTGATAGGTTAGCGGCAGAATATAGGATTCTCCGGTACCGTCCATGTACTGCAGGTCGATGAAAAGGATTATCCCTACCAGGGTCCTGTCCCGCAGCGGCAGTATTTCCCTGACAGCCGAGTTTTTGATGCGCCGGCTTTTGGCTCCGAACCACCTTTGTTTCCTGATATACGCCGGGATGAGTTTTTCAAATCGTGCAGGCAGACGGCCCTCGAAGATCTCATGCCAACTCTTCTCAACCTGAAACAGCCCAAGCCGCTCAGGAGAAGGTACCTTTTCATCTTGCTTAGCCTCTTCGGATTCCAGGTTGAACCAGTAAAAGGCATGAGGGCTGAGGGTAAGAAAATACTGTTCCTCGCTGATTTTGGGAAAATTGGTATTGCCGAAGATTTCCACGGGTATCATCCCCGCATATTCTGAGAGGTCGAGTTCGACGAACTGGACGAAGCGGGAAAGATTGATTACCACCAGAATGCGCTGCTCCTGATATTGACGGATAAAGACCAGGATCTTGGTATTGTCCGGCTCCAGGAATTTCAGGTTGCCGCGACTGAAGGCCGGGATGCGGCTGCGCAGGGTGAGCAGTCTTCTGATCCACCAGAACAGGGAGTGGCGATTCTTCTTCTGCGACTCGACATTGACCACTTCATAGTGGTATTCCGGGTCAAGGATGACCGGCAGGTAAAGCTGCTGGGGATTGGTCCGGGAAAAACCGGCATTGCGGTCGGAACTCCACTGCATCGGAGTGCGAACGCCGTTGCGGTCCCCCAGATAGATATTATCCCCCATGCCGATTTCATCGCCGTAATAGATGATCGGGGTGCCAGGGAGAGAAAAGAGCAGTCCGTTCATCAATTCGATACGGCGGCGATGGTTACCCACCAGCGGGGCGAGGCGGCGGCGAATGCCCAGGTTTACCCGCATCCGCGGATCCTGGGCATAGGCGCGGTACATATAGTCGCGTTCTTCGTCGGTGACCATCTCCAGGGTCAATTCGTCATGATTACGCAGGAAGATGGCCCATTGGCAGGTCTCCGGGATGTCCGGGGTCTGGCTGAGAATTTCGATTATGGGAAAACTGTTTTCCATATGCAGCGCCATGTAGAGTCTGGGCATCAGCGGAAAATGAAAGGACATGTGGCATTCATCGCCATCGCCGAAATATTCCACCGCATCCTCGGACCATTGGTTGGCTTCCGCCAGAAACATGCGGCCCTCATATTTTTCATCCATGCGGGCTCGCAGCTTCTTGAGAAAAGCGTGGGTTTCCGGCAGGTTTTCACAGTTGGTGCCTTCACGCTGATAGAGGTAGGGAATGGCATCCAGCCGCATGCCATCCACCCCCATATCCATCCAGAAGTCAAGGGCCTGGAAAATTGCTTTATGGACCCTGGGATTGTCGTAATTTAGATCCGGCTGATGAGAATAAAAGCGATGCCAGAAGTAGGCCTGAGCCACTTCATCCCAGGTCCAGTTGCTGGACTCGAAATCCTGAAAGATGATGCGGGCATCGGTGTATTTTTTATAGGTATCGCTCCAGACGTAGAAGTCCCGGTAGATGCTGCCGGGTTTGGCCCGGCGGGCCCGCTGAAACCAGGGATGTTGATCGGAGGTATGATTTATTACCAGTTCGGTAATGACCCGCATGTTGCGGCGGTGTGCCTCCCGCAGGAAGGCTCTAAAATCGGCGAGGGTGCCGTAGCTGGGATGGATTCCCTTGAAATCTGAAATATCGTAGCCGTCGTCCCTGAATGGAGAGGGGTAAAAGGGCAGGAGCCAGAGGGTGTTGACCCCGAGTTCCTGCAGGTATCCCAGTTTCTCCTTGAGTCCGCGGAAGTCACCGATACCATCGCCGTTGCTGTCGTGAAAAGCCTTGATGTGCAGCTGATAGATGATCGCGTCTTTATACCAGAGCGGTTCTTTGTGCAGATTGGTGGTGTGTCGCATTGTCGCCTCTACATAAAATAATCGAAGTCGTTCTCGGAGCGTATCCGCCGGCGCAGGCGAAAAATCTGAACAGGAAGTGTCTGTGGATTGAGCTCCAGATAATTGGCGCCGGCATGCCACAGATAACGGGAGTCACTGACGAGTTCGTGCATCTGAAAGGTTTGGTCCGTGTTCACCCCCATTTCCTCGAAAGGCAGATAGAGCCAGGTGGAATGGGTATGATGGGGCTCGAGATTGGCCGCCACTAAAATGATGTTGGAATAGTCATCCGTCCATTTGCTGTAGCAGATGATCTCCTCGCGATCCACCGGGTGAAACATCAGGTTGCGGGTCTGCTGCAGTGCAGGATTGTCACGGCGGATCCGGTTAACCCGGGAGATCAAAGGCTTGAGGCTGTGGGGTTGGTCGATGTTCCAGTGATGAATCTCATACTTCTCGGAGTCGTTGTATTCTTCACTGAAGGGTTCCCTGGCTTCATTGACCTGGAGTTCGAATGGTGGGCCGTAGATGCCGTAATTGGAAGACAGAGTAGCCGCCAGCATCAGCCTGACCGCGAAGGCTGGGCGTCCACCGATCTGTAAATATTCCGGGAGAATATCCGGGGTATTGGGCCAAAGGTTGGGCCAGAAAAATTCCGCGGCATCCGTTTGAGTCAGTTCCTGGAAGTATTGCTCAATCTCCCATTTCATGTTGCGCCAGGTAAAGTAGGTGTATGACTGGGTGAAGCCTCCCTTGGCCAGGCGGTACATGGTTTTCGGACGGGTGAAGGCTTCGGCCAGAAAAAGCACCTCCGGATGTTCCGTCTTGATTTCGGCGATCACCCACTCCCAGAAATGCAGGGGTTTGGTATGCGGATTGTCTACCCGAAAGATACGGACTCCCTGGTCGATCCAGTACTGAAAAATACTGAGGAGTTCATTCGCCAGCTCCTCTGCATATTTCGATTCAAACTCGAAAGGGTAGATATCCTGGTATTTTTTCGGAGGATTCTCGGCATACTGCACCGTGCCGTCAGGCCGCCACTGAAACCACTCGGGGTGCTCCCTGACGTAAGGGTGGTCGGGACTGCATTGAAAGGCAATGTCGAGGGCGATGTCTATTCCATGATTCCGTGCTTCATGCAGCAGCCGGTGAAAATCCTCAAGGCTGCCGAGCTGGGGATGGATTGATTTATGCCCGCCTTCTTCGGCGCCTATGGCCCAGGGGCTGCCGGGAGCATTCTCCTCCGGGCTGATGGTGTTGTTTTTCCCTTTCCGAAAGGTATGACCGATGGGGTGGATTGGGGGCAGGTAGAGCACATCGAAGCCCATCTGGGCAATGTAGGGCAGCCGCTTGATACAGTCGTTGAAGGTGCCGTGGGTGCCGGGTTCTTCTGAGCAGGAGCGGGGGAACATCTCATACCAGGTGCTGAACCGGGCTCTGGCCGGCTCAATACGAACTTCGAGGATGTTCCGGTATCGTGTCAGATAGGTACGGTTCGGGTTGAGCGTCATCAGATAGGACAGCTCCTGGTCCACAACCCGAACACGGTCGACCGCAGAAATTCCCTCGTCCTGCAGGGTCGCCGCCTTCTGCCTGAGGCGCTCGGCGTCATCGTGGGCCGCCAGCTCGGCCGATTTGAGGATGATATCCGCACCCTCAAGCAATTCCACCGCAACGTCCAGGTCGTTGTCGTATTTTATCATCATCTGGCTTTGCCAGGTGCGGTATCTGTCGATCCAGGCCTGGACGGTGAATTCATAGATGCCAAGTTCGTCGGCTTTGAAGGAAGCCTGCCAGATATCGTTGATGACAAACTCCATGGGTAGCGTCCGCCAGGTATCTTCTCCTGCTCTGCGATAGAGCAGAATCGCGGCCAGTTTGTCATGGCCGTCGGCGAAAATATCGGCTTCTATGCGGACGGCTTCGTCCGCCGCCCTTCTGGCAGGAAATCGTCCGCCGTCGATCTCCGGCCTCAGCTTGTCAATGATGACTCTTTGTCTTATATCTTTTTTCATATCGGCCAACCTATTACCTCTATCTGATTTTTTTTTAAGGCAAAGTAATGGAAGAATGCTGCGTGAAAAAACGATACTGTCTCTGGTTTTCTTCTGTTTTGAAAATTGTCCTGATTGAGAACGGTTCAGTGCCATGTGGCAGTCTGCAGAGAATATGATTCCACTGAAAAATTAATACACTTCATCTTTATTCTAGGAATTACCGGGGATATGTCAATTTTAAATTCAGGAGAAGGCTGTGTTGCCCAATAAACACTTTCACCCCCTTAATTTCAGATTTGCAGAGCGATATAAAAACCGCACAATACAGATCGGCCATCGGAATTATCCGGTTGAAGTTGGTTCGACCGCGGAGCACATCCATCATATCGCTATCAGCTCTCAGACCGGGCCGCTGAAGGATGTGCGCGCTGAAAGGCCTGCCCGGCTGCCGGATGCTGTTGGCGAAGGGAGTTCCAGCCTCGAGATAACCTCCGTTGGCGGTATGCGGCTGCTTTCTCCTGCGGGAGATGTTCTGTTGGAAGGGTGCCGGCGCAGCTGGTTCGGAGTATGCGGACACGCCTGGCTTTTTCAGTTCCGGCGTGAAGCCGACATGAGCTTTTATGGGCTTGGAGAGAAGCAGGCCCCTTTCGAGCGTTCCAATCGAACCTATCGCTTCTATAATGTAGATGTCTGGGCGGATCACCACATCGAGCAGGTCAGAAACGGCGATTACGATCCGGACTACATCTCTATCCCCTATCTTATCATCAAGCGCGGCAACATTTTTATCGGGTTGTTGTCGGACAACCCTTATCCGGGGGTGATTTCCATTTCAGGCGAAGCTCAGGTGGCAGAGCAACTGCAGATACGACTCGATTATCCCGCCGCTGTGGTTATAGGTGCGGAAAACGGCCTTCCCTCGCTTTATTGTATTCTCGGACCCTCTCTGGCCGAACTCACCTGTAAACTGCAGATGCTGGTTGGTACCACGCCGCTGCCTCCTCTTTGGTCTCTCGGCTATCATCAGAGCCGCTGGGGCTATAGTGGGGATGCAGACCTCTTTGATCTCGCGGAACATTTTGAAAATCATAAATTCCCGGTGGACGGTCTCTGGCTGGATATCGATTATATGGACGAATTCCGCGTTTTCACCTTCAACAGGAAACATCTGCCCCACCCGGCTGAGACGGTCAGAGCCCTGAAAGAGAGAGGATATAGAGTCGTGCCTATCCTCGATCCCGGAGTGAAGCGCGAGGACGGTTATCCTGTTTTCACCGGCGGCAAAGAAGGCGGAATGTTCTGCCTCACCGAATCGGGCAAGATTTTCGTTGGCCTGGTCTGGCCGGGTTTCTCGGTCTTCCCGGATTTCAGCCTGGCGGAAGTCCGGCAGTGGTGGGCTGATCTGTGTCGGAAATTCTTCGAGTATGGTTTTGAAGGTGCCTGGATAGATATGAATGATCCATCCACCGGCCCCATAGATCCCTCATCCATGCGCTTTGAGTATGGCCATACCGAGCATGTGGCCTATCGCAATCAGTACGGCCTACTGATGGCCAGGGCCACCCGGGACGGTCTGCTGGCCGCGCGTCCTTATCAGAGGCCTTTCCTTTTGTCCCGTTCCGGCAGCACCGGTTCTCAGAAATATGCCGCTCACTGGACCGGGGATAACTTTTCGAACTACCACCATCTGCAGCGCTCCATCGGCAAATCTCTAAATCTGGCCCTGTCCGGGGTTCCTTTCAATGGGGCCGATGTCGGCGGTTTCGGGGATGATTGCGGAGAAGAGCTTCTTGTAGACTGGATAAAAACAGCATTTCTCTTTCCCTTCTTCCGCAATCACACCATGCGGGGAAGCCGCCCCCAGGAGCCCTGGGTGTATTCATCTGCAGCCTTGTCAATCATCCGCCGCTTTGTCCGTCTACGCTACAGCCTGATGCCATATCTCTACAATCTGTTCATGGATCAGGAGGAGAAAGGAGAGGCTGTCCTGCGCCCGCTGTTCTATGATTTTGCCGATACTGCATCACTGCCTCTTGGCCATATCGACGACCAGTTCATGGTGGGCCCCGCCATCATGCAGGCTCCCTTTGTTGAAGAAAACCGGCAGGAGCGGGAGCTGGTATTGCCGTCGGGGCACTGGCTCGATGGAGAAAGCGGGCAGTGGCTCAGGGGAAAGCGGCAGGTCAGGGCGATTAAAAAACCCTGGAGCACTCCTCTGTTTTTCCGGGAAGGAGGCCTGATTCCCTTTCAACCAGGAAAAAGAGAGAACAATAGCCATAATTTAAATGATATAGGTATGTTTTGCTGCCTGTCCCCAAAGTATGAGGGCACAAGCCGCTATCTCTATCGGAGCGACGACGGCATCAGTTTCGATTACCTCAAGGGCAGGCGCAGCACCGTGGAGGTGATGGCCTGGATCGAGGGGGATGACCTTCATCTGAAGCTCAATCCTCTGAGCCACGGATACGGTGAAGTGATCATCACCCCTTTCACCATTCACCCTTTTGCCGCGGTGATAATGGAAAATGAATCGGGCAGGCAATCGCTGCAGTTCGAGGAGCTAAGGGTGCGGTTAACTGGAAATAGCCTGACCTGGTATCGCTGGAATATTGCGGGACTGGAATAACTGACAGAGTGGGCTTCTGGGTTTTTTGTTCTAAAATCTTTCCGTTTTCCTGTTTTTTATGACAGACTTATAGAAGTAAGGAATTCCACTCAATGGAGCCAATGCGGATTTCTAAAATTAGCCAGGTTGAGCTGAACAAGAACTTCAGACAGACAAAGCCACGAAAACAATCAGTGAGTACTAACATCAGGAGAGAGTAATCATGCAGCATTTTTACCTGCTCATGGCATTTTTTTTGTTTCTCAACATCCTGGCCGGTCTGTTGCGTGTCGTTATTGGCCCTACCAGAGCCGACCGCATGCTTGCCGCTCAGCTCTTCAGCACCACCGGGTCAGCCATCTGTCTGCTAATAGCCGAAGCTCTGCAGATGGAAGGTGTCAGGGATACCGCCCTGGTTTTCGTCATTCTGTCGATTATGGCTGTTCTCGCTTTTGTACGGCGGCTTTCACCGAAAAACACCAGCGAGGGATCATGACCATCTGGGATATATTTTCTCTATTATCCTGTCTGGCAGGCGGATTCTTTTTTCTGGCCGGGACCGTGGGCATGCTCCGCTTTCCCGATGCCATGAGCCGTCTGCACGCCCTTACTAAAGCTGATAATCTGGGACTCGGATTCATTGTCCTGGGGCTTTCCCTGAGATCGCTGGTGCTGCCGGTCATCATCAAACTGCTGCTTATCTGGTTTACGGTCATGCTGGCAAGTTCCACGGCCTGCTATCTGGTGGGCAATTCCATTCTCGAGGAAGAGCGGAAAAACGGCAGGGAAAGATAAATCAGGCTGGAAACCTTCACCCCTAAAGGAGGACAATATGAGTGGTACAGGTCTCCTGCTCGATCTGGCACTGTGTGCCGCCCTGGTTTTCACGAGTTGGCGGGTTCTGCACTCCTCCGATCATTTTCAGGCAGTAGTCCTCTTCATCATCTTCGGTTTGATTCTGGCGTTGACCTGGGTCAGGCTGGATGCTCCCGATATTGCCATTGCAGAGGCGGCCGTTGGCGCCGGGCTCGCGGGTGTCATGCTTCTCGACACTTTGAGAATGATGAAATCCACAGCTGCAGAAAAAGCAGCAGAAGAAGACAGCTGGCAGGATGTGGCCGATCTCCCCTGGTACCACCAGGTCCTTTCCTTCGGAGCAGTCCTGCTGTTGTTATCCCTGCTCATAAGTACGGTGCTGGAACTCCCGCGGACAGAAGGAGGCCTGGCGGATCTGGTAAACGCCAAGCTGCAAGTAAGCGGCACCAAGCATCCGGTTACAGCCGTTCTCCTGAATTTCCGGGGATACGACACCTGGATGGAGCTCGGAATCCTTCTGGTAGCCATCCTGGGGGTTCTCTGCATCCGAAAGTGCCCGGATCTCCGGGCTGTCGCACCTCCCGCCGCTACCAACATCATCCTCGAAAACCTTGTCATGGGAATGATGCCTCTCCTGCTCCTGGTCGCCGGATACCTGCTTTGGCGGGGAGGCTTTGCCCCGGGGGGAGCTTTTCAGGCCGGTGTGGTTCTGGGCGCAGCTGGTATTCTTTTATGGATGGTCGGGTACCGGTCTTTGACCCTGCTGCCGGTAGGGATATGGCGGATTCTGATCATCATGGGTTTTCTGGCGTTTATCGCTATGGGCACTTCCTCCCTTCTGCGTACAGGAATCTTTCTGGCTTACGATCGACAATATGCGGGATTGCAGATTTTCCTCATGGAAAGCGCGGCCACTTTGTCCATTGGCGCAATATTGGCCGGATTGGTACTTGCTCTCCAGCCTTTGAGGAAGGAAATTTCCTCGTCAGACAGGGATGAGGGCTGAATTTCAAGAGGGTCTGCCTCGCACCTCGTGGAGATACGAAATATGATCGATTCTTTTCTGCTGTATGGAACGACAGCCGCAGTCCTTTTTGTCATGGGTCTGCAAAGCCTGCTCGGCCGCCGTCATCTTCTGCGCAAGATAATGGGCTTGAATATTATGGCGACCGGAGCATTTCTTCTTTTTATATCAGTTGCATACCGAAACAGGAATGTTTTTGCCGACCCCGTTCCCCAGGCCATGGTCATCACTGGTATAGTCGTTTCCATCAGCGCCACGGGATTTGCCCTGGCTCTGGCACGCAGGATCAAGGCGAAGACCGGGCTGATTTCCCTGGGCAACAAAGAAGTATCTCAGAAACCAGTGAAGCATACGCGGCAATGATGGTGTTTGTGGTGATCATACCCTTTGCAGGGGCTTTGCTTTCCTTGTTTTCGCCGGGGAAAATGAAGGAGTATGTCGGCATGGCCGCCGCCGCGGCCACTTGTCTGATTGTCATGCTGCTTGCCTTTATACCCGGTGGTGCCGTGGAATTCCACCACTCCCTCGGAGGATGGGCCAGTCCGCTGGGAATACGACTGCACGTCGACGGGTTGAGCATCATCTTTCTTCTACTGACTGCCGTGACCGGCCTGCTGGTCACGCTGTATGCCGGCCCCTACTTTAACTCTCCCCAGGAGGAAAAGACCGACGACTGGCATTTCTGGCCTTTGTGGCTGCTCCTCCTGGGAGGGTTGAATTCTCTGTATATTTCGGCGGATATATTCAATATGTATATACTGCTGGAATTAATCAGTCTGGCTGCCGTGGCCCTGACCACGTTGACAGGCCGGGCCGAGGCGCTCATCGCCGCCCTGCGCTATCTTATGGCCGCCATGATGGGGTCCCTGGTTTTCCTGCTGGGAGTGGCCTTCCTCTATGCCGAATACGGCATCCTCGATATCGGCGGCCTGGGATTGCTCCTTGAAACCAATCCTTCTACGATCACGGCCTTTGGCCTGATGGTCTTCGGCATGCTCATCAAGACGGCTCTGCTGCCTTTTCATTTCTGGCTGCCGGCCGCTCATGGCAACGCTCCCGCTCCGGTCAGCGCCATTCTCTCAGCCTTGGTGGTCAAGGGTTCCTACTTCATGACGCTGCGCATTTGGTTTCAGATTTTTCCCTCTGTCACAACGTATTCAGCCGCCCAGTTCCTGGGGGGACTGGGAGCCCTTGCCATTCTCTGGGGATCCTTTCAGGCGGTGCGGCAGAAACGGCTCAAGCTCCTGGTAGCCCACTCCACGGTAAGCCAGATAGGCTATCTCTTTCTGCTTTTTCCTCTGACCATTGCTCAGGTCTCCGGAGAACAGGATGTTTCCTGGAATATGCAGGCCTGGACCGGGGGAATCTGTCAGGCCGTCTCTCATGCCTCCGCCAAAGCCGCTCTGTTTCTGGCCGTGGGGAATATCATCCATGCGCTTGGTACGGACAGGCTGATCAGCCTGCGTGATATAAAGGGGAGGCTGCCCCTGACCGTGTTCACCATAGGCATCGCCGGAGTCAGTCTCATGGGGTTGCCTCCCAGCGGCGGGTTCGTGGCCAAATGGATGCTGCTCAACGCGGTAATCTCCAGTGGCCAATGGTGGTGGATTCCGGTCATTGTCCTGGGAAGTCTCCTCACCGCGGGATATGTCTTTCTCATGCTTGGCCATACCTTCGCTCCATCCCGTAGGAACGTTGCGCTTCAGTCAGTGCCGCGCACCCTGGAGATCTGCGCCTTCACCTTGGCCCTGGGCGCTGTCTTCATCGGCTTTACCACTTCTGGAATCATAGATCTGCTGCGTATGGAATTTCACGCTGTGCCTATACCGGATGCAGTATCCTGGAGGATGCCATGGTGAACTGGCAAGATTTGCTGCCTCTGATCACATTGGCCAGCTCCCTGGGCACCGGAATAGTGATCTTCTTTCTCTCGGAGAAACATTCCACTCTGCGCTCCCTTTTGAACATGTTCGGGGCAAGTGTCAAGGTGATTGCCGTTGCGGTCATGTCCTGGGGATTCCTGGTGCATGATGTGGACTACCAGATGCGGTTCACTCTGGCTCTTGGCTTTGATTTTCTTCTGCGGGTCGACTTCCTCTCTCTGGTTTTTCTCTCCCTGTCCGCCAATCTCTGGTTTTTGACCACCATCTATGCTATTGGATATCTGGAAGGATCGCCGAACCGCAGTCGTTTTTTCGGATTCTTCAGCCTCTGCGTTACCGCCAGTACAGGCATAGCCCTGGCCGGCAACCTCATTACCTTTTTTATCTTTTATGAATTCCTGACTCTGGTTACCTATCCTCTGGTGGTACATCGAGGTACCGAAAAAGCGATCAGGGCGGGACGTGTATACTTGTGGTACAACGTCAGCGGTGGCGCTGTCCTTTTTGTCGCGGTCGTCTATCTCACCACCCTGGCAGGCTCGTTTGATTTTACAGCCGGGGGGGTGCTGGCGGAAATAGCGGGCGATGAAAAGAGAAACCTCCTGCAGTTTATCTTCTTCCTGCTGGTGCTCGGGCTGGGAGTCAAAACGGCCATGGTGCCGCTTCACGGCTGGCTTCCGGTGGCCATGGTTGCCCCGGCCCCTGTCAGTGCCCTCCTTCATGCGGTAGCCGTGGTAAAAGCCGGAGCTTTCGGAATATTGCGCGTGATATACTATGTATACGGCAAGGATTATGCTGCTGCTCTGGGAGTGCTCTTCCCCCTGTCATTGGCGGCAGCCGTTACCATCCTTTATGGATCGCTGCAGGCCATGCATCACAAAGATTTGAAAAAACGGCTGGCCTATTCCACGGTAAGCCAGGTCTCTTATATTGTCCTGGGGATGACTCTGCTGAGTCCGCTGGCAGTGGTTGGCGGACTGGTTCATCTCATTCATCAGGGCATTATGAAAATCACTCTTTTCTTTTGCGCCGGAAATGTAGCGGAAACCCTGGGTTTCCATAGAATCGATGAACTCAGTGGTGTCGGCCGACGGATGCCGCTTACCATGGGCACCTTTACCATCGCCGCCTTCGGCATGATAGGAATTCCTCCGGTAGCCGGGTTCATCAGCAAATGGTACCTGGCCCTGGGCGGACTGCAGGACGGGCAATTATGGGTGGTTGCAGTCCTGGTGATCAGCACTCTGCTTAACGCCGCTTATTTCCTGCCCATTATCTATATCGTCTGGTTCAGGGTGCCTGAAGCCGGCGGGCCTTCTGAAAACTTTCAGGGTTTACTGGAAACCAGATGGACGCTTCTCCTGCCAACCGTTATCACGGCCTTTTTCAGCCTGGGCGCCGGATTATGGGCCGGGTGGCAATGGAGTCCACTGGGAGTTGCCGAAAAAATCGCTCAGGGCATGGGGATATTGCCATGATGTGCATTTTCAGCATCCTCCTGCCACTTGCCGCAGGTTTTCTGGTGCTCCTGCCTGCAAGCAGAAACATGGCGATGCGCCTGCTCCTTCCTCTGGCCGCTCTTCCTGCTCTTTTAACGGCTATTTTCGGCATAACAGCCGAGGTTGAAGTTCCGTCATTGATTCTGGGCCTGCGTTTCGGCATGGGTATTTACGGACGTACATTTCTTGCTGCCTCCGCCCTGGTCTGGCTGGCTTCGTCGCTGTTCACCCTTGGCTATATGGCAGGGAAGCCGAGAGTCACCTCCTTTGTTTTTTTCTTTTCTTTGACCATGAGCGGTAACTTCGGGCTCATTCTGGCACGCGATATTCCCTCCTTTTACACCTTTTTCGCGCTCATGACCTACGCGGCCTACGGTCTTGTGGTGCATGATCGCCGCCCCGAATCATTATTCGCCGGCAAAATATATCTGATCATGGCACTCTGCGGTGAAGCCGCGATAATTACAGCCATATTCCTGGCGGTAAGTTCAGCTCCAGGAATCGGAGTGGAGGATATCTTACCGGCGCTGCAGATTTCTCCCTGGAGAAGTATCATCCTCACCGCAGCCTTTATCGGTTTCGGAGTAAAAGCGGGTGCGTTTTTGCTGCATTTCTGGCTGCCTCTCGCTCATCCGGCGGCGCCGAGTCCCGCCAGTGCGGTTTTGAGCGGAAGCATGATCAAGGCAGGACTGCTCGGCTGGCTCCATTTCTTTCCCCCAGGTTCCATGGACTTTCATTTCTGGGGGATTGTCTTCCTCTGCTTTGGGGGATCCGCTCTTTTTTACGGGGTGGTCGTCGGTCTGCTGCAATTCAATCCTAAAACCATCCTTGCCTACTCCAGCATCAGCCAGATGGGGTTGATGACATTCACCCTTGGGGTGGGATTGTATGATGCCGACCTCTGGCCGGTTGTGAGGCCGGTTCTGCTAGTGCTGATCCTCAACCATTCCCTGAGCAAGGGGCTTCTTTTTTTGATGACGGGCGCTGCAGGATCCGTTGGTAAAAGCAGGATATCGGCAATACTCTTTTCGACGGCCTTGTTTTTTCCCGTTCTGGCTCTGGCGGGTTTCCCCTGGACTGCCGGAGCAGCTGTAAAATACGGACTCAAGGGTGCCGCCTCTGCAAGCTCCGTTGCCTGGCCGGTCGAACCTTCCCTGCTTTTGACATTAAGTGGTGTGGCCACCGCACTGCTTCTCGGTCATTTTCTCATCAGGTTGCAGGAAAAGAAGAATTCTAAGGAGCAACGGCTGCATTTTTACATGTGGTTGCCACTGGCAGCCTTGCTGTTCGTGCTTGTCGTGGTGATGATCATCGCCCCGCATTTTATGGGAATGGAAACTGATATCGAAAAGATGACCCATTATGATTCGTGGTCCACCGCCTGGCCGGTGCTGGTCGGTCTGCTTCTGGCGCTGCCTTTTCGAGTTTTCTGCGCCAGATGTGCCCTGCCGGAATTTCAATCCGGGAAACGGGCCGGGCAATTGGCACGGCCGTTCTTCCGTCTCAATCTCTGGGGCATGATCCGTTTGGCTCAGCGGAAAAGAAGGTTGACCCGGTTTTTCTGGACTCAATATGCTGCACTTTTCGACAGGGGCAAGGATTCTTATCCTGTTTTCAAATGGATTGAAGATCGTTTCATGCACTGGAACACCGCAGGGCTGATGTTTGTCACCCTACTGGTGGTATTTATCCTTTTAACTCTTTTACAGGGGCAATCATGAAGCTGAAATCTCTCTGGCTCAGGGCCCTATTGTTCCGCCTGATCCTGTTCTCCATTATCTGGTGGGGGCTGAGTGAGGGGAGGATTCCCTATCTTCTGCCTCCTGCTCTGTTTGTTATAATGGCGGCAGGCGTCAGCATGTTCAGCGTACCACCGGGTAAATGGACCATCCGCCTGCTGGCTGTACCGGAGTTTATAGTCTTTTTTTTAATACAGACTTTTCTGGCTGGACTGGAGGTTGCCTTCAGGGCATTTCACCCAAGGCTGCCCCTTGAAACCGGTCTCATTTCCTATACGCCGGGGTTGTCCCGGCAATCAGCGAAAATATTCCTTGTCTGGATCATCAGCCTCCTGCCCGGCACCGCCAGTATCTCTTTCGAGGAAAATCGGGTGCTGATTCATGTGCTGGACACAGAGCAGGTCCACCAGGAAAAACTCTTGGCCATTGAAAAGCGTGTGGCCTCGCTTTTCGGATGAACTATTGCCGCAGAAAAGGATCTTTTTTTCAACGAGCCGAAGCTGCGTAGATATATTATGATCAAAGCATACGGCCCTGGGCGCCGTGAGATGTTGCTGCACCGGGCCTGAAATCTTCTCTCACTTAAGCACTTCTGACCAACGCAGGTTTTTTGAGAAAAGACCGAGAAGTCTGGCGATCAAGAGCCTGAAGCAGAGTGCCGAACTGCCGCGAATTTATCGGAAGGAGCGCATGAGAATACGTTTTAAGCTGCTGTTGTATACCTTTACTCTCGTTCTGCTGACGACAGTCGCAACCATGGGAGGGGCGATGTATCTTGACTACATCGAGACCACCCGGGAGAATTATGCCCGCCTGAACGGCGCCTCGATCAATTTCCAGAGAAGGATCAGCGACATCATCCGCGAATCGCTGCAGCATTTCCGCTATTTTTCGCAAGACTCCCAAATTCCCGCGCTGGTCAGACGCGACTGCGACCCGTCCGGCAGCCCGGGCGACCGTGTCCTCATCGATGGGCTCTACGGCTTTGCCTGGGGCGCCGGGGCAAAAAACTTCGGCCTCTACTGTTTGCAGGAGGATGGCGGTGAGGGCCTCCGATATTTCTACAGTGAGCCTAAAGGCGGCCTGGTCAGGATCGAGGAGGATGGCCGAGGCACGCTTTTTCATCCGCACCGGCACGGCTACAGCGAAATAGCGATAAATGGCCATCCCGGCTATCCCGTACGTCTGGTCCCGGGCGAGCGCCTGCGTCTGGAAAAAGATGGTGCAGTGGGGACGAGCCTGGTCCTCAGCCTGGAATATCGCTCGCCATTGCATGCAAGCGATGTGCCGGCAGGTGCTCATCTTGGCCATCTGGTCATGCAACAGAATCTGGCGGAGTTGAGCCGGTCCTTCACCGAAGAGATCGGCCTCGGCTTTGCATTGTTCGATAGGGGAGGACGTCCGGTCGGCGGCAGCATGGCGCTGTCAGAGCTGGCGGGGCCAGTCCCGCCTGCCACGCAGCACGACATCGTGACCGACGGCAACGGCAAGGCATACGACACAGTGCTGCGGCCCCTGGTCTTCGACGGCGAGCTGCTCGGCTATGTTGCCGTGGGCATTCCGGTGAGCGAGACGATGCAGGGGATAAAGAACTCTGCCTGGCTGCTGAGCTTCATTGACGGCATCATCCTGCTCCTCTTCGTCGGTGTTTCCTCGCTGCTGATCGCCTATATCATCCGCCCGATCCAGGATCTCACTCTTTCGGCCAGACAGATCGCTGCGGGCGATCTCGATCATCCGGTGCGTACCGGATCGCGGGACGAGATCGGCGAACTGGCCATTGCTTTCAATCAGATGCTGGAAAATCTGCGCCACAAGACCACCTCGATCGAAAAGTTGCAGAGGGCTGAAGAAGCGCTGCTGCAGGAAAGCACTACCCGACGCATCCTGGTGGAGCAGTCACGCGACGGTATCGTCATTCTCAACCAGCAGGGCGAGGTGCATGAGGCCAATCAGCGCTTCGCCGAAATGCTCGGTTATTCCCTTGAGGAGGTGCGCGAACTGCATGTCTGGGACTGGGATACGTGCTGGGATCGAGAGCAACTTCTCGGCATGCTGCAGGAGGTCGATGATGCCGGAGACTTTTTCGAGACCCGTCATCGCCGCAGGGACGGCTCCTGCCTGGATGTCGAAATCAGCACCAACGGCGCCGTCTGCGGCGACCGCAAGCTGGTGTTCTGCGTGTGCCGCGACATTACCGAGCGCAAATGCGCCGAGCAGGACCTCAAAAGGGCCAAGGAGGAAGCAGAGACGGCCAACCTGGCCAAAAGCCGCTTCCTGGCCATCATGAGTCACGAAATCCGTACACCGATGAATGGGGTCATCGGCATGATCGGCCTGCTGCTCGACACCGAGCTGGACGACAAGCAGCGTCATTACGCTCAGACGGTGCAGATCAATGCAAAGGCCCTGCTGGCAATCATCAACGACATTCTCGACTTTTCCAAGATCGAGGCCGGCATGGTCGAACTCGAGGAGATAGAATTCAACCCGCGCGGTCTGCTTGATGATCTGGCGCATACCATGGGCGTGCCGGCGGAGCAGAAGGGGCTGGAATTCATCTGCGCCGTTGCGCCGGAAGTTCCCCTTCGGCTGGGTGGCGATCCCGGTCGCCTGCGTCAGGTTCTGGTCAATCTGGCCGCCAATGCCGTGAAATTCACCACGACCGGCCGGGTCGAGGTGGGTGTCGAGTTGCATCGCCGGGAAGAGGATAGGGTCTTTCTTCAGTTCGTCATCGAAGATACCGGCATTGGCATCAGCATGGAAAAGCGGGAGAGCGTCTTCAGCAGCTTTACCCAGGCCGACGCCTCGACCTCGCGCAGATACGGCGGAACCGGCCTTGGGCTGTCGATCTCCAGGCAGCTGGTCAGACTTATGGGCGGCGATATTGATCTGGTCAGCGAGGTCGGCGGCGGATCGCGGTTTTCTTTTATCCTTTCTTTTGCGGAAATCCCGGAAAATGAGCCGCCCTGGCGAGAGAAACTGATCGGCTGTACTGTTCTGGTGGCGGACGGAAGCACTGCCAACCGCCGGCTGCTGGCACGACTGTTGCGGTTCTGGCAAGTCAATGTCGTGGAAACCGCCGACGGCGAAAAGGTGCTGCCGCTGCTCAGGGAGGCGCAGGCACAGGGCCGGCCGTTTACCGCGGCCTTCATCGATCTCGGTATGTCGAGCGGCGAAACTGTGGTGCGCCGGCTTGCCGAGTCCGAAATTCTGACCCGGCCGCAACTGCTGCTCATGGCCTCGCTGGAACAGCACCGCAACCTCTATGACCAGGAGTTCGAGGATATCGGCAAGGTCCTGATCAAGCCGTTGCGCCATGCCGATCTGTGCCGGCATCTGGCGGAGGTTTTCATGACCCAGGATTCGGCGCAGAACGAAATCGCCATCGAAGGGCCGCTGCCTGCTGCCTTGCCCCAATATGGCGACGCCTCTATCCTGCTGGCAGAGGACAATGCCACCAACCGGTTGATCATGGTCGGCATTCTGCACAAGTATGGCTTTACCAATATCGATATGGCAGCCAGCGGCGCCGAGGCCTTGCGGGCCATGGAGGACAAGCTGTACGATCTGGTGTTCATGGATGTGCAGATGCCAGAGATGGACGGCCTGGAGGCCACGCGCATCGTGCGCGCCGGAAAGGGCCCCAATGCCGGGACGCCGATCATCGCTTTGACGGCCTATGCCATGACGGAAGACCGCCGGCTCTGTCTTGAGGCCGGCATGGATGATTATTTGACCAAACCAGTCGATCCGGAAAACATTCTGGCGGCCATCGAGCGCTGCCTCTCTTGAATTCGGAGTAGCGCCACTTCACCGGCACCGACAAGGTGACATGGATTTACGATGACCTGCTTTCGCAGAATTCAATTTCATTCCCGGACCGCTGACTTCCTTCTGCCAAGCCTTCATTGGTCTGCCATAATTGCAATAGTCTGGAGGCAGCAGGCGATTCACTCACTCCTTTTGTTGCCAAACGAGGCAACTTTTGCTATGAGTGCAAGTCTTGTAAAAAAGACCTGCCGAAAACTGCAGGCGCTGAACCGAGAGATTATTGATATTCACTGAAAAGGAGAGACAATGTTGAAAAGAGTATTGACACTGATGACAATCCTGAGCGTTTTTTGCGCTCCGACCGTATTTGCCCGCACCGTGGTCAACGGGATCGATGCAAACTATCCTCCCTTTGCCTATGTTGATAAAAACGGCAATCCCGCTGGATTTGACGTCGATGCAATGAACTGGATCGCTGAGGAAATGGGCTTTGAGGTAGAGCATAAACCCATGGAGTGGTCAACGATAGTCCAGTCCGTTGTCGCTAGAAAAATCGATACGGTCATGTCCGGCATGACCATCACCGACGAGCGCAAGAAGCAGGTCAACTTCTCCATTCCCTACTGGACAGTCGAGAACGTCTTCGTTGTCAGAGAAGACAGCGATCTGACCGCAGAGCAGATCATGGCTTCAAAGGGAAGAGTGGGTTATCAGGCAGGCACCAGCGACGGCAAGTGGCTGGCCGAAGCCAACGAAAAGGAAGGCTGGGGTCTCGAGCTGCGTCAATATGATTCCGCACCGCAGATTGTCACCGAGATAATCAACGGACGCATTATAGCCGGCGGCATGAATATGAGCCCGGCCCAGGATGCCATCGACAAGAAAAAGCCGGTGAAGATCGCCGGTACCTTCGGCATCCGTGAGGATTTCGGCGTGGCCATGCGCTATGAGGAAAAGGAGCTTGAAAAACTTATCAACGACGGCCTGCGGAAATTGATGGCAGATCCCTATTGGGAGGAGCTCAAGGCCAAACATATCAAAGATAAGAAGTAATCTTTGCAGCCGCTGGAGCTGTTTTTTCCGCATGATGCGGGCAGCTCCAGTTTACTCTTTGCCAACCTGGAGAACTCGTGCTCTACCAAAAGGTGCTCGTCATACTGGATGCCTTGCCCTATATCCTGCAGGGTGCCGGAATAACCCTGGTCATCGTCATCGGGGCTCTGTTCCTCGGCCTGGTCATGGGGTTGCCCCTGGCGCTCATCCAGGTATACGGCCACCCGGTGCTGAAGAGAATCATCGGCTTGTATGTCTGGTTTTTCCGGGGGGTTCCCATTCTCATTTTGATGTTTCTTTTTTATTTCGGCATATTCGAGCTTCTTCATCTTAATCTCTCCGCCTTTGCCACCACCGCTCTCGTGCTTGGCATGACCAGTGCGGCATACCAGTCACAGATCTTCCGCGGTTCGATTCAGTCCCTCCCCCAGGGGCAGCTCAAGGCAGCTCTGGCGTTGGGTATGAACCGCAGACAGGCGATTGCCTCGATTATTCTGCCCCAGACCCTGCGCATCTCCATCCCGGCATGGTCGAATGAATATTCGATCATCCTTAAGGATTCAGCGCTGGCATATGTGGTCGGGGCCATGGACATGTTCACCCGCACCCATTTCGTCGCCTCGAGGACATATGAGCACCTCACCCTGTTCGTCTTCGTCGGCTGCATCTATCTTGTCATCACCATCTTTGGGCTGCGGCTCCTGGCTCGACTGGAAAAGAAGCTGCGCATCCCCGGATATACCTCCTGAAAGGCTGCATTATGACGACACCCGCATTATCGGCTCGAAACATCTGCGTCACCCTCGGCGGCAAAAAGATCCTCAGCAACGTCTCCATCACCCTGCCGGCGGGCTCGCTGAAGGTATTGATCGGCCCCTCAGGTGGAGGAAAATCGACATTCCTGCAGACTCTCAATCATCTCATCCCGCATGACAGCGGCAGTATCGAACTGGACGGCAGAACAGTTGATTTCACCAACACAAAAGAACTGTACGCCTATCGTCAGCAGGTCGGCATGATCTTCCAGGATTTCAATCTCTTCGATCACCTTAACGCTCTGGACAATGTAGCAATCGCCCTGCGCAAGGTGAAGGGAATGAAAAAGGCCGCCGCCAATGAGCGTGCCGCCGAAGAACTTGCCAGGGTCGGATTGCAGGATAAAAAGATGCTTTTTCCGGCCGAACTCTCCGGCGGCCAGAAGCAGCGTGTCGCCATCGCCCGGGCGCTGGCCATGGATCCGAAGGTACTGCTCCTGGATGAGCCGACCTCTGCGTTAGATCCGGAGTTGGTTGGGGAGGTTCTTTCAGTCATTCGCGACCTTACCAGGGAAGGACTGACCATGTTGATGGCCACGCATCAAATGGACTTCGCCCAGGCCCTTGCCGATGAAATACTCTTCATGCAGCAGGGCAGCGTCATCGAGCAGGGCAGCCCGGCGGAACTGCTCAGCGCGACAGCCGGCAGCAGGACGCGGGACTTCTGTGCCCGTCTGGACGGCATCGGGGGCAGTTGACCATGGATCCGTTTTATACCCAGGAACTCATCCCGGCCCTGAACAGAGGCCTGGTGATGAGCACAATGCTTATCGTGCCTTCCGTTCTTTTCGGCTTGATCGGCGGTGTCATTGTCGGCACGGTACGGGTTTACGGACCTCCGGCGGCGCAACGGCTGCTCAACGGTTACACCTCGGTCTTCCGCGGGGTGCCGCTGATGGTGCAGCTGTTCATTCTCTATTACGGACTGCCCAACATCGGTATCTACTTCGAGGCCTATACGGCTGCGGTGGTTGGATTTATTCTGTGCAGTTCGGCCTATCATTCCGAATACATCCGCGGTGCCCTGCTCTCGATCAAATCCGGACAGATGCGTGCGGCATCGGCGCTGGGCATGAGCAAAATACAGGCGCTCGTCTGGATCATCATTCCTCAGGCCTTCCGCAACGCCCTGCCCGGCTGCGGCAATGAAATCATCTATCTGATCAAGTACTCCTCGCTGGCCTATATCGTCAGCTGCATCGAACTGACAGGGGAGGCGCGGGCCGTCGCGGCCCAGACCTTCCGCTTCACCGAATCCTTCATGGTCGTGGCCTGCTATTATCTGTTTCTGGTCACGGTAGCTACCTATCTCCTGGAAAAATTCGAAAAACGACTGGCCATTCCCGGATTCGGGATGAAAAGCAGATAAAAATTTCAAAATAAGGCGCCGGCGGGAAATGCCAGATCATCGAGGAACGGCGCCTGGAAAGCATGATCACTCATTCGACCGGTGCAGTTTGCCCCTCTTGTCTGGAAGTGCTGACGTCTTATCTTTATAAAAAGCCTGAACAGAACCTGGATTATAATTGCATATCTGATTACCCCTGATACCCAGATTTTTTCGGCCTTGAGCTGAGGATTAAGGGTATTCAGGATGGCATAAGAGAGCGGACAGATACCCGACTGGTGCGGAGCATGACACCTTCCGGGCCTTTATCACCGGGTGCTGTCTGATTTCTCGGAAAGAGACCAGGAGTTCTGCGGGTCGTAATGGATTTTCCGAAGCTCGGGGAAACCGGAATTACCGTCGGATGTAACCACCATATCAGCAAGCTGCAGTCGCGGCAGGGCGCGACTTTTGATTATCCCATCTTTCTGTCTGATCATGATCTGCAGGGCCGGCTGGACGCTCTCGGCCAAACTGTTTGATTCGCAGATTATCGCAGCTTTCGCGGGAACAAGCCTGCGAAAAGCGGCATAGGCCGAGAGGATAGTGCTATCGTCGCCACGGAGGTAAAAGACACGTGAAGCGCCAGCCCGCAGCATCCTGGATGTATCCTTGCCGGTCTCCCTCCGGGTTTCTTCAAACAGATGGTGCGCAGACTCTTTGCCGTCATGATTTCCATGGTAGATTTCCTCGTCCGGAAAGATGGCGGAGACCTTCAGGGCATAGACAACCCCAGTCCGGGAGATTTTTTCGATCAGCCTGCAGACAAATTCGGTTTTGCCGACATTCCTGCCGGTGCCGCCGACTACAAGAAGATTAGGATCATGAAGCATGGTTTACCGGATAATAAATTCTGACCCCGAAAAGCCGGTAAACCGGCCGGGATAAGTACCTTGGCAGTAAGTATAAGTTGTCGGCTTTAAAGACAGTTTCCGTTTTCATGTTTTTTATACCCCTCGAGGGGGTACTGAACTAAGTGTCAGTTTTTGGGGGTAAGGTACTAAAAGAGTGCACAATTGCTCCTATGAGCATTATCTGTTTTTATCATGCAGCACAACCTATTTTAGAAGATTCACTCTTCCCTGTCACTTTCTTATGTGTAAAAGGGTACACCAGACTATAGGAGATGCCATGAAAACGGCAATAATTTTCCTCGGCCTTGTCCTTTTCTCCCTGGGCCTGGCTAAAACCGGCGCCGGAGCTGAACAGCAGGAAGAACCTGGAGGTTCAGACAGGGAATTCCGCGGCTGGCTGCTGATAACCTCCGATCGGGACTGGAAGGAAAAATGGGATACACCCAGTGAAGTAATCCCGAGATTCGTGGAGGCAAAGAGTGTCCGGCTGGGAGAAAATATCACTATACTGACCTTCTATCTCAATCCCGGGGCAGATGAAGACAATCATATCAGTATCACCTGTGATATCAAGATTATCAGGCCGGATGAGAGGATTTCCTATGAACAGGAGGAGCTCCTGTGCGGTGATGGGGAAATTGTTGGAGATCCGCAGAACATCCGGCTTGCCTATGTAGTGATCGATTTTTCGGCGGAACTGGGGGATCCCTACGGCATCTGGACGGTTGAGGTGCTGCTCAGGGACCACAATGGTTTAGCCGAGGTTTTTCTGCAGGATCACTTCGCGCTGGTCGATCAGTCAACGTTGACCCACATGCGATTGAATCAAGTTCAGCTTGCTGATGTCCACCTGAAATAGCCTTACAGTGAACTCTTATCCAGGCAAATCCCAGAAATGAGGCTGCTGATGAAAATCCCAATTATTGCCGAAACGACTGGTGGAGTAATTTTTCTGCTACTGCTCATTTTTACCGTCAAATATTCAGCGGCCGGAGCGGTGAATGATGCTGAATTGTGGAAGGCTTTGAAATCAGGTGGACATTTTGCTCTTATCCGTCACGCTGTCGCGCCTGGGACAGGAGATCCTCCACGGTTTTCTCTGAATGACTGCCGCACACAGCGCAATCTCTCGCAGAAGGGACGCAGACAGGCAGAGGAAATCGGCAACCGTTTCCGCTATTACGGCATCGATACCGCGCGGGTGTATTCCAGCCAATGGTGCCGCTGTCTGGAAACGGCCGTCCTGCTGGGGCTTGGACCGGTTAAGCAATTGCCCTTACTGAATTCCTTTTTCAGGCAACATGAACAAAGAAATGAGCAGACAGACAAGCTTCGTAATTGGCTTAGACACCAGAAATTCAATGACAAACCAATTGTGCTGGTGACCCATCAGGTCAATATAACCGCTTTTGCAGGCGTCTTTCCACAGTCAGGTGAGATTGTGGTTGTCAGCGTAAGCAATGAGGGCGAGTTTACGATAGCGGGCACTATAATAACTGATTGAGCTGCAGTATCAGGCTGCAGGGGGCTTCTACGACACGGCCGAATCCAATATCCTCTGCATCTTCTCCAGATGTGATCCGTGCCAATAGATCTTTGCGCAGCCCGGGCATTTTTTGAAGGTGAAATAGTATTTCCGGGTCAGGGGTTGGAGCTGATCGAGAATCTCCTCCTTTTTCACATCCTGCAAAACATTGTTGCATTCCAGGCAGCGACTGAAGGGAGTCGGCCGCTCTGCGAAGGTATAGCGGCAGAATACCTCCCTGAGCTGGAGGACATGATCTCCTGATCTGACAAGTTGACCAAAGACGACATCTTTACATTTAAGAAGATCGCGGTTTCTGCTTACCAGAATCCGTTGCTTCCTTGTTGCCGAGATGGCGATTTCCGTCAGTTGCTTGTGGGGAGCTGCAGCGGTGTTCAGACCGGCCATGCGCATGTTGCGGCGCAGCTTGCGGACGGTATCATCTGCCATAAAAGAGATGGAGGAGAAGGGTTGCGGGCGAAGAATGGTGGGCTGCAGAACCGGTGTATCGGAAGAAAAGGGATAGATATGGAACATTTCACCTGCAACACCAATATGGTGAAAGGTGGTCTGCTCTCCATCTTTTTCAATTTTTCCCACCTCGGTATGAGGGATACTCAGGGATTCGATAATGTCCTTTATAGCCGCTCGTCGGTTCAGAGGATAAATATCCTCATTATCCCTGTATTTCTTCGGCAGAAGTTCGGCGAGATTACCATGAAAAATGCATCTGATGCCGAGACTGTTCATATCATCCTCTTGGTTTATCGCTTCTTACACTTATTGTCTCTTTAAGAGGCCACATAAGCCTACGACAGCGGTAATTCACTCTTTTAAATTCTATTCACAATAGAAAATGATACAAGTTTATTCAGCAGCGCATCCCACTGAAGCCCATATGGTCAAAGGAATATTGGAGGCACAGGGAATTGCCTGCATAGTGCAGGGCGAAACTCTGTTCGGCAGTCGAGGGGAACTTCCCATAACTCCTGAAACGGCTCCCACCGTCTGGATAATTGAAGAGGACAGGTATAAAGAGGCGCGCCTCATTGTCTGGCAGTATGAAAAGTCAATAAGAGAACAATCCGCCACTAAGGAAACCTGGACCTGTTTATCCTGCGGGGAGGAGCTGGAAGAACAGTTTACCCATTGTTGGAAATGCGGGATGCCGCGTCATATCCCACCATTGCAAAAATAGTTTCTCCTCTAAGATTCCTAGATTCGCCAGCCTTTCCTCCAGGTGTGGTTTTGTAGTGCCGGACAGGATAGTCCGGCAAGGCAGGAAGAAATACACGGCACACCATGCTGGAAAAGGGATCTCATCTTAATTTCCGCGGCTATCGTGCGACGTGTTCGATGTATTTCTGTTCCGGAACGGCATGATGATTGCATTTTGATAGTATAGGCAGAAGGTAAAATTCATCCCGTCACCTGCCTTCTTCTGAAGAAGAGAGTCCGCTCCAGCATCCGATGGACCCCCTGAGCAGGTGTACCGGAGAGGAGTATAAAACGGAGGACAAATGGAGTATAAAAAAACCGGCCATCAAGAGAAACCCGGAAAAGGCAATAATAGTGCATCCAAAAAGCATGAGCACTCTGAGCACCGCGATCATAAACAGCAGGAGGGTCGTCATGCCGGGCATAGTGTCGCCATGTTCCGCGATAAGTTCTGGATCTGCCTGGCGCTGACGATTCCCGCGCTGATCTGGGAGCCGATGTTGCAGGGGTGGTTTAATTATACGGCACCCAAATTCCCCGGCTCGTCCTATATTCCCGCCATATTTTCTACCATCGTATTCTTCTATGGGGGTTGGGTATTCCTGCAGGGCGCCTATAGGGAGCTATCCGAGCGACAGCCGGGAATGATGACCCTGATTTCACTAGCTATACTGGTTGCCTTCATTTACAGTGCCGCCGTGACCCTCGGCTATGAAGGGAAACAATTATGGTGGGAGCTTGCCACTCTGGTGACGATCATGCTGTTGGGACACTGGATTGAGATGCGCTCGATTTTTCAGGCTCAGGGAGCGCTCAAAGAGCTGGCCAAGCTGCTCCCCGATACGGCCTTGAGACTGAAAGAGGGTGACCAGACAGAAGAGGTGCCCGTCAGTGAGCTTGGGCAGGGAGATCTGCTGCTTATCCGCCCGGGGTCGAACATACCTGCCGACGGCATCATTAAAAGCGGCAAGAGTTCCGTTAATGAATCCATGATCACAGGTGAGTCGAAACCTGTTGAGAAGCATGAAGGGGACAAAGTCATTGCCGGAACAGTCAATGACCAGGGATCGCTAAGAGTCGAAGTTACCGAAACCGGAGACAAAACCGCCCTGGCCGGCATCATGCGTATGGTTGAAGAGGCACAGTCTTCTCGTTCGCAGTCGCAGGGGCTGGCTGACCGGGCCGCTTCTTATCTGACATATGTTGCTATAGGTGCCGGTTTCCTTACGTTGTCCGCCTGGATGATAGCAGGGGCATCGCTGGATTTCTCCATCACCCGTACGGTGACGGTACTGGTAATCGCCTGCCCGCACGCCCTTGGTCTTGCGGTACCGCTGGTCATCGCCATTTCGACCACACTTGGGGCGCGGAATGGTTTGCTGGTTCGTGATCGGAGGGGGTTGGAGGAAGCCCAATATGTGGATACTGTCGTATTTGATAAAACCGGTACCCTGACCCTTGGAGAACACCGGGTTGTCGAGACCGTGGCGCTTGAGGAGTCCGAAAACGGCACCTCGTTGCGGCTGGCGGCGGCGGTGGAGCACGACTCGGAACACCCCATTGCCCGCGCCCTGCAGCACAGTGCCGAGGAGCAGGATCTTGATGTTCCCGGTGCTACCGACTTTCAGGCAATTGCCGGTCATGGTGTAGAGGCCACGGTGGAGGGGCGTCAATTACGTGTCGGTGGTCCGGCATTGTTGCACAAATTCGGAGTAGAGAGCGAATCCCGGCTCAGAGAAGCGGCGGAGCGCTATAGCTCGAACGGACAGGCTGCAGTATATCTGGTAGAGGACACACGGGCGCTGGCGGTATTCGCCATTGCCGATGCGGTCCGCCCAGAGTCCAAAGAGGCGGTTCAGAGCCTTCATGATGCCGATATCGAGGTAGCTATATTGACAGGTGATTCACAAGGTGTGGCGGATGCCGTGGCCAGGGAGCTGAACATCGATACCGTCTTCGCTCAGGTGCTTCCGGAGGATAAAGCCAATAAAATCGAGGAACTGCAAAATCAGGGCAAACGTGTTGCCATGGTTGGAGACGGGGTCAACGATGCCCCGGCACTGGTGAAGGCAGATATAGGCATAGCCATCGGAACAGGTACCGATGTTGCCGTGGAAGCCGGAGACGTGGTGCTGGTCCGCTCGGATCCGCGCGATGTTCCCCGGATCATCAACCTCAGCAAGCTGAGCCACAGGAAGATGGTGCAGAATCTCTGGTGGGCGGCGGGTTATAATATCGTAGCCATTCCATTGGCCGCAGGGGTGCTGGCATGGGCGGGCATCCTGCTGGCTCCGGCCGCCGGTGCGATTCTGATGTCGGCCAGTACTGTAATTGTGGCAATTAACGCCAAACTTTTGCAGAAAGCCCGTCTGTAAGGAAGTCCACGGGACCTGCTTGTAACAGAAAGGGTAACTTTTCAGCCAGAGCCCTTCCGGCTACTTCGATGACTCTTTATGGGATCATCACAGAAAGAAAGCCGGAGCCAATAGCCGTGCGAAATGGATTGCCGCAGAAAACTCTTGTAGACATCCTGCCTGTTATGCTAATTGATGAACTTTGATGGCGTTGTAAAAATGACCGACCGGAGCCTGCTACATACTACTTGTATAGTCACGGTCCTGACAAAACCGCGCTTTGTGCATCGAACTTTTTATCTGCCATCGGAGAGCTTCGTCGCAACTTTTAAAGCACCTTTCTGGCTGCAATATAAAAGCTTCGATAATCGAAACCTGCAGGCGGGGAATCGGATTTTTTACGACGCCGTCTTTTTTTTTTGCATTATGCTGGAGGACTATGCTGAATATAACCAAAGAGGCTGCACAGCAGCTTAAGGAATTCCGGGAGAGGAGGGGGCCTGACTCTTCTGTACGTCTTGGTATTCTTTCTGGAAACAAGAGCGGAGCCTCACTCGGAGTAATTGTCGATGAAAAGACCGACAGCGACAAGACCTTCTCCTTTGATGGCCTTGAGGTGATTATTGATAAAGCTCTGCTGGAGTATTGCGAAAATATCGAAGTTGAGTATGTCTTGCAGGAAGGAGGCGGCTGCGGCGGCGGAGGATTTAAAATTACGCCGAGAAATCCGGTTTAGTACCTTACACATTATTTTCTTGTTTTTTTTGCAGGAAAATAATGTGTCGAAAGGTTCTTATCCAGCTCAGCTGGGTTAAGCAGTTGTGCCTATCTTTTAAATTTGGTGAAAGCTTAACCTTCTCGGCTGCATGTATTTGATATAAAAATGATGCTCATCGTCATCGCAAGTAAGCCGTCAGTCTTTTGCAGGCTATGGAAATTCAAATAGTTTCTTAGTGAAATCTATTAGATAGGCATTTGTTGCGTTTTTGTACTTGGAGGAAACGGTTTGATGTAGTACACTCTTTTAACTATTCAGCATTTTTGAGTATTGGTGTCCCGGCTGCTGCCTGGCAGCTGACGCATGTGAAGAGGGGGATGAAATCGGTGGGACATCGGTTTCATGCATGCAGGACGGAGCGGTATAACTACTATACACAGGGTCCGCTTGGTTCATGAGTGTAGGAAACCGAATGATTACCGGCCTGACCACGTCCACTGCACTGCGGCATATTGAGATTTTTTCAGCGAATCTGGCCTCCACAACCGATTTGAAAATATTGCACGACTATTGTCTCTCCTTTACCAAAAATATTTTCCGACTGGATTACTCAACACTCCTGCTCCTTAACAATGACCGCGAAAACCTGACGATTGCTGCCACCAAAGGATTTCCCGCACAAGTGATGAATTCCTTTGTTCTCGAAAAAGGGCAGGGGGTTACCGGGCTGGCATTGAAAACCTGCCGGATTGAGTCGGTGACGGATTTTCATCTGGAGAACCGCTTTGAAACTCCTCCCCTGGTAGAAGAATATAATATCCGCTCGGCCATAGCTGTTCCGATGATGCTTTCCAATCAGGTTTTCGGTGTTCTGGTCGGTCATATCCGGGAAAGGCGCATTTTCACGGAAGAAGAAAAGCTGGTGTATCAGGCGCTGGCCAATCAGGCGGCTGTGGCATTTAACAATGCCATGCTGATAACCTCTCTCTACAGCTCCGAACAGAAAAGAGAGGCAAAGATCAGGGAACTTCTGCTCGAAAAGGAAAAAACCCGCAAACTCACCGACGAATTCGAGTCAATCTTCACCACAATCACAACCGGTGTAATGCTTCTGAAAAAGGAACGTCATCTGGTCAGGTGTAATGAGAAGCTCGCCGAAATCTTCGGATATGACTCTGCCCGGCATCTTGAAAACGTCAGTGTGCGGAAGCTTCATCTATCCGATGAGAAGTATCATGAGTTCGGCCAGAGATGCTATGACAATCTGGTTGCCGGAAAGATTATACAGATAGAATATACCATGAGAAAGAAAGACGGCAGTCCTTTTCTCTGTGGGCTTTCAGGAAGGGCGGTCGATCAGTCGTCTCCCCCCGATGTGCAGAAAGGTTTTGTCTGGCAGATCGATGACATCACCAGAAGAAGAGAAATGGAGGAGGAAATCCTGCAGGCCAGAAAACTCGAATCAATAGGTATTCTTGCCGGCGGTATAGGCCACGACTATAACAATATTCTTTCTGCCATTCTGGGAAATCTGGGGATCTCCCAGCGTATTCTCGACCCGCAGCATAAAGTGCAGGAATTTCTGAGTTCGGCTATGGAGGCAGCCAACAGGGCCAAAGATCTAACCGCCAAACTGTTACTCTTCACCCGGCGGGATAGCCCTGCACTGGGAAGCGTCAGATTGCAGGACCTCTTTAAGGAACTCCGTTTTGAAAAATTGTTCAGAAATGAAGTTGACCTTATGGTCGATTTTCAGCATGGGCTTTTTCCCATAAAAGTGATGCCGGATCACCTCAAGGTAATTTTGCAGAATTTGCTTCTTAATGCTGAAAGTTGTACGCCTGAGGGAGGAAAAATCACTGTAACCGGCCATAATGTCGAGGTGGTTGATGAGGATATACCAGGCTTATCCCGTGGTAAATATGTTGAAATAGTTGTTGCCGATACCGGTGGCGGCATTGACGAGGCTATACTCGAGAAGATTTTCGATCCATATTTTACCACGAAAAACAGAGACAGCAGCAAGGGTATCGGCTTGGGGCTGGCTATCGTACACTCCATTGTCAGAAAAAATCAAGGCAGCATAAGTGTCAGATCGGAAAAAAGAAGCGGAACTGTTTTTACCGTTTTGCTTCCTGCCGCTATCAGCAATATTCAGCCGTTCAACAGGTAGCCATAATTTTCTTCCCGGCCTAATCTCTCTTTACCTTGATAAACTTTCTCAAGAGTGACAAATGGTTGAGATCAGTGGGTGCTGTCTTCCCAGAAAGCCGGGATGATCATGTTGAGAAAGTAGAAGATGACAAACGGTGTCCCTAAGACGAGCAGACTGCCGGCGACACCCTCTTTGAAAGTCTCCATGTCGTGAGGGACAATCGGCAGGTGGTAGCTCATGAAGCCTGCGAAGGTAAGCGAGAAAGCCTGGCCGCCGATGACAACGTTCCAGCGCATCATAAACACCCCGAACAGGACCAGCAGGCAGGCAACACAGGCGCGTCGGGTGGTCAGGCCCGGTACAAGCAGCATCAGGAAGGGGAGAAAATTGCCGATGCCGTACTGCAGCACGAAGATTTTTACGTAATCGTGCTCATAGATGACATCGCGCAGGATGTCCCACGATTTAACCGCCGTGTATCCGCGAAAAATAATATCGAGGAGTTCGAGGGTAATGGCCAGGGTCATGAAGATCAACAGGTACCTGACGGTTATCCTGATTTCGTCGTCCTGGACGTTACGCAGGGGCATGACCCGAAGATCCGGGCTGCCCATCAGCCAGTCCGGCAGCAGGAATTTTTTATTGCGGACCGCAGCCCACTGACGGATGTTCATAAAAAAAGCATAAGTTATGAGACAGAGGGCAATGCCCGAGACGATGGCCGAACAGATGAAGATAACCGGCATTAAAGGGGTCATCCACAAGGCATTGGCCTTGACCGAACCGAAAATAAATCCGGCATAGCCGTGCAGGAAACAGGCAACGGGGATACCGAGTCCCGCCAGGAATCTGATGGCCTGGTGATCAGTGTGCAGCGCCTTTTCGTCGAGATCACGGGCACCGAGGGAGAGAACCCGGTAAATCATCAACAGCAGGGCATCCTTGCCGTCGCGGTCGCTCTTTCTCTCCAGACGCTGTATCGATTCAACGATGAATTTGCGGTAGACAAACCAGATTTCCGCCCCGACGATACAGGAATAAATGGTAAAGACGATACCGAAGGCTGAAATCGCCGAGGTAAAGTGGGGCGTCAGCATTACATAGATACCGCGTTGCGGTTGCTGCAGATGGAGCAGCAGCGGCAGCAGCGCCCCGGGCAGAAGAGCGAAGGAGAAGACCAGGGCAAAGCGGGCAATATCTTTAAGTTTCTCCACCCCGAAGACATGATATAGAGAGGAAAGGACAAAGGCTCCGGCTATCAGACCGGTCATGTAGGGGTAAAGGACGATCTGAATCGACCAGTAGATGTATTCGTTGGGCAGGACAAATAGATCTTTTACCGTCCAGGCCTCTCCGTGAACGGACAATTCGGCCAGATGCTCAATCATGGCTAGCGCACCTCCTTGGAAAGATCGATGTAGAAGGCATGTGGCTTGGTGCCGTACTCGTCACGCAGCACGCCGACCCGCCGCTTGAGAATGGACTCGGCGACAGGATCGTGCGGATCCTTTAGATTGCCGATCAGACGGGCCTCGAAGGGACAGGCCTGAACGCAGGCAGGTTCCATATCCTTGGTGATGCGGTGGTAGCAAAAGTTGCATTTTTCGGCGACCTTCAGCTTCGGATTAAAGAACCGGACACCGTAAGGGCAGGCCATGATGCAGTAACCGCAACCGATGCACCAGGTGCGGTCAACCAGCACGACGCCGTCGGCGGCCTGGTAGGTGGCGCCCACCGGACAGACCTGGACGCAGGGTGGGTTTTCGCACTGGTTGCACAGCTTCGGGACGAAAAAAGCTTTGGCGATTTCCTCGTTGGGTACCTGCAGGATGCCTGATTTATTCTGATCGATCCCGTTAGTGGTAAAGCCGTGGAGGGCACCCTTGGGTGAGTCCATTACCACTTCTCCATTCTTTCTGATCACGTAGCGCTCAACCCAGGTGCGGGTGACGTCGGCATCGAGTGGGATATCGTTTTCGATCTTGCAGGCCTTGACGCAAAAGCCGCAGCCGACACATTTACGGGTGTCCACCAGGAAGGCCCAACGCACAGCCGGACGTGAGGCGAGCAACTCTTGCGGATCGAGCCATTCCAGGGCCGAGAGGGAAATGCCGGCCCCGGCGATGAAGACAAGGGATTCTTTCAGGAAATCACGTCTTTTCATGACTACATCCCCTCCAGGTCCGGATTGTGTGGATTATGGCATTCGCTGCACTCCATCTCCGCGTTATGCGCGTCGGGGTCGATGCCGGGGATACCACTGCGCTCGCTGGAAGGGGTAAAGAGTAAGGCGTGACACCTGATACAAAGATCGCGGCTGCGATCGATGATCAGTTTTTCAGGTTGTTCCGGGTGGCTGAGCGCCGCGCCATGACAATTTTGACAGGGAATGATCTTGTGCCGGGCACTTTCTATCGACGCAAACTGCTCTTCATGACAATCACTACAGGAAAAATCGGGCGATAATGGTTGGTATTTGAGCGGAAAATTCTGCCATTCCTGTTCGTTGCTCAGCCGGTAATAACCATACATATATCCACGTTGGTGGGTGCCGAAATCTTCCGGAACCAGGAACAGCCTCGTTACAAGAAAAACCGCAACGAGTCCGATAACAACAAAAAGCGGTCGCCAAACATGGCTTTTCATGCGCAACGCCCCCTTGCAGAGTTTTGTGCCGTTGCTTTATTTAAAGCAATATTTTTCGGCATTGTCAAATTATCAACCGACTTCACCTCGCTGGTTGTTCATGTCAGACTCCACCCGGACTTTCCGCCGAGACTCCCGGGCCGCCGTATGCACCCGTTCATGCAAAACACGTCCCTCCGCGGTAAAAATGTTTGGCGTCGACTGCTGCTCGACATGGATCAATGCACACTGCCTCGGACAGAAGAGAAAATGCTGCAGGGCGGATATCATAAACAGATCGTCTTCACTGTACATTGCATATCTCAACCGGGCAAGGCGCTGCTGGTTGGCTGTGAATCCTCTGGCGAGATGTCCCTTGAGTACCCTGGCGGCCCAGACGGGGAATAGGGTGTCGCGCTTTTATTTTACGCGATAACCTATGGAGGTGATGACATCGTTGAAGAAGGCCACAGGCTTATTGGAATTTGTGATATGCATTTTTTGTATATTGCTTTTCCTCTCCGGTTCTCCTTCTTCGAAAACATTATTTACATGTCTCGATATGACAGGTTGATCACGGTCGAATTATCGGACATTATAAAAAGAGTAATGCTGAAGTGTGGTTTTGACGGAGGAATTGTAGAAGAGGATTGAAAGGTAAGGATTTGCATATAGACTGCTCAACTCGGTTTTGCAATCAACCGATCAGGGGGAGAGAAGATGCGGCGAGAAAAGCATCGAGAAGGGAGAATTCCCTCTCCCCCCGATCAGTCGAAGGTTGGTGACATGTATTTGTTCTATTTTGTCATGTTCCCTGCATTTTTTTTCTTGTTTTTCGAGCTCTGCATAATGGCGGTAATAAGGCCGGCATCAATGCCCGGATGATCATCGATGCTTTGGATTTCAAGAGATTTCTCCCTGGCGTCGGCAAATGCCGCCCTGCCGAGAGCTGATCTGACTACAACTGCAGTCCAACCGTGATCCGCCCCCAGACCGCCAAAGCTGAGATCCGCATATTCTGCTGAAAAATCATCACAGAAGCGACAGGCATCTCTTCTTGCAAAATCAAGATCCTGAAGAGGTATAGTTATCTGGCGGCCATCCTTCAGGTTGAGCATGAAGTCTTCCTTGATATTGATCTTTTCGACATCGGCCATGGTGCAGCCCGCCATCTCTTCCAGAGTGTGTGTCTTGTCGTCGTCAAGATCAAAATTTGAAGTGCAGAAGAGGCCGAAATAGAATTTGATGGCATTGGAAGGCACCAGCTTCAGGGCCTGCATTTTTCGCACCGACTTGATCTGGCATGGGGTACCGACAAAAGCAATCTTCCTCAAACCCTGGCTCATCAGGGAGCCAAGTGCCTGTGCCGATGGTGAATAGGTTGAATATTTCTCTCCCAGCTGGAGGACTCCCTGCATGGCATCAAAATGCGAACCGGCTGCGGCGATGATGTCGTCGCGGCTTGTGGCCAGCCAGGGCTGACGGCCTTCATGGGTCTGTTTGGAAACGATGGCACCGTCGATGCGTCCTGAGTCGAAAAGGTGGAGGAGCAGAGAGGTAACCGCACCGCCATCGGTTGCCCTGTCCCTGATGTTTTTATCAGTTGCTCTTGCTACGGACACCTGCAGGATCCTCCCCATGGGGGCGCTCCATCCGACATTGCGGTTGACCTGCTCATCCAATTCACCAACAGCCGGGCAGATAAGATAGCAGAGGCCGCAATCGATGCATTTTTCCACACTTCGATATCGCGGAACATGATCCTCTTCCATCTTCAGGGCTCCGTAGTTAATTGCGGTGCAGAATGTTACACAGCCGCCGCATCCATGGCAAAGTCCCCTGGCAATGACTTCCTGCTTCAGATCAAAAAAAGTTTTCAAAATGACCTCCCTCACTATTTTTTGCCATGTCCGCATCCGGCATGGCCGATTATTAGTGCCTTATCCCTGAAAAACTGCCACTCAGTTCAGTACCCCCTTGAGGGGTGCAAAAAAAACAAGAAAACGAAAAATATATTAAAGTCCGTGAATCTGCCTCTATAGCAAGGCACTGATACCCCTTAGTGGTATTGTAAGGACTCCAGCTTCCGCTGGGTGGAAGTTAGCTTAATATATCGGAATAATATTCGGTTATTAAATCAAATACTTCTGCAATTGCCGTGTTCACAGGGGCTGAGCATTCCCGGGTAAATTCAAAGTAATCTTCCGCCTCGATAAGTATGATCTGCAAACGACCCGGCATCTGCTCCGGAAAAAGTTCATATCCGACTTTCAGTGTTGAGCCGAGTGTGACCGCATGGGAAGAAACCAGCTTGTGATCTGCAAAGATATCTTCCACGCTTACCTGGGTTATGGTGCCGGGAGGCTTGCCGATTTTGGCGGCATCGATGACGATGACATCGTCGTAGCCCATGACCTTATCGTTTACTTCGAAACCGACCCCGTAGATAATTTCGGTATCCACATCGAGGTCAGAGGCTTCAATACGTTCCGCCACTTCGATGCCTGCACGATCATCTTTCAACATCGGGTTGCCGATACCACAGACAAGAAATTTTTTTTTCATAGTCGCTATACTTTCCCCGGACCGGAATCGGGATATTCAGGTCCGGGGCAGGGTGCTAAAAGTTTTTGAGAGATCTGCTCAGCTCTTTATTGCTGTCATAGATTTTGATCTCGATTGGTGAAGAGCCGGGCTTTACCGCATGGGTGGCGCAGCCCAGGCAGAGATCATAAGGGCGGTATGCCATTTCTACATGGTTGAGGATGCCCTCATCGACATTGCCATCCTTGATGAAATGTTTTGCCGCCTTGCGCACTGCCAGATTTATCGGGCCCTTGTTGTGGGTGGTGGCCACTACGATATTGGCATCGGTGACGATTCCGTTTTCATCGGTATTGTAATGATGAATAAGCGTACCACGCGGCGCCTCGATGATACCGACTCCTTCACCGGTGACTTCTCCCAAAGGTGCCCGGGCGTCGTCACTGGTAATTTCCGGATCACGGGCAAGCTCCAGTATCCTCTCGGAGCAGTGCAGCATCTCAATTGCCCGCGCCCAGTGATATCCCATGATGTTATGGACCGGTTTGCCGCCGAAGGTCGTAAAGAATTTTTGAAACTCTTCATTGGCCAGAGGTGTACTCAGGCCATTAGCTACATTGAATCTGGCCAGAGGACCGACACTGTAGAGGCTGGTACCTTCCCCGTCGACGATGCCTTTCCAGCCGATTTTTTTCTGGTAGGGCATTTTTAGATAGGTCCAGGGCAACACCCGTTCTGAAATGTGATCGATGTACTCCATTCCTTTAAAAGAATAGAGCTCATTACCGTTGACGTCGACAACCTTCTGGGTGCCGTCATAAAGAGCCATGTGGCCGTTTTCGTCCACGGAGCCCATGTAGTTGACGGGAACCTTGTACATATCCCCGGTGACCAGTTCCATATACCCGGGATTGCTGAGCACCACATCGCTGAAAATCTGGAGGGTCAGCTTGGAAAGATCAACCAGCTCATGAGCCCATCCCTCGATCTGTTCCCTTTCCACTTCGTTGAGGGTCTTAGACCAGCCACCGGGGATAGCCGATACCGGATGATTCGGTTTGCCGCCCAGCATTTCAAAGATTTTCACGGCATAGCCACGTTTCTGCAGCACCTTGCGGCCGAGTTCGGCGCCCACCGCATTTATCAGACCTACCACATTTCTCTCTGCAGCAGGAGCCCCCGGCCCGACAACAAAATCGGGAAAACCCAGGGCATATAGGACTACAGCATGATCTTCAACATAATGGGCATTAAAAAATAGCTCGCGCAGTTTTCTGGCGACTGCTGTCGGCTGAACTCCGTAGACCTGGTCAGAGGCTTTCATGGCCGCGGTAAAATGGACACCGCGGCAGACCCCGCAGATGGTGGAAACTGTGCGGGGCACTTCTTCGATCGGTAATCCCACAAGGAATTTTTCGAAGCCGCGGAACTCAACAACCTGAAAGAACGCTTCATCGACATTACCTGCATCGTCGAGAAATATTGCTATTTTTCCATGACCTTCCAGACGAGTCATTGGATTGATTTCTATCTTTTTCACGGTATTACTCCTTAGTGTCTTGTATCACTCTACATTTTTCTCGGCAGAATTCCTGACGGAAGAGCATATCTATAGAAAAACTTGGCCAGGTTGGGATACTTCTCCATCAGCTGGCTGGTGGCATTTTCGTCTTTGAGCAATGAGCCGATTGTGGAGAGCGCCTGAGCGCCATAGTCTTCCGCACCGGGGATGGGGCCGCCACAGCCACGGCAGGGAACGTTGACGTTAAGACAGGAACCGCCGCAATCTCCCTGGGTAATGGGGCCGAAACAGATGTAGCCCTGCTGCAGCAGGCAGATGTCTTTGTCGGGAACACCGTCCACGGTTCTCAGAACTTTGTCAACCATGATACGGGCACCGTTTTCCATGCTCGAGGGATTGCGATCGCAGATATCGCAGACCGCTTTGCCGTTTGTTATCCAGGATCCTTTGGGGGGCAACTGTCCGGCGACAATGGCATTGATGGCTACGCCGACATGTGAGGGATGTGGAGGACAGCCGCCTATGTAGTAGTCTACCTCGACAATTTGGTTGAGGGTCCGGACCTTATCTTCATACACCGGTAAGGTCAGATTGTATTTGCCGTCCACCAGACATTCCGCCTGGGGATAAATCCCATCCGGATTGTCAGTTGTCGGCGTATTGTTGAAGGCCTTGGCAAAAAGTTCTTCCTTGGTGTGCAGGCTGCCCATGCCGGCAGTACCGCCAAGGGCGGCACAGACGCCGAAGGCAATCAGAGTCTTGGCCTTTTTTCTCATGATCTTCGCCATATGGATATGTTCATCGAGGCGAATCATGCCGTCGATAAAGGCAACATCAATGGCATTATCTTCCATCTTTGCCAAATCGTCATATTTGACGTCGGCCACCGTCGGGGCCCAGAAAGCTATTTCTACATGCTCCAGAGCATCCACCAGCTTTTCGGAAAGATCGACTACGGCCATCTCGCAGCCCGCGCATCCTCCGAGAAGCAAAAATCCGGTTTTAATTTTCTCAGCCATTGTTTTCCACCTCCAGGATCTTGTTGGGGCCGAGTTCCTTCAACTCCTCGGTGAACTCGGTGATGACATCGGCAAATTTCTTGCCTTCGGCGCCGGAAATCCATTCCCGCCTGAATCTTCGCGAATCGAAACCGAATTCCTCGATCAGTTGTTTAAGCATATCCATCCGGTTTTTGGTTTTATGATTGCCGTCTTTGTAGTGACAGTCACCGAAGTGGCAGCCGCCGACAAGTACACCGTCGGCCCCTTGTGCAAAGGCTTGAAGCACATATTCTGGTTTGACTCTGCCCGAGCAGGGCACCTTGATCAGCTTGACTGTCGGTGGATATTTACAACGGAGATTGCCGGCAAGGTCTGCACCGGCATAGGTGCACCACTGGCAGGCAAATCCGATTATATTGGGTATAAATTCCATTATCATTCTCCTAGTTTGTGTTTGTCCATAAATGGCGCTTTTTGCTCTAATTCGTCGTTGCTCTCAAAATTTAATCCTCGGAATATTAAGTATATGCCTCCGGTTAAATTGATCGAGCGTCTGGATTTAAAACAGGTAAGCGCAGACTCCGAAATTGCTCATTCCTGGACAAACACTAGTTAATCAGGCGGGCCTCGCTCTGAATCTTTTGTATTATCCGGTCACGTGGAGTTTCGCTGATTGCCGCAACGTTTTTCGGCTCGAAACCCATACATAATGCGAGCAGCTGAGTGTAGTAGAAAACCGGGATTTCAAAATCGATCTCACCTTTATCCCGCAGAATCTTCTGTGCTCCGTCAAACTGGAGGAAGCAGGACGAGCAGGTGGTGACCACCATGTCGGGATTGATCTCCTCCTTCATGTTGATCAGCTTGGTTTTGAGCAGGCCTATGGATTTGTCCTGATCCGTGGAACGCATGGCACCCATACCGCAGCAGCTGTTGAGGGTGGTGTAATGAGGAACCTCGGCGTCGAGTATCTCGCATAATTCCTTGAGAATTGTGGGGAAGAACGAATTTTTCTCCTTGATCAGCATGGCCTCGGTGGGCCAGAGAATGTGACACCCCGGCTGAACTGCGATTTTCAGCTCTTTGAGGGTGTATTTCAGACTCGCTTTGATTTTCTCCAGACCGATTTTGTTATGCAATACATGGGAAACATGATAGATATCGGAAGTACCCTTAAAACGGCGATCTATCAATGCCATGTTTTCATTGAGCTTTTTCCGTTTTGCAGCATCATGTTCAATCATGTGTTTGGCTTCGCTCATCACCCCAAAACAGGAGTTGCAGCCGGTCATGATGTCGACTTGCTTCTCTTCGGCAATGTTGATATTGCGTCCTGAAACAGCGAGCCAGGTATTGAGGTCGAAGGATGGGGCCGTACCCCAGGCGGGGCAGCATGTGGCTCCTTCCATATCGATGACTTCGACACCAAGTCTGGGAAAGACCTTGTAAAAAGATTGTTCTATATCCGGTGCCTTGAAAGGTATATTGCACCCTAAATACATACCGCATTTTTCCATTGTTATCTCCTTGCTAGAATATGCCAAGCTCGCCCATGGGGCCGCTATCCAGAAGTGTCTGGATTTCCTTTTGAGCCTTTTCGTCAGAAATCGATGTTACCGGTAAGGCCGGCAGGCCTACCTGTTCCCTCAGCTCTTTTGATGATTCGGAATAGACGGCATGCCCGGTGGCGTGCAGGTTCATCAGAGGAGTAAAGGCTGAGGTGGAAATGGCCAGTTCATTTGCCTGCATTCTGCGGAAGGCAAAAACGATGTCGAACGGTCTGGCATCCCGGGGGCAAATCTCCGTGCAGCGGTTGCAGGCCTGGCAGGCCCAGCTCGAAGGATCTTCTATTATTTCCTCGTAGTGGCCTGTCTGCAGTTTCCTGAAGAGAAGCCGTCCGTACAATGGAAATCCTGCTTTGGCAACCGGACATACGGATGCACAGGCATTGCACTGGATACATTTGGTTATACCTGCGCCACCATTGTCGATGACCGCCTGAATAACTTCTTCCTGATTCATTTTACTTAGATTTAAAGCTGCCATGGTTACCTCCTATGCTGTTAATGCCGCTATCTGCGCCATGATCTGATTTTCAGAATATCCATGGAGTACAATGGCAGTCGAAGGACAGGCGGTGGTACATACACCGCAACCTTTACACTGGGTCATCTCTATGCGCGCACGCGGGTGGCTGCCGTTTTCGGCTACCATGCTGATGGCACCGTAGGGGCAGAGCGGTTCGCAAATACCGCAGCCGCTGCACTTCACACGGTCAATTTCAGATATTGTCGGGTCTATCTTGACTCTGCCCTGGGCCAGCGGAACGGCGGCAGCCGCGGCAGCACCTTTGGCCTGAGCCACGGTATCCGGAATATCCTTTGGTCCCTGGCAGCAGCCGGCAAGAAAAATACCCTCAACCGCGGTTTCCACCGGTTTCAGCTTGGGATGGAGCTCCTTGAAAAATCCTGAACCATCCAGGGTGAGGCTCATTTTCTGAGCCAGCGGTTTGATGTCATCCTGCAATTCTATGGCTGTCGCCATAACCACCATGTCGGCTTCTATTTCAATGTTTTGAGCGAGATCACCGTCATAGCCCATCACTTTGAGCTTGTCTCCAGGCAGCATGTCGATACCGCCGACCCTGCCGCGGATTATACGGATACCCATGTCGACAGCAGAGGTGTAATATTCATCGAAATCCTTACCCGGTGTACGCACATCCATGAAGTGCATGTAGATGTTAAGATCCGGGTATTTTTCCTTGAGCAGTTTGGCCTGTTTGATCATATACATGCAGCATACTCTGGAGCAGTAGGTGTGATGGTTGTGATCACGCGAACCGATGCAGGAGAGGAAGGATATGGTTTTGGGCTTCTCGTGGTCGCTGGGTCTGAGAAACTTGCCACCGGTCGGGCCGGTTGCGGAGATCAGTCTTTCCAGCTGCAGAGCGGTGAGCACGTTGGGGGAGTCGGGAGCGAGGTTGTGGAAATTTTCCTTTTCCATAACCTTATAGCCGGTGGCCACTACAATGGCGCCTACTTTGACATCAAGGATTTCTCCGTTGGGATCGGCTGGCCTGCTTCTGTCTATAGCTCCAGCGGGACAGGCCCTCTCGCAGGGTGCGAGGATAGGCTTGCCGGTCTTTTTACTGATCCTGGTCTCGCTGCCGATCTTCCGGCCACCGCAGTTGATGCAGGCGTTCATGTCGACCACCGCCTTTTTCGGTACGGCCTGGGGAAAATGAATATATGCTGCACTTCTGTTGTCGAGGCCGGCATTGTATTCATTTGGAGTACGAACCGGGCAGGCATCGGCGCAGTCGCCGCAACCGGTGCATTTGGCCCAGTCGACATAGGCCTGCTTCCTTCTGATTTTAACATCGAAATTACCGATATATCCTTCAACTGAATCTATCTCGGAATAGGTAAGGAGTTCAATATTCGGATGTGTTCCCGCATCGACCATAACCGGAGTGAGGATACAGGCAGAGCAGTCGTTGGTTGGGAAGGTTTTGTCAAGTTGGGCCATGACGCCGCCGATAGATGGATCTTTTTCAACCAGATACACTTTATTGCCCATGTTGGCGAGATCGAGAGCTGCAAATATTCCTGCAACTCCTCCGCCGATCACCAGCGCAGCCTTGGTAACATCGACGTATTTATCTTCCAGCGGCATGAGATTCCTGGCCTTGGCAATGGCGCTGTCCACAATTTTCCTGGCTTTTGCCGTGGCGCCTTCCTTGTCGTGGG
The DNA here is from genome assembly GCF_016919005.1 of Desulfopila inferna. Lineage (NCBI taxonomy): Bacteria > Pseudomonadati > Thermodesulfobacteriota > Desulfobulbia > Desulfobulbales > Desulfocapsaceae > Desulfopila > Desulfopila inferna. The sequence goes on from NZ_JAFFQE010000004.1 coordinate 147,295, forward strand.
CATGTACCCAGCTGTCCTGATCCCGGATGTTAGCCATTTCAAAGAAAAACTTATTCAGTCCCTCTCCCTCCAGAACTTTACGAAAAATGGGCTCATGTGTGCGGGGTGTGCAGGCGGCAACAACTACCTTGTCGACCAAACCGTCTCGAATATCCCGGCGTATAATTTCCTGACCCGGATCTGAACACATAAACAGGTTTTCTCTGGATACGGTCACATCGGGCAGAGTTTCCGCATGCTTGCGGACAGCTTCGACATCGATGACACCACCGATATTCGAGCCGCAATGACAGACATACACTCCAACTTTTGCCATGTTCTCCTCCGTTCTCTTTCGGGCATTTCAAGGAATACCCATTATCAAATGACTACCTAAATATTCAATCAACATGTAATTGTTCAAACTATTCATGTTGGGCATCTATATTTAAAACAGGATCTTTGTCAAATAGGAAAATATGATGACACTTATCGGAGAAAATTAATTCAATACATACTATAAGAAGAGCTGTTTAGCGGTATAAGCTGAACTAATATGCATTAACTATGGAATAAGATAATATAAAAATAAAGAAATAGCCTAAGGAGCTTCGAGGAAATTCTTGTTGTTTGTATATGTTTATTTGCTGCCCGGCTAGAGGAAAAATATTTTCTCAAATTGTGCGTCCAGCTATAAGCACAATACGCACAATACTACACAGTGGTGTTGTGCGGTTTCCGGATTTATCTTTCCAGCCAAACTTGGTGGGATTAGTGAGACGCCGGTAAAAAATGGTCAGGCTCGGTTGTGGATACCCGGCAAAGAGACCAGCTGATATCGAAAAAATACCGCACAACGGTTTCGTGGAATGGAGCAATTTATCAAGTACTCGAAATCTGCAGGCATCTAAGGTAGAATAAGAGAATTAAGAGGGGATCGGTGTGCATTCGCGCAATTCTATATGAACCAAAGGAGAAAGGAATGACGACAATGACAGCAAAGGTAATCGGCTTTATCGGTACAGGGGTGATGGGGAAAAGCATGGTCTCGCATTTGCTGAACAGCGGATATGCCGTTAATATCTATACCAGAACCAGGGAAAAAGCCGAAGATCTGCTACAGCAGGGAGCCGTCTGGTGTGAATGTGCTCAGCTAGCCGCAAAATCAGATATCATTGTAACCATGGTCGGCTATCCACACGATGTGGAGGAGGTATATTTTGGGGAAAGCGGGCTGATAAAAAACTGTAAAAAAGGAAGCGTCCTCATCGATATGACGACCAGCAGCCCCAAACTTGCCGTCCGTATCTACGCCGAGGCTGGGGAGCTTGGGATCGATGCCCTGGACGCTCCGGTATCCGGCGGCGATATCGGTGCCCGGCAGGCAACGCTTTCAATAATGGTTGGTGGTGAGAAAAAGGTTTTTGACGATGTGCTGCCTCTCTTTCAAGTTATGGGGAAGAACATAGTCTATCAGGGCAAGGCCGGCAGCGGTCAGCACTGTAAAATGGCCAACCAGATCGCCATAGCCTCCACCATGATGGGTGTTTGCGAATCTATACGATATGCCGAAAAGGCCGGGCTTGATCCGCAGACGGTTCTGCAGTCCATAGAAGCGGGCGCCGCCGGCAGTTGGTCTCTCTCTAATCTGGCCCCCCGCATGATTTCAGGAGACTTTGAGCCCGGTTTTTTTGTCAAACATTTTATCAAGGATATGGGGATAGCGCTGGAGTCTGCTGAGAATATAGGACTGACCGCGCACGGATTGACTCTGGCCAGGTCTCTTTATGAGAAACTGGCTCAGGAAGGCGGCGAAAATATGGGGACGCAGGCTCTATATACCTTGTATAAATAAAAAAATTACTGTCGTGATGGTACATGGAAACACATGTGAGTTTTTCGTTTATAAACACTCTGTTTGAAAAAGCCGAAAGAGCCGGCAGAAGCTTTCTTTTTGAATATGAAGTCTATGATCTGATTCAAAACGCCGGCTCGGAAACCCCTCCGGCCTATAGATTTTTGCCGAAAAACGAGCGGTTGAAGAAAGAGGATCTCGACTCGGTCCCCGGGGAAAAGGCAGTCGTTAAAATTGTCTCCCCCTTGATTCTGCATAAGAGCGATGTTGGCGGAGTGCAGATCGTCAACAAGACGTTGGAGGACATTCTCTCGGCTCTTCGACGTATGTACTCCGACATACCTGGGACTTTTGCGGAGATGGTGCGTCTGGGAAAACTCGATCTTGCCGAAGGGCTGCAGGAAAACACGGGAGAAGAGCTTAAGCGGCACATCTCAGACTCCATCGAGGGAGTTATCATCTGTCAGTATATGGTTCCGGACTCGCGGGAGTTTGGTAACGAGCTACTGGTCAGTCTGCGGCGTACCCGAGAGTTCGGCATGATTCTCAGTGCCGGTCTTGGAGGGACGGATACCGAGCTGTATGCCAAAAGATTCAGGAAAGGACAGGCGGTAGTTGCCGCCTCCACCGAAATGGTGAGCGGAGAAGATTTCTTCAACCTTTTTCGGAGTACAATTTCCTACAGGAAACTAGCTGGCTTGACCCGGGGCGGAAAACGTATCGTCACCGACGAACAGCTGCTGGAATGCTTCGCCGCGTTAATCGAGTTGGGCTGCTTCTTTTCCCCACTGAATCCGGGAGCGCCATATGTCATTGATGAGCTCGAAATCAATCCCTTTGCCTTTTCAAATTACCTGATGCTTCCACTCGATGGATTGTGTCGCTTCTCAAGGCCGCCCAAAGGGAAACATGCCGGGCGTCCCTCGGCCAATATTGATAAATTGCTTCATCCCGGCTCGATAGCCATTGTCGGGGCTTCCGCAAAAGGAATGAATATCGGCAGAATAATACTGGAAAATATACTGAAAATGGGGTTTCCCAGAGAAGATCTTTTCCTTGTTCATCCTTCATTCCAGCATTTGGACGGTGTAAGGACGGTGACGGAACTGTTATCAATTCCGAAGAAAGTCGACCTCCTGATTCTTGCCGTGAACAGTTCGGCAATTCCAGAACTGCTGGAACAGGTGGTGGAGCATGGCCGTGCTCACAGCGTGGTGCTGGTTCCCGGTGGCTTCGGTGAAGATGATGCGTCCGCCAATGATAAAAGGGATGAGCTGCTGGCGCGAATTGAGCAGATGCGCCGGGAAAAAAGCGGCGGTCCGGTAATTCTGGGAGGCAACAGCCTGGGAATCCTTTCTCATCCCGGCGGATATGACGGTATTTTTATTCCCGAGTCAAAGCTGCCGAAAAGCAGAGGAAGATACCTGCGAAAAAGCGCATTGGTCAGCCAGAGCGGCGCCTATATGATAACCCGCATGAGTAAGCTCTCCTTTCTTGATCCGGCCTATGCGGTTTCCATCGGTAATCAGATCGATTTGACGGCTGCTGACTTTCTCAGATTTTTCAATAAAAAAGAAGAACTTGAAACCATAGCCTTTTATGTTGAAGGTTTTGCTGATCTGGATGGCCTTGCCTTTTCTCAGGCGGTAAGGGAATCTATTGCAGCCGGCAAGGAAATCATTTTTTACAAGGCCGGGCGTACCGCCGAGGGGAAAACAGCGATGACCGGACATACTGCCTCCATTGCCGGGGACTATATGGTATGCGAGTCATGCATCAGCCAGGCGGGTGCCTTTGTTGCCGAAACCTTTTCCGATTTCGAGGGGTTGCTGCGACTGTCGCGGGCGCTGCATGGCAGGGAGATAAACGGAAACAGGCTCGCGGCGGTCAGCAATGCCGGTTATGAGGCGGTAGGTATTGCCGATAATATTCTCGGAGAAGATTACTCTCTGGAAATGGTGCAGTTCCAGGAGAATACCGTAAAAAAAATGGATATGCTGATTAATAATGCCGGACTGCAGCAGCTGGTCACCATTGCCAATCCGATGGATGTGACACCCATGGCCACCGAGGATGTCTATACAGGAATTATCAAGAGCCTGCTCGATGATGCCAATATCGATCTTGTGGTAATCGCCATTGTTCCTCTCACGCCGATATTACATACGCTGCCGGATGAGCATATTGCCGATGACGGGGCATCACACGGCAAAGGTCTTGTTGCCGGAATAGCCGCTCTCAACGCTCAAACCGTCAAGCCGTTGGTTATGGTTGTCGACAGCGGTCCTCTATATGATCATATCGCCAATGGTCTGGAAGAGAGCGGCTTGGCGGTATTCCGGTCGGCGGATCAGGCAGTTCGGGTCTTGGGAAAATATGTGCAGACAAGGCTCTTCATACAACACAAAGCATAAATTTCTAAGGAGCCAGGCTGGTGCTGAAAAGTCAAAGAAGAGTGGTGGCTGATTCATCATCGTTGATTCTGCTGCAGAAATCCCTGCTTTTTCATACCTTTTTGAGAAGTTATTCCGTCATTATCGCCGGATCCGTTTATGAAGAACTGAACGTTCCGCAAAAAAAAGGAGCAGGAGAGTTGGTCGGCCTCCTCCACGATGTGGTGAAAAACCCATTAGCGAAACACAGGTTGGCCGGAATGGGTGCCGGCGAGAGTTGTTCCATCCATCTCTACAACGAGGGCTATGGCGACTTTATGCTGCTTGATGACAGAAAGGCGGCAAACTATTGCAAGGCCGGGAATATTCCCTTTGCCAACAGTCTGCTTCTGCCAAGGATTCTATATGGTGCGGCGATTATTGATGAGGGGCGATGCCGTCTGGTCACAAACAATCTGATCGAGGATGGGTATTATTCAGAAAGGATTATTGCCATGGCCGGTGATATGCCTGCAGAAAGGCTGAAAGATTTTTTCCCATAATGGCTTGTAGTAGAGGCCTGCTATACCAGCTACATACTGTCCTTTGATTGAATAAAATCCCTAAATTTATTTATCAGCCCCTTTTCCACCTGCGGGCATGAATCTACAAATTTCATAAAATCAATCATTCTGTCGATCACCTGGGGTGGAGCGGAATGCTCTATCTTACAGGCGCCGTCTTCGGCTATATCCTGCTCGATTGTCAAAATTCTGGTAAAGAAATTTTTCAGGGTGTTGTGACGAAAAATCACATCCTCGGCAACCTCCTTGCCCAGTGGAGTCATGGTAATGACCTCATAGGGAGCGTAGTTGATCAACCCTTTGCTTGATAAGGCCCTCAGGGCCTCGGTTACTGAGGCGCGACTGACGGACAGCTCTTCGGCAATATTTTTTGCCCGAGCCACCTGTTTTTCTTCAACTATATGGTAGATGGTCTCGATGTAATCTTCAAGGCTCGCACTTAATTGCATGGTATTGCTCCGCCGGAAGGAAGCCGGCCGGGATTAATAATATATTGACATAACTCCTGTTGCTGTCAGGATAGTACGAAGTTATTTGAGAAAGCGCAACTCTTACGGGAATATTTTTTTGCCGTCATTTATGGTCTTTTATGGTAATTTTTTGTAAGTTTGTTGACATAAAGAAACCATAATATACATTGCCGACTGGCTGCACGGAGGGAAAATGGAAGCATTGCCGCAATATAAGTTCATCACCACCAAAGAGGTGGCCGATCTCCTGAAAGTTAATGAAAAGATGGTTTATGCCCTGGTCAGTGATAAGGGACTGCCGGCAACTAAGATTACCGGCAAGTGGCTTTTTCCCAGAAGACTTGTCGAGGAGTGGCTTGAGCTTAATATGATTAACGGGCCGGTGCAGGCAGCCGTGATGTCGTCCGAGACGGGACGCCTGTTGCTGGCCGGGAGTGATGATCCACTTTTTCAGCAGACCCTCACTCTGTTTCATAGAAAATTTTCCGAGACGGTGGCGTTTTTCGCCAATGTCGGCAGTATGGGCGGTCTGAAGAGTTTACGACGAGGGCTCTGTCATATCGGGGTATGTCATCTTCTTCAGGACGATAATCAGGAATATAACTTTGACTTCGCCGAGCAGGAACTGGAGAGAACACCGGTATTTATCAATTTCAGCAGGCGGGAGCAGGGCCTGCTGGTGCAGCGCGGCAATCCAAAAAACATTCAGAATGTTGCTGATCTTGGCCGGAATGACATAATCATGGTCAATCGCCCCCTGGGTACGGGTACCCGACTTCTTCTCGATTATGAAATTGCCGGATCCGATATCAGCGCCGCACAGATTAAGGGATATACCAGAGAGGTTTCCCGCCACATCGATGCGGGCCTGGAAGTTCTCAGTGGTCGTTGCGATGCCGCCCCCGCTATTCGCGCCGTGGCCGGTATGCTTGATCTTGATTTTATCTCTTTGCGCTGGGAGCGTTTTGACCTGCTGGTCAGTCGCGAGCGCTTTTTTGAACGGGGGATCCAGAATTTCTTAGGGATTCTCCAGGAGAAGAGATTTATGGAATTGGCCGGTGGATATCTAGGATACGATATATCACAGAGCGGAAAGATGATCTTTCCCGACAATCTCAAAAGGAATGAACCATGAAAAAAATGATTTTGCTGTATATTGCTGTTTCGGTGCTGCTTATCGGTAGCGCTTCGGCAGAAGAGAAGGTGCTGACAATGTCGACCACAACAAGTACTCAATCTTCCGGATTGCTGGATATCCTGCTTCCCGCCTTTAAAAAAGACACTGGGATAGAGGTAAAGGTCATCGCCAAAGGAACCGGCGCGGCAATCCGGGATGGTATGGATGGCAATGTCGATGTTATCTTTGTTCATGCCAAAGCCCGGGAAGAGAAATTTGTCGAAGAGGGGTATGGTACTAAAAGGTATGCGGTGATGCACAATGATTTCGTAGTCATCGGACCGCCTGCCGATCCCGCCGCCTTAAAGGGAATGGAGAATATCTCCGAGGCCCTGGAAAAAATAGCAACGGCCAATGCCCTGTTCATATCGCGTGGTGATGACAGCGGGACCCATACAAAGGAACAAAGTCTCTGGAAGTTGACTGATTTGCAGCTTATCGAGAAGACTCAGATTCTCGTCAAAAATGGTCAAAAGAAAGAAATTTCATTTATTGTTCCGGCAGAGGCTGATAAATGGTATATTTCCGTCGGTCAGGGAATGGGTAAAACCTTAACATTTGCCGACGAGAAACAGGCATATACTCTGACAGACAGGGGAACATTCATAAAGTATAAATATGGCAAAACTCCGCCGATTGATCTTGTGGTTATCGTTGAAGGGCAGGAGGCGCTGGCTAATCCGTATGGTGTTATTCCCGTCAATCCCGAGAAACACCCTCATGTGAAATTTGATGAGGCCCAAAAGTTCGCGAACTGGCTAATATCGCCAAAGGGCCAAAAGCTTATCAATGAATATCGTCTTGTCGGTAAACAGTTGTTTTATCCTGATGCAATCAGTTCGGAAGAATTGCAGTAGTGCGATGCTTTGCTGCAGAATGCCTGGTGCTTCTGCAGCAAAACAACGATGTCAGCCATACCGGGGTATCATGGAGAGCATATGCTGTTAGACAGTCTGCATTCGGCTTTCCTGCTGATGATCTCGCTGGACAGTGAACTTCTGGAGATAGTGGGAGTTTCACTTACCGTCAGTTTTTTTGCAACGCTGTTTTCCTCTCTTCTGGGTTTGCCCTGCGGTTTCTTGGTGGCTTTTAAGACGTTTCCGGGAAAGCGCCTGGTTATTACCATCCTCAACACCCTTCTCGCTCTTCCCACCGTCGTGATCGGACTTGTTGTCTATTCGATTATTTCCAGGCGAGGCATCCTGGGGCCCCTGGAATTGCTCTACACCCAAAAAGCCATTATTATAGGTCAGGTGATTCTCATCACTCCGGTGATTGCGACCCTGACCATTGCGGCAATCAGCCGAATCGACAGACGCTACAGGACCACGGCTCTGACCCTTGGAGCGAATGAATTGCAGATGGCCCGGGTAATTTTTAAAGAGGCGCGCTATGGCATCATCGCCGCACTGATTGCCGCTTTCGGAAGGGTCATTGCCGAAGTCGGAATCTCGATGATGCTGGGTGGTAACGCCAAGGGATTTACCCGAACGATGACCACGGCGATGGCGCTTGAATACGATAAGGGAGAATTTGTCCTGGCCGTTGCCCTCGGTATTATCCTGATGACCTTTGCCTTTATCATAAATATGCTGTTCCATTTTTTCCAGGGCAGGACGGCAAACGATGCTTTATAAGATCCGCAGTCTCAGGAAGATTCACGGAAATTCCATCATTCTCGATATCGATGCCCTGGATATCGCGGCCGGCAAGGTATATACACTTATTGGTCCAAACGGCGCCGGGAAAACCACCCTGCTGAATATCCTCGCCTTTTTGGAGAACCCGACAGAGGGGAAAATCACCTTCAGAGATGCGGCAGTGCAGTTCAACGAGCGAAAACTGCACCAACTCCGGCAAAAGGTGTCTCTGATGGATCAATATCCTATTCTTTTCACCGGTACGGTCCGTAATAATATTGAGTTCGGCCTGAAAATCCGCAAGATTCCAGCAAAAAAGCGGGCCGTTATGGTCAAGGAGGTCCTGGAAATGGTGGGGATGTCGGCCTTTATTGACGCCGATGCCCACAAACTCTCGGGTGGCGAAACCAAACGTGTCGCTTTGGCTCGTGCTCTGGCTATAGAGCCTGAGGTAATGCTCTGTGATGAACCAACTGCCAATGTCGACAGCGAAAATCAGGAGATAATCCTCAGCATCCTGGAGAGATGCAATCGGGAAAAGAAGGTCTCTCTCATCTTTGCCACCCATTATCTTTCCCAGGCGGGTCGTCTGGCCGACCATACGATCATTTTACAGAACGGCAGGCTGTCGGCAATGAATCGGGAGAATGTATTTCGCGCTGAGTTTGTCGAAAGGTCCGGGAAGGTGAGGAGGTATTTGATCGGAGGTGCAAACAAACTCTATGCAGATGGTGCAGTCGGCTTTCCCGAGAAGTCGTGTATGGTCAATATTGATCCAAGGAAAATCTCTCTGCTGACTGATAATCACGATTTAGACCTTGCCAATATCTGGCAGGGCAGGGTTACCAAAAGCGCCAGAGTGAATAATGATATCATGATTACCGTCGATTGCGGTGTCAGCCTTGAGGTGCTGCAGAGCCTTGATGAATATTTACAGTGTCCTGTTCATGTAGATCAAATGGTCGGTCTGAAAATTCCGGTGGAGCCGCTCATGTTTCATGAATAGAACAATCTGGTTACCCCTGAAACTCAGCATTTTCTGGCCCAGGCCGGGACTGCTCTTTTCATCGGGACGCCATAAACCCGTCCATGGGGGCTTCGCTGCAGCCGTCCAGGCTGCAGAGACCCGTGAAAACAGCAGCACCGACCTTGAGCTGAGGATTAGGGATAATCAAATCAGGTAGAACAATAAAGTTTATTGACAATAAAAATCATTCCTATTAAATTTCAACTCAGATTTAGATCGGAGGTGTACTTGACTCCGCGGATTAAATTATGAGATCATCTCTATTATCGCCAACGTTGTTGGAGTACTGTATTCAGAATCAGGTTCCGAATGCTGGTTAATCTTTCAGGGACGGTGGTGAATAATTTTAACCACATCAAGGAGGTAGCGATGCAGAAATGGGAATGTCCTTGCGGCTATATTTATGATCCGGAGGAAGGCGATCATGAAAATGGGGTAGAGCCGGGTACACCGTGGGAAAAGGTGCCGGAAGACTGGGTCTGTCCAAAATGCGGCGCCGCTAAAGAGGAGTTCTGGGAAGCGGATTAAATCGTATTCTGCTTACAGGGGGATTGGATGAACGAGGGCGTCTGGAATTTCAGGCGCCCTTTTTTTTGCTTCATTCCAATTTCCTCACTTTGTCAATTTTTTAAAAGTCATCGAAGTTACCGGGGCGAACCCTGGGAAAAAATCGACATACAGATCTACATCGATGTAGATTGGGCTTTTTAGCCGATCCTCTTTCACTGGCTTCCATTGTTGATTGCCTATTTCGTTCTTACCCTAAAAATAGGAGGTTGAGTAGCATTTCATGGCGTGATGCTAAAGAGCCGGAGCCTGTATACGTTCATCATCATACTCCGGTAAAGTGAAAAGAGGATGAAATATGTATCTTGCCGGATTACGGGACAAAGGCCATCTAAGATATGAGCTCAGACAATCCTATTACGATCAGAGCCGCAACCGCTATCTCTATCGTCTGGTGTTTGATCTAGGCGATGATCCCGCTGTATTCATCCACTATGTCACTGACAGAATTCACTATTTTGATGAATCGCTCGAGAGTGCGGTGGCGCAGGTGTATGAGGGCGATCCAACCGTTGTACTCGAGGAGTTGCTCTGGAATTTTCTGTCTGCTGAGGCACGTCGGCTTGTCAGGGAATTTGGCAGGAAGTCAGAGGGCAGGCTGTCGCCGTTGAGTTCGGCCGAACAGGAGGAGGTGCAACGGTATATTCATATTTTTGATCGGAGGCGGCTTTTCTTCATTCGATACGGAGCGGTGGACCAGAGCAGGGTCTATCGTCTCAATGAAAAGATTTATCGACCGTTGCTCTTTAAATGCAGGGATGAAAAGGAATACTATTTTAAGCAGATGGAGCTGTCTCTGCCTTCGAGGGATTTGAAAAAATACATCTTCGTGATCTTCAACCTGCAACAGGAATTTTCTGAGAATTATTCGGTCTTCATGCCGGAAGCACTTGACTCTGAAAGGATGGAGGAAGCGTTTGTGGCGGAATTGTGCCGACTCAATGAAGACTCTAGTTTCTGGCAGGAAGATGGCGATCGCCGTTTTCTGCACCCCCATCTTGAGGATTATCTCATCCGCTTTTTTGATTATGATTTCGAACGTCCGTCTTTCGCTCGTGACTTTTATGAAAGCTTTCGGGCTTCGCACCGCAGCTTCAGATGGCCCCAGCGGGAGAAAACTCTGTCCGAAGAGGAAACGACGGCTGTATTCGGCCGTGGAATTGATGACCTTAAAAAGATGAACAAGATGGAGTTGGCAAAACTGTTCAGGGCAAAGGCGAAGAAACATCATCCGGACAGAGGCGGAGAAGCGGAAAAGTTTATCCAGCTTCTCCGGACCTACGAGATCCTCAAAAAATCACTCAAGAGCTGATCTCCGCTTTTTTCTGGCCTGTCTTTCAAAAAAATTCTCCAAGTGCGAAAAACAGAAAAGATTAAGCTAAAAATGGCTATCTGCCGCCATTTAGATTACTATATGCCGGCAGGTGAAGGAATCGATTTGGATTGCATATCACCTTCTTCTCCGTCAATTTTATTATTGAGTCGGATGGATGCCATTACCAAGGGAATAGAGCGACGTTTTAGTGAAGAAAGGGTGAGTGCTGACTACTCCTGTCGGAAAAAGTCAGGGGTGTGCCCGGATAACCTTCTAAAAAGATAAGATATCATTCTCAGAGATTATTTAAAAAATATAGTGTGGTGAATAAGTTGTACTGATTTTAGGGTAATTACTGTTTTCAGTGGGTTTTAGTCTTGATCATGACAAAAAGTTATACAGTCAGAACATATAGAGGAATAGATGGGAAGGTCAATTGAAATATACGATACAACGCTGAGGGATGGCACCCAGTCTGAGGATTTCAACCTGTCGGTGGATGACAAGGTGAGGATAACACTGGCCCTGGATGATCTGGGAATTGATTTCGTCGAGGGAGGCTGGCCGGGTTCGAACCCGGTTTCGGTGGATTACTTCAATAAAATGAAGGACATTTCCCTGAAGTATGCACAGCTGGCAGCCTTTGGCTCAACCAGGCATTTCCGTAAGAAGGTGGAGGAGGATGCCAATGTTCAGGCCCTGCTTGCTGCCGGCACTCCGGTGGTAACCATTTTTGGAAAAAGCTGGGATATACATGTTCATGATGCTCTCAACATCGGGTTGGAGGATAACCTCCTCATTATCGAAGATACCCTCTCGTATCTAAGGAGTCGGGTCAGGCATCTCTTCTATGATGCCGAGCATTTTTTCGACGGATTCAAGAATAACCGGGAATATGCCCTGGCCACTCTGGCCAGTGCGGTGAAGGGAGGGGCTGACACACTGGTGCTCTGCGATACCAATGGCGGAACCCTGCCGCATGAGCTGCAGCCGATAATCGAGGAAGTCAGGAATTTTCTCGGATCAATCGACTCCAAGGTGAAGCTCGGCATCCACTCGCACAACGATTCCGAGACGGCTGTGGCCAATGCTTTGCTGGCGCTTACTCTTGGCGTGGATCATGTTCAGGGCACCATCAATGGCTATGGCGAGCGCTGCGGTAATGCCAATCTGACCTCCATCATTCCCGCCGTGACCTTCAAGATGGGGTTGGAGTGCGAGGTCCGCAAAAATATCGACAGTCTCTATGCTGTATCCCGTCTGGTTGATGAACTGGCCAATCTGCAGCACAACCGCTTCCAGGCTTACGTCGGTGAATCGGCATTCGCCCATAAGGGAGGGATCCATGTTAGTGCGGTTGAGCGAAATCCACTGACTTATGAGCACATTGAACCAAATAAGGTTGGTAATATCAGGAGGATACTGATCTCTGACCAGTCGGGCCGTTCTAATATTCTCCATAAGGCGGAAAAGTGGGGGCTGAAAATTGATGCCAACGATCCTGTCCTCAGCTCGATTATCGAGGAGTTAAAGGAGCTTGAGAATCTTGGTTACCAATATGAGGGCGCCGAGGCAAGTTTTGAATTGCTGATGCACAAGTACCTGGGAGTGCAGCGAAAATACTACGAATTCAAGGGCTTTCGGGTGATGAGCAATAAATACCGCATGGACAAACCGCCGCTGACCGAAGCTACCATCCGCTTATCCGTAGGGGGCGATGAGGTTCATACCGCCGCCATGGGTGAGGGTCCGGTCAACGCTCTCGATCAAGCCATCAGAAAAGCTCTTATTCCCGTCTATCCCTGCCTGGAAGAGATGGAGCTTTCCGACTATAAGGTGAGGGTGCTCACCGGCGAGAAGGGCACGGAAGCCAAGGTGCGGGTTCTCATAGAAAGTACCGATAAACAGTCGAGCTGGGGGACTGTGGGAGTTTCCATCAATATCATCGAAGCCAGCTGGCAGGCTATGGTCGACAGCATAAATTATAAGCTGATGAAGGAATATAAGAACAGGTAGCTTAAATATGACACCTGCATCAGGAACGGCGTCGCGGTTCCGTTCAATGCCAATAGAACCTGTCAGAGCCGAAGCAATCACATCATGTGCTCACTCCGCAGCTTTGTTCATGCCATGTTTTTTAATGTTTTGCCGGCAGTAAGAACTTGTGCGTAAACCGCAGATAAAGCAGCCATAAATGCTGCGTGGACATCAGCTGCTTTTATGGTTCTATTTTTGAATATTAAATCCCTCGTTGCACAGGCATCTTCAACGACAATGCAATTAAAACCATAATCAAAGGCGGCGCGACTAGTGGCGTCAACACACATGTGACTCATAGCTCCGCAAATGACAACGGTATCTTTCCCCGTTTTTCTCAACTGTTCTAAAAGTCCTGTTTCGCGAAAGCTGTTCGGGTAGTTTTTCTTCACTATCTTTTCATCTTTTACAGGAGATACTGTTTCATTTATCTCCGCGCCGGTTGTATCCGGCAGAAAGAAAACAGCACCCGGACGAGTTGATATATGTTGGATATGGATTATCGGCCAATTCCTGCTTCGAAACTTCCTCAATATCTGCTGGGCATTTTCCGCAGCCTGCTGAATATTGACAAGCTCCATACTGCCACCAGGAAAATAGTCATTCTGAAGGTCGATCATAACCAGACATGCGTCCATTCTTTTTCTCCTATTCAGACGAAACAAGGGGGAGCATAAGATACGCCGGTTGCATGATCCGGTATATCTTATTCTTCAGAAATCAGATGAGGATTCCAAATGATTTCAAAGTAGATCTTTATCGAGATCCTAAAAAAAACCGGCCTGAACACCCCAGAAAGTATCATAAGCCTCTTTACACAATTGTAGAGCCAGCACCGCGGATTGGTCAATCATGGTGGATCGGAATGATAGCCGTAGGTTTTTCATTTCGGTTCCGTCGTCGCGGTGTATTGACCGGCAAGTCCTTGTTGTAGTGGGAGTGGGTTCGGACGTCAATGACTTTTCATAAAATAAGCCTTCGCCTGGGTCCTGCTCCAGCGAGCGTTCTTCCCTTCACCCTTTCCAGTCCATTCCCAACGGACGGGATCTGGCAATCAGCCAGATGCCGAAATTTTCTTTAACCGGCATGTCCCTGGCAGGATTTATGGCCAATTCTTCTCTATCGGTTTGCAGGGCAAAGGTCAAGAAATCATACTTCTCCTTAAGGTAGTTGTGTAAATCCCAATAAAGCCATTCCCGATCCAGTTGCGGCACCACTATATAATATATTTCTTCATCCTTATCATTGGTCAGTAAGGTCTGCAGTGGAATGTGGGTTTTATCCTGAATGGCCTGAACCAGCATTTCCGCAGTCATCTGTACAATAATCTCGAACTTTCCGGGGACACTTGAAAAGGTTTCAACTGCGTCGCTTGAAATACATCGCACCGTTACCTCACAATCTTCACTCTTCAGCTTCATAACATTGACTAAAGCGAAAAGACTTTCTTCGTCTCTGCCTGTATGAATAACGACTCTTTGAGCCTTGTCAATACTGGCGCGCTGAAGTGTAGGTTTAGTGTCCGGTTTGCCCTTTATGAAAATCACATTGTCTGTGTCGGGCATTGGATGCCGGTCAAGATCTGCGGCCAGTACGATATCAATATCTTTAAAGGTATCGTCTTGCTTAATCTGCTCGATAAGAAAAGAGGTTTCCGCCGTTGCGCCCACTATCGTGATATGACCGCTGCCGGTATATTCTATTTGACCTGTCATTTTTCTCCCTTTCCGTTCAAAAATAATAGAAGCAAGATAGGTAATAAAAGCGGCGCTTACGCCGACACCCAAGAAAATAGGGAGGATAACGGCAACCACTCTTCCTGCTGTAGATATCGGATATAAATCTCCATACCCCACGGTTGTACTGGTCACAACGGCCCACCACACAGCATCGGTGAAGGAAGTAAGTGCCGATTCTGCCGGTTCAGCCAGCATTACCAGAAGACTGGAAGTCAGTAAAAGGAGTACGTAAATGATAGCAAGCGAAGTCCCCTGCCTTTTCAGCGCTACCTTAAAAACCCTTCTGAGAAAAAAAATCAACTCAACGCTCCTGCTTGAGTAATTAAATCATAATAATTCAGTAAAAGCTGCCACGAAGTTTCCAGCACCAAACCTATCGTTTTCGGATGGCTTTTTCCAGCTTTTTCGGGAGGGCGCGGATATTTGGACAGTGGATTTATAATTTTTTTGGTAAGCGTAAGAGTCCGATATCAAATATGATTGCGTCGTAAAAAATCCGATCTCCAATCTCATTCGTTCGGCTGAATCCGGTGCATAATCGTAGATAAGTTCATTTACCGGTTTCGGTATCTGCAGTATGGCGATGTGTTTCAGTTTCTTGTTTCACAATAGACATTCTCTCACCGGCATCGAAATAATGCTTACGCACAACTTTTTCCAGTCTCTCTGCGTCTCCTTTTTTCAGGGCTTCAACTATCTGTTTATGCCGCAGATAGACCTCAGTTGGAGTGAAAAGCTGGATCCAATATTTGAAAAGCAGAAATTTCGAAAGTCCCTGGCATGCTCTTCGACAAAATTCTTTAAGTAATTCGTTGTCAATACGTGAAAAAAGGATCACATGAAACTGATCATCTAGGGTTGCGATGGTATCGAGGGGTTTATTGTTTTCAGCTATATTCCGCATTTGTTCGACGATTGCTTCTAAACGCCGACAATCCCGATCTGTATAAAGATGAATGGCTTGAGCAACGGCAGCACCTTCTAAGACTCCACCTGAAAAATAACTGTTTTGTATCTGTTCTGAATTTAATTCAGTTATGAATTTGCCTTTTTGAGGTTTCCAGACAATCAACCCTTCCTGGATGAGAATCTGGAGCGCTTCCCGAACAGGAGCGCGACTGATTGTCAGCTTATTTGCTATGGTCAGCTCTTTTACTTTGTCACCAGGTTTATATGTGCCGTTTAAAATAC
Organism: Desulfopila inferna; assembly: GCF_016919005.1. Taxonomy (NCBI): domain Bacteria; kingdom Pseudomonadati; phylum Thermodesulfobacteriota; class Desulfobulbia; order Desulfobulbales; family Desulfocapsaceae; genus Desulfopila; species Desulfopila inferna. The sequence goes on from NZ_JAFFQE010000004.1 coordinate 163,248, forward strand.
ACTCTTTGACATAGGTTACAACACGATCAGTGTAAGTGTGCTTTTCGAAATCCAAGATAATACTCCTCGATACATGGCACCGAACGCCAAAGGATTTACAACGATTTTTGATCAGGACATGTTTTCCAGTTTATTTCTTATATAACTTTCTAGCTGCTTTGCAAGTGTTGTTAATTGCAATCTAAAACAAAAAGCAAAGCCTCCTAAATTAGGAGGCTTTGCAGGATGCTAGATTAAGAACTTTTCCATGAGAGAAAAGGTGGTGAATTTATCCCAATTCGTCAATAATACGCCCGTCTTTGTCTATGTGAACGCCATCCGCTTGTTCCATTTTATCGAGAGGTGTGGTTGCTACCTCACGATCTAGTTCACCGACTAAAGAGGCAACTACGACACCAGCGGAGTTATCACCGAAGATATTGGTTGTTGTGCGGAACATATCCAAAATACGATCAACACCGGCTACAATTGCAATCCCTTCAAGAGGCAGGCCAACCGATTGGAGTACCATGGTCAGCATTATTAATCCACCTCCAGGAATGCTCGCAGTTCCAACCGAGGCTAGCACTGCCGTTGCTACAATTGTTCCCTGCTGGGTGAATGACAGATCAATTCCATAAGCGTTGGCAACAAACATAGCTGCAACAGCTTGATACAGAGCTGTTCCATCCATATTTATGGTAAGCGCCATGGGCAGTGTAAACCCTGAGACTTTTGGTGAGACACCCAATTGTTTTTGTGCTCGCATAGAAAACGGAAAAGCGGCGGCAGCACTACAGGTAGACAAACCTACCAACGCTGGTTCCATCGTCTTTTTCAGGAAAGCAAAAGGAGAAATGCGAGCGACAGTTGCTACAAGGATAGAATAAGAGACAAAAATATGTGCAAGGCTGGCAACGAGGGCAACCAGAATGAGTTCCCCCATTGGCATCAGTATATCTAGCCCAAATTTTCCGGTTGTCCACGCAATAAGAGCGAAGACACCATAAGGAGCAAAGCTAATGACGATATCAGAAACTTTGAACATTACTTCCGCGAGACTCTTGAAAAAATCAGCAATGGGTTTACCCTTATCGCCGGTCATGGAGAGTCCTGCGCCAAAAAGCAATGAGAAGATTATGATCTGCAGAACATTGCCTTCTGCAAGAGCTTCCATAGGGTTCATTGGAAACATGCTGACTATCATCTGTGCTGGTCCAACAGAATCGGGAGCTGTGAAAGTTTTAATTTCACCAAGGGAAAGTCCTGTTCCAGGTTGAAAGATATTTGCAATGAGTAATCCTATGCAAACAGCCAAGGTGGTTGTCGCCATGAAATAAATTAGGGTGCTGATTCCTGTTTTACCCAAATTTTTAATATTGCCAGTACTGACAACACCAGTAATGAGAGTTGCAAGAATCAGGGGAACAACTATTAAACGGAGACAACGAATAAAGATATCACCGATAGGCTTTAAGTACTCAGCTTTTTCTCCAAGAATCAGACCGGCTATTATTCCAAGAACTAAGCCAATCAGAATTTTATGATACAGTTTCATCGTAATTTCCCTCCATTAAAATGATGTAGGTTTGACAGGAGTCATAACCTTCTTAAACAAGATTATATAAAAAAGGCACCGAAACAAGGGTAACGGTGCCATGGAATTAATTATTGAAACGTATCAAGATACGCATAGAGAGCCGGTGAGCCTCCAGTATGGAGAAAAAGGACATTGGCGCCTGGTGGAAAATGATCATTTCTTACAAGATCAATAAGGCCAGCCATTGCTTTTCCTGAATAGACAGGGTCAAGTAGAATGGACTCCGTCTGGGCAAGAAGTTTTACCGCTTCGATCATAGAATCCGTTGGTATTGAATAACCGGGTCCAACATATTGGTCGAAACATGTGATTTCTTCTTTTGGAAGCTCACCACGCATATCCACTAGTGAAGCTGTTTCCTCTGCTAATTTATAGACAATACCTTCTTGTACATCCTTAGGGCGACTAACATTGACCCCTGATACCGGGATACCGGCGTTTGTTCCACACATACCGACAACAGTACCCGCGTGTGTTCCTGCACTACCACTTGGAACGACCATATGGTCTATATGCAGGCCGGAATTGAAAAGTTGCTGTACTATCTCTTGCGCACAGGCTACATAGCCCATTGCTCCTATAGCGTTTGAAGCTCCTCCCGGAATTATATACGGCTTTTTCCCTTCAGCTTTTAAGCCTGCAGCAACTTTCTCCATCTCGCCCATCATATCTGAGCCACCCGGAACAACCCTAGTGCTTGTAACTCCCATGATATTGAACAAGAAGTTATTACCAGAACCATCCGCTTTATAGCTTCCTTTCACCCGTTCTTCGAGAACCAAATGGCAATCCATCCCTTCCTTAACTGCCCAGGAAAGGGTAAGGCGACAATGGTTAGATTGCACAGCACCACAGGTAATGATCGTATCAGCACCTTTCTCAAGTGCATCTGCAATACAAAAATCGAGTTTTCTTGTTTTGTTTCCCCCAGCACAGCCTGGAAGTAAGTCATCTCGCTTGATGTAGATATTTACTTTATTTCCGAGAGCTTTAGAAAAAGCAGGTAAGGATTCAATAGGCGTTGGTTCTTGAACGTAGTGTCTTCTTGGAAATTTTGTGAGATCCATTTTTATACCTCTATTGTTAAGATTTATGTATGGATATGATCGCTTCGATCTCGATACCCGCTCCTAAAGGAAGTGCGGCAACCTGGAAAGCACTTCGAGCAGGAAAAGGACTTTTGAAATACTCAGCGTATATAGAGTTTACTTCCTGAAAATCTGAGATATTCTGCAGATAGACTGTGGTTTTAACCACATCATCTAAAGTGCCACCTGCGCCTGAAACCACTGCACGGAGATTTTTCAAGGCTTGATGTGTTTGACCTGTAATTGATCCTTCTGTAATTTTTCCCGTTGCTGGATTAATAGGTAACTGTCCGGATGTAAAAACCAAATCACCAATCATAATTGCCTGTGAATATGGGCCTATTGCACTTGGTGCGTCACTAGTTTCGATAGCTTTCTTTTCTTGCTGCATGTTGTTCACCTAAAAAAATTGATGGCTATATATGCCCAGATCTGGTTCCCAAAAAATGTCGAATGTCGACACTTTGATTATCGAAAAACTTACTTTATTATTTTTCCGTGTCAATAAAAAAATCTAACTCATCGAAAATTGATCAGGTATTCCTGAATATGAAGGAACCTTATTCACGATAGGAATTAGCTATATTTTACATTAATTCAAATGATTGGGAGTAGTAGGCTTTCGAGAGGGAATTTTTTTTTGTTAGACATATACTAGATCCTCTATTTTACCTTCAGCACAACTTCTATGCTTTTTTAAAAAGAAATATGGGGGAACTATTGCAAGGGGACGACGATGACTGTCTTCTTCTCTGTCTGTTGAACTGAGCGGCGTGCCTTCATCACCGTTTTAACCAATGGCATCGGACCGTCGTCAGCAACAAAAGTTATCCTGTTGCAGTTAATTCATGCAGTTGTTTTTTTCTGCCGCCGGCTGGCTTGTTTCGGAAGAAGATTCGTGTGATAATCAAAAGAGGGTAACGTGAAATCTCCAATATCACGGTTACCTGTGGCTGTTTGATTTTGGAACGCGTGATTCGGGTAGCCGCAAAGTTAAATATGTCGTGGATTCGTTATGATCTTGCTCAAAACCTTCGGCATCCTGTTGCTGGTCTATGGAGTTCTTGTCCTGATGGCGGCCGGCTGTCAATGGAAGATGATCTATTTCCCGAGTCATGGTTCTGAAAAGCGCCTCCTTGAAGAGGCACAGGCCAAAGGGATGGAACCATGGCGCAACGGGAACGGCGATCTGATCGGCTGGAAATCCCCGTTGCCCCAAAGCAAAGACGATATCAACTCAATCGTGGTTTTTCATGGAAATGCCGGTTACGCCTTGCACCGTGACTATTTCGTCGAAGGATTTTCCGCTGTGAAGGGATCGGCTCCATGGATCGTTTATATCTTTGAATATCCGGGGTATGGTGCCAGACCGGGGCGACCATCAGAGAAGAATTTCAAGGCAGCCGCTGAAGAAGCTGTAACGGATCTTTTCAGTGATAAAGACCGACTGTATCTGGTGGGAGAATCTATCGGCACCGGGGTGGCCAGCCATCTGGCGCAACGGTTTCCCGAACGCATCGATGGTCTTCTGCTGATTACCCCGTTTACCAGCCTGGCTGATGTAGGCAAAAAGCACTACCCCATCCTGCCCATCGAAACGTTGCTGCGGGAGCGCTACGATAATCTCACGGCTCTGAAAGATTACAGTGGACCGGTAGCTGTTCTCATTGCCGGCGCAGATGAGATTATCCCGGTCTCTCTTGGCCGCAGATTATATGATGCCTATTCCGGCCCAAAAGCCATCTGGATCCAGGAGGGTCGAGGGCATAATTCCCTTAACTACGACCCGGAGGCATCCTGGTGGAAGGAGGTGATCAACTTCCTGCAAAACCCGGACAAGGGAGAGTAGATCGTGCCACACATGGCTGCTCCGCTTGTCAAGCTCATTGACCGCGCCGTCATCAGAATGGCTCGGCTTCACCTGGAAAAACGGGTATATGGCAACAGCCACCTGGCGGAAGCCAAAGCACTCCTTGAAGAACAAGACTTTTTCGGTAACCAAGTCGAGCCGGTCGATGAGATGAAATTTTTCGGATCGTTCGACTTTTCCTGCAACTCACCGGTTGCGGGGGTGGCCCCGCAAAGCAGTCAAGTTTACGGCAAATTCTATCGATGCGGTGACAATTGGCGCAAGAGGCCGGTGGTGATTATGCTGCATGGCTGGAACGGAGAGAACTGCTACCGATTATTATTTCCCTTGCTGGCCCGTTATTGCTGCCGACATGGAATCAACCTGCTGATGTTCGAACTTCCCTGCCATGGCAGGCGCCGGGCACCGTCTGGAGCCGGCAGTGATTTTATCTCGGCCGATCTTTCCGCCATGGTCAAATCGACCAGACAGGCCATCGCCGATACACGCGCTCTGCTGGGCTGGTTGAAGCAGGAAGGCTGCGGCCCCATCGGAGTCTGGGGAATTTCTCTGGGCGCCTGGCTTGCCGGATTGCTGGTCTGCAATGATGAGCGACTAAAATTTGCGGTCGTGATGTCTCCCATAGTGCGTATGGATCGGGCAATCGAGGAACTCGAATTCTGTGTACCGATCCGGCGCAGCCTGGCCGGGCGTGAGATCCCATTCCATGGATTGAACCTTGTTGATCATCGACCCTTAACTGATCGAGGTAATCTGCTGCTGCTGGAAGGCCGCCATGATGTGTTCGCACCACAGGCACGGGTCGAGGAACTCTGGGAGATCTGGGAGCGGCCGCCGATCGAGCGCTTCAACCACGGGCATATAAGTATTTTGGTTTCATGGAAAGCGATGAGACGGGCGCTGCGGTTCATTGAGGACCGTGCACCTTGACAGAAGCAATGAAATAAACCAAAAACCTGCCTGCTGAAGGTTGGCCCGTCTTGTTGATCCGCCTCCTTTTTTGCGGTGTCTGGATCAGCCGGGGGGATCTTCCTTTTGAAAGTGCTTGCCATCAAAAGAGATAAAATGAACATCATCAAGCTTCGGCAGACCGGCGATTTTCCAGGCCTTCATGGGATTGACAAATTCATGCTGAACACATTCTTTTTCATGGCCGATATTTTTGCAGACATAATTCAGTATTGGAAATGCATGGAATTTTCCCCAATAATATCTCATGAATTCGATGATTTCCATTTGCTCATCGTCGAGTTCTTCGATTCCCTCGTTTTTGGCTATCTGATGGGCAACATCACGATTCCAATCTTCCTTGTTGATCAGAAAACCTTCCTCGTCCAAAGTAATTTTTTTTCCTGCTACGGATATCTCAGTCATAATGGTTTTCCTCTTATTCGTGTGTAAATATGTTTTGAACTTACTGAGTAATTAGCAAGGATCATACCACCTTTCCGGATCTGTCGACAAAGCAGAAGCCAAAGCGTGTATTTCAGCGTCGTTACATCTTTTTTTTAGAGCAAACGAATTGTGATAGCAAGGTCCAAGTCAGGTCAATTTGAACTGCATTAAGCAGAAATGGTTGAAGTCCATTTTTACAGGACGGATTTAAACAAACCTGAACTGCAGGAATTTTGGGTTGCTTGTATATCAAATTGAAGCATAGTATAATTTATCGAGGACTCCGTGATAAAGCAAATACTCCTCCTGGTGTATCGAGCTTTATTGAAGTCGGAGTTTATGCCTGTACGGGTGCTTATCGCAGTGTCCATCTCGGCAACTTCAATGGCTTTTTACGAAATTATCCTTGATGGTGTCTCCGGGACAATCAATCCCGGTATCAAATGCTCCGAGATCCCTTCAAAAAGAGGAAGTTGCCATGTTGAACCGGATGCTTTTATCCTTGTCTATGGCTGTGGTCGTTACCTTTGCCGGCTGTTCAACCGCCTATAAGGCAAAACCCCTGCCTTTTAAAACCCCGGAGGCGTATCACAACACAGTCCAGGTCGGTAAAACCTGGATCGGTGGCCAGGCCTTTGCCGATTCGGAGCAGGCAAAGAATGCCTTTGGTTTTGATATTCGTGGCGCCGGCATGTTGCCGGTGCAGCTGGTTTTTGATAATCAGGGCAACCAAACGCTGGAAATCAATCCTTCGCAAACCTATCTGGTCGACAATGAGGATAATCTGTGGCCTATTCTGTCCGATCGTTTTGCTTATGAGCGCGCCACCAAATACGCCCAGACCGAACAGATTTTCAAGGAGGGCGCTTACGGCGGATTTCTGGGAGCAGCGGCCGGTTCTCTGATCGGTGCTGCCATCGGTATAGTCAGTGGAGATAATGTCGGCACCGCTATCGGCAAGGGAGCGGCGGTAGGCGGCGCGGCCGGTGCGGCACTTGGAGGCGCTAAGGGAGGTGCCGGCGGTGAAGCCCGATCTGCCATCGTCCGGGATTTGCGCGATAAATCACTTGAAAATAAAGCCATCGGCCCGGGCAATCTGGCTCACGGCATTATCTTTTTCCCGGGAGAGGCTCAGTCGGCCAAGCAACTGAGACTGCAGCTGGTTGAACCTGACAGTGGCCAGTCGCATACCGTCGTACTTCCTTTTCAATTGCCTCAGTGAAAACGGCTGATTTCCCTCCGTCGTCACTCAGGGCTTGATATGCGAAGTTGGCACGATGCCTTTTTTTTAAGTGGTGCTTGATCGTATATAAAAATAATATGTGGTATCTCCAATATTCATCTTTGAGCAAGTTTTTCGAGCTGCTCAAAATAATCCGGAAATGTCTTTGAGGTACAGCCCGGATCGTTGATGGTGACCGGAGTGTCGCCCAGAGCGACCAGAGAGAAACACATGGCCATGCGATGATCGTTGTAGGTGTCTATTGCCGCATGATGAAGCTTCCGTGGTGGCGTAATCCGGATAAAATCCTCTCCCTCTTCCACTTCCGCGCCCACCTTTCTCAACTCGCAGGCCATAGCGGCCAGTCTGTCCGTTTCCTTGACCCGCCAGTTATAAACATTACGGATGACTGTCGGCCCTACGGCAAAGAGGGCGGTGACAGCAATGGTCATGGCAGCATCGGGAATATGGTTCATGTCAAGATCGACACCTCTGAGCCTGCCCTTTTCCGCCTCGATAAAATCATCGCCCCAGGTAATGGCGGCTCCCATTTTTTCCAGCACTTCGGCAAAGAGAATATCCCCCTGCATCGAGGCCCGACCTACTCCGTTCACTCTTACTTTTCCTCCTTTCACAGCCGCAGCGGCAAGAAAATAGGAAGCCGATGAGGCATCGCCTTCTACAAGGAAGGTTCCGGGACTATGATATCTGCGACCGCCGCCGATGACGAATTTATGGTAATCATGGTTTTCCACATCGATCCCGAAGCGCCGCATCATTAGCAGGGTAATATCTATATACGGTTTGGAAACCAGCTCTCCGGCTATACTAACGACTGAATCGTGCAGAGCCATAGGCGCGGCCATGAGAAAAGCTGTGAGAAACTGGCTGGAGACGGAACCGTCGATCGATATGTTGCCGCCCTGTAGTCCCGAACCTTGTATACGCAGTGGAGGGTAACCGTCATTGTGCAGATAAGTGATATCCGCACCGGCCTGTCGCAAAGCATCGACCAGATCGCCGATCGGACGCTCTTCCATGCGCGGTTCGCCGCGGAGTGTATAGGTACCCCGGCCCAGGCAGAGGGCGGCGCACAAAGGCCGCATGGCTGTACCGGCATTGCCTAAAAAAAGTTCCAGATTCTGAGGGGCAAATGGCTTCCCCTCACCGCTGACGATGCAGGTGGTGCCGTTGTCCTGCAGCCTGAAGTCCACCCCCAGGGCGCGGAGACTGTTCAGCATATGGCGAATATCATCGGCATCGAGAAGATTGGTGAGGGTGGTTGTTCCTTCGGCCAGTGCGGCCAGCAGCAGAGCCCGGTTGGAAACGGATTTCGAGCCGGGAAGATCGATTACCCCCTCTATTCGGGAGATGGGCTGAAGTGTCAGCGACTTCATGTTTTTTTCCTTGATGTTGGGGGATTAATCAATTTTCAGAGGCTCGGCGAATTCCAGAAGTCGTCGGCCATATTCGCTTTTAAGCTCATCGAGAAATTCCCGGTCAATCTTGCCTTTCCAGGTGGTTACCGAATAGAAACGTTTAGGAATGGTGATCTCCTCTGGCTGAAAACCGGTGGCGAAACGGACCTGCCAGCGGAGTTTGCGGATATTTTCCGCAGTTTGCTCCAGGGAGGAGGCCAGATCCCCGTACCCTGCAGTCGTAAGACAATCGGCAAGAATTTCACCGGTGTACACCGAACGGGCGAAAAGACAGGCCACCATGGAGGTGAGGAGGACGCGGCCGGGCTCGTCGTCCAGCAGAAAAGAGACGGCTTTATCAACATCTTTTTCAGTGTGCTTCTGGTCCCAGGAGTAGGCGCCGGTGTCGAGGTGGGAATGCCTGAAGCCCAGAGCCTGGGAGGCAAAAAAGAGTTCTCCCGTGGCGTAACCCGCCATTTCCTGACCGAGGACACAGGCAAACTCCGTGCCGCCGTAGTGTTGCGCAGCCTTAAGTGTCCCCTGGCCCAGAGTTCTGTAGAAATCATTGATGCCCTTGCCGAGGAAAGCGGCCGCCTTGATATAGTTTTCAGTGCCACCGAAGCGCAGGGGAACAAGGGTTTCATTCTCGGAGATCAAACCGCGCTCGCTTGCCTCAGTTGCCCAGGCCAGGGCGACACCGCCGGACATGGCATCCAGGCTGACCTTCTCCAGGGTGTCGAGAATGCGCAGGATATCAAAGCTCTCGGTAACCCCCAGCATTGAGCCTGCCGCGAAAATGGGTTCATAATCATAGGCCACCTGGTGAAAATGGTATCTGTTGGCCTGCAGGCTTTTTTCGCGAAAATAGCCGATATGGATGCAGCCTACCGGGCAGCCTGAACAGGCACCATTGCGCAGCAGTGCATCATCGGCAAAAGATTCTCCGCTTATTTTGGAGATAGCGGGGTCGGAGGTTTTCTGTAAATTTTTCCAGGGTAGCGACTGCAGTTCGTTGAGCGGTTCAAGATTGGCGGGTGTACCGAGGTCGAAGTATTTATGCATCATATCGGTTGCGGTCAGGCGGTCGTAGAGCTCCTGATATAACTTGGCATACCTGCTGTCCTCCGGTTGGTTGAAATCGCTGTCGCCATGAATGATAATTCCCTTGAGGTTCTTATCCCCCATCACCGCGCCGCCGCCGAGTCTGCCGAAATGCCTGTAGGTATCGATATTGATGCAGGCCATGGCCGAGCCTGATTCGCCGGACTGGCCGATGCGCAGGATGGAGCGGTGGCCGCTGTTTCTGCTGAACATTTTGCGCATCAGCCTGCCGCTGGACAGCGCGTTCATGCCTCGCATAAAGCCGACGTCCCTGCATTCGATATGATTCGAGCCGATACTGAGACAGCAGAGAGTTTTGGCTTTGCCGGTAATTACGATTGCATCGAGATCGGCAAACCGCAGGGCGAACGCCGCTCTGCCGCCGCCGTGGCTTTCGGTGTACTGGTTATGATAGGGGGATTTGAAGGCGCAGACCATCTTGCTCATCAGGGGAAAGAGGCCGGTTAAGGGGCCGATGGTCAAAATGAGGGGTTGCTCTTCGGCATTCCAGTCTCTGTCCATACGCCCATAGGCGATAAAGAGCAGAGCTGCGAGTCCACTGCCACCGGCAAACCGGTTGCGTCCGTCATGATAGACAATTTTACCTCTTTTTTCGGAGAGGTCATAGAGGAGGATCTTGAATTGCTCACGGATCATAACAGAACCTCCTCAATATCGTCTATTTTTTGGAAGTCGAGGCATCCCTGGGGACAAAAATCAACGCACCTTCCGCAATGAATGCAGACGAAAACGTTCCCTTCACCATTTTGATAAATAGCGTCTACAGGGCAGGCCGGAACACAGGAACCACAACGGATACACAGTTTTTTGGAGAAGACGACTCCGCCGCCTTTTCTCTGGCTGTAGGCCTTTGTCGGGCAGGCTTCGGCACAGGGCGCCGGGTCGCAGGAGAGGCAGCGGGTGGTTCTGAAACCGGTTGAAAGTCCTCCTGAAGACTCGATGCGGATTCCGGCGCAGTTCCAGGAAAGCCTCTTGTAAACCAGTCTGGCACAGGCCAGGGAACAGGAGTGGCAGCCGGTGCATTGATCCATGCGGGGTGTGGTAAGTTGTTTCATGGTGTATTGGCAATAATCCTTTGTAAGTTGCATACTAGGTTTTTTTATACTTTCGTTATATTATGTCAGCGTTTTCATTATAGCAACCATCAAGTTCCTAAGGGTTTATTTAAGAAGAGAACGATTCCCGGGTTGTGATTCATATCCTGCCGGAAATTTAATATTGGCTGTTGCCACTCCGGAGAAAAGCGGATAAATAGAGGTAACCAATTGGAGTTGCGATAGGGCCTGCCCGATCAAGTTACCGTTAATATACACAGGATATGAAACGTCCGGAGGTTTTCATGAAATTCCCAATAGACTTGAGCGTCTATAAACAGCTGGTTTTTACTACGGATCAAAAGGAACTGGGGGTTGCGCAGCGAGAGCAGCTGAAGAAGAACATAGAAGTGGTGAGAGACAGTATCATTTTCTTCACCGCGCTGGCAAATTGCAAGGGACTGGGAGGTCATACCGGCGGTGCCTACGATATTGTCCCGGAAGTTCTCATCATGGACGGCTTCATGAAGGGCGATGACCGTTTTCATCCTGTCTTTTTCGATGAGGCGGGACACAGAGTCGCCCTGCAGTATATCATGGCGGTACTCAACGGCTATGCCGATGTCTCCTCTTTGCTGCATTATCGGGAATTCGAAAAAGGGTTGTACGGACATCCTGAAAGAGATGATCAGCGCGGAGTGTTTTTCAGTTCCGGAAGGCTCGGCCATCTATGGAGCTATGTGAACGGCGTTGCCGAGGCACTTACCGACAAGGTCCTGTTTCTGCTGGGCAGCGACGGCTCACAACAGGAAGGCAATGATGCCGAGGCGGCCAGGTATGCCGTCGCCCGCAACCTGAACATAAAATTGATCATCGACGATAATGATGTCACCATAGCAGGCAACCCCAGCACCTATATGCAGGGCTTCGATATTGCCAAGACCCTCGCAGGTCAGGGCATGGCCGCCAATGCAGGGGATGGCGAGGATGTCGACGATCTCTTTGCCCGCATCAGGGAAAGTCTGCTCCATGATGGACCGGTGGCGCTGGTGAACAAGCGCAAAATGGCAATCGGTGTTCCGGGTATCGAAGGACTCCCCAAGGGACATGACGTCATTCCCGTAGACATGGCCATTGCTTATCTCGAATCCAAGGGATATCCGGAAGCGGTCCTTATTTTGCAGGATATGGATAAGCCGAATAATGGTGATGAATATTTAGGCAGCACCAAAGAAACGGCGAAATGCCGCGACGATTTCGGCAAGATTATCTGTGAGATCCTCGGCCAAATGGATAAACCGGAAGATTCCGTGATTGTGGTCGATTCGGATCTCGAGGGTTCCTGCGGCCTTCACCATATCCGTAAAAACTACCCCCAGGTCTATGTATCCGGCGGCATTATGGAGAGGAACAATTTTTCAGTGGCGGCCGGTTTCGGCTCGGTCTCCGGAAAACAGGGAATTTACGGTACATTCTCCGCCTTTCAGGAGATGGTAATCTCCGAAATCACCATGGCCAGGCTGAACAGGGCCAATGTAATAGCCCATTTTTCCCATGCCGGTGTCGATGATATGGCTGACAATACCAGTCATTTCGGCATCAATAACTTTTTTGCCGATCATGGCCTCGGTGCAGATGATACCACCAGGCTCTATTTCCCCGCCGATGCGCTGCAGCTTAAGGCCATGTTGGAAACAACATTCAACGATGAGGGGCTACGCTTTATTTATACCACCAGGTCGGCCACCCCGTTTATCGAAAAGAAGACAGGCGGGAGATTTTTTGAACAGGGCTACAGCTTCATCCCCGGTAAGGATGAAATTATCAGGGAGGGTACCGCCGGGTATATCGTCTCCTATGGAGAGATGCTCTACAGATGCCTTCACGTGGTCGAACTGTTGGCCGGCGAGGGCATAGACATCGGCCTGATCAACAAGCCGACCCTGAATGTAATCGACCGGGAAATGTTGGCCAGAGTGGGCAACACCAAAATGGCGCTGGTGGTCGAGACCCAGAACGTCAAAACCGGCCTGGGAATCCGTTACGGGACCTGGCTCCTTGAAAACGGCTTCACCACCAATTATGGGTATCTGGGAACTCACAGGGAGGGACAGGGCGGTCTCACCGAACAGATACCCTACCAGGGACTGGCAATAGAGGATATTCTGGCCAAAGTTCGTACCCTGCTGTAAATAGCTAGAGCAGTAGAGTAAAAAAAGGCAGCCTGATCCACCACCAGGCTGCCTTTTTTTATCCTGTTCGATTTAATCCTGTTTGTGCTGCTCTTCTCATTCAGGAGATGGGATTGTAGCTCTCCCCCCTGCAGTACATGAGTCTGTAGTTACAGACACCATTTCGTTGATAAACGCGCTCTGTTCAGGTTTTTGCAGGAGAGCTGTTCACAGGCACCTGGCCCAGCAGTGCGAGGAGGTGCTTTGCTGCATTGACGGCACCATCAAGGTTCACTAAATTCCGGGATGAACTCTGGTGGTGTGGTAAATTGTGCAGAATCTCGGCAAGCCGGTCTTCCCCGGTATCTTCCGGCAGGGTGGTGAGAGATATTCCCGGTGTATGTTTGAGTATGTCAAGATGCTGCTGCTGTTCACTGTCCAACATATCACGAAGAATGACCAGGGCCGGCAACGACAGACTGAGAACATCGACCAGACTGTTGTACCCTCCATAGATCAGGGCGCATCGTGAATGACGCAGGGATGTTATATAGCGCCGGCTCGGTTCTTCGACGTCGCACCAGGGAAGCCGTTGAAAGAGGGTGTAGAATTCAGCAGATCGTGGATGCGAAGCATCAAGGTAAAGAATCCAGCGCCCTGCGGTATCGCCCATTTCTGCTAAAACAGCATGGAGATGCCTCAGAAAAGTCGGAGTTTTTTCGCCGATCCATGGTACTGAAACCGTGCCGGCTAACTTTTCTCCGCAGAAACTGAAATCCTCGCTGCGCTCTCTGATGCCGGAGACATAACCGCATTCAACCGGAACAGTATTAAAATTTTTTCTGATTTCGGTAAGCTGTGCAGTGCCTAAAATTGTGGAATCGCCATACCAGAGCAGGGAGGTATAGTGCTTGATGAACAGAGAGGTAGCCAACTGGGAGCTCACCTGGCTGACCTGTCCCACTATTCCGCGCAGACCAAGAACCCACTGAATTTCCGCGGCATCTGCTTGAAGTGCAGGGAGAAGTTCTTTGTGCTTGCCCTGAGGGGAATGATCGGCGAGAATGAGGCGTGGGCGGTAGGTTTTGACAATGTTTAAGATCTGCTTACTCCGCAGCCTGCCGAGCTCATTGTCGGCAAAATTGCTTTTGCCTTTGACTCCCCGGGATCGTCCACTTTCAACCACGGTTTCATAGGAGGGAAGCTTCAGCCAGTCCAGGGGAGCCTCGCCGATCAGCTCCTGGGAAAGATTGCAGCCGGAGAGGAAAAGCACCCGGAGATCAGGAGCAAGCCGCCGCAGGGCCATGCCTATGGCAATAGTACGGCTGGCATGGCCGAGCCCCCGGCCATCATGAGCATATAGCAGTACATCCAGTCTGGGAACGGCGTCCATTGGTAATCGTTTATAAAAACAGCGAAAAATTAGTTAAAAGTGTTAAAGCTGTTAAAGCTAGTGCTAATGCTTCCAGCATAGAAGTTTCCGGCAGGGAATGCAATCACGACTTTGACATCACAGATGTGCAGATAAAAGAAGGCAGATGAAAATAGCCTATTATATGCCGTTCAAGCCTCTAGGGCATAAGAATCCCTCTGGTGATCTCATTATCGGAACTGAGCTTTTTCACTTTCTTGAAGCCGGTGGTGCCGAAATCAGCACGATCTCCAGGTTTCGCTGCCGCTGGATCTATCTCAAGCCCTATCTTTGGCCATATCTGCTGTTCGAACTGCTCCGGATTATCAGGCGTTGCAACAGGGAAAAACCTGATATCTGGCTGACATACCATTCCTACTACAAAGCGCCTGATATCATCGGCCCTCTGTGTTGCCGTTTGCTGAAGATTCCCTATGTCATCTTCCAGGGAGTCTATTCAACCAAGAGGCGCAGGTCCATGAAAACCTGGATGGGATTCCATCTCAATCGTCGGGCGCTGTTGCAGGCTGCTTGTGTCATGACCAACAAGAAGACCGATCACGCTAATCTGGCACGGCTGCTTCCTCCTGTTCGTCTCCTTTATATTGCGCCGGGCCTGCATCCGCAGGGATTTCGATTTGACGATGATGCCCGGAGTGAGATTCGCCATCAACTGCAGGTTGAGGATCGGGTCGTGGTCATAACCGCGGCGATGTTTCGACCGGGTGTCAAGGCCCGGGGAATCTGCAAGGTAATACACAGCTGTAGTGCACTTATTGCAAACGGCTGCGATACCCTGCTTCTGATAGCCGGTGACGGCAACGAAAGGAAAATGCTTGAGAAAAAGGCAGCGTTGGAACTGGGTGACGCAGCCGTCTTTTTAGGGAAGTTGCCGAGAAAGATGATGAGAAAGTATTACAGCGCCGCCGATATTTTTGCCTTTCCGGGAATAGAAGAGTCCCTGGGCATGGTTTTCCTTGAGGCCCAGGCCTGCGGACTTCCGGTGGTGGCATACAGCGACTGGGGAGCAAGCGAAGCCGTCGTCGATCTAGAAACGGGATTACTTTCTCCGGCAGCCGAAGAGGAAAAATTCACCGAAAATCTGCATAAATTAGCAGATAATGCAGACCTGCGGCGCAGCATGGGAAGGGCAGCCGCCGAACATATCGGAAAATTCCATGATATCGACAGCAACTATACCCTGGTATACCGGAAGCTGCATGAGATCGTCATGGACAAAGATGCGGAAGTGTCAATCAGACCTTAAACCTGATATTTAATATATCGCCGTCCCTGACGATGTATTCTTTGCCCTCAACCTTCATTTTTCCGACTTTTTTCAGTTCAGCTTCGCTGCCGTATTCCATAAGCTCATCATACTTCATGACCTCGGCCCTGATAAAGCCGCGTTGAAGATCGGAATGGATAACCCCGGCAGCTACAGGCGCCGGAGAATTGCTTCTTACCAGCCACTGCCTGACTTCATCCTCTCCAACCGTGAAAAAGGAAATCAGACCCAGAGCCCTGAGGCACAGCCTGGTGAGGGTACCCAGCGCCGCCTCCTCGATCTGCAGATCTTCAAGAAAGTCCTGCTTCTCTTCCTCGGAGTCGAGCAGGGCGATTTCCGATTCTACCTGAGCCGAGACCACCATGGCCTCCATCTTTTCGGCGCTGCATTTTTCTTCGGCTTCTTTGAGAATGTCGCTGTTATTGAGGTCCTCTTCGGAGACATTAAAGGCAAGAATCATCTCTTTACGAGTGATCAAGGGGTAGCTTTTAAGAAGGAAATCCTCGTCCGGGGAAATCTCCAGCAGACGTAAAGGCTTTTCATGTTCGAGGTGGTCGAGCATTTTATTGAGCAGGATGAGCTCTTTTTCCTGATTTTCGTCCTTCTTCTTTTTAATTGCGGTCTCGATCCGTTCAATTCGCTTTTCCACGAAAATCTGATCATGCATCAGCAGTTCCGAACAGACCATTTCCATATCCCGGATTGGATCGACAGAGCCCTGGGCGTGATAGACCGATTCGTCCTCAAATGCCCGGATCACATGACAAATGGCATCGACATCGGCGATGTCCTTGAATATATCGCCTTTGGCAATGTTCTCCTGTTCAAGTTTAGGCAGCAGCATCAGTTCAATTTTCGCCCGAACCTCACTTTTGGGGGAGTAGAGCCGCACCAGTGCGTCAAATCTGCTGTCAATAATTTCGGCGCTGCCGGGCAGAGGTTTGGGCGGACCCGATTGTTCGCGAAGTATATTACCGGTTAAGGTTTGGAAGAGAGTTTTTTTACCTGTCTGGGGAAGGCCGATTATGCCGATTTTCATGGGATTACCTGGAATATTAAAGAGAGATGCTGCAGTTTGGCAAAATAGGACGCTTCTCTGCTCAATCTCCGATCACGTCGAACAGCTAGCTTTGCTGCTGCAAGACAAAAGGAAATTTCGTTACGTCACGCCAAACAGGATCTGGGATCATATCACGATGACTGCAACGGTTTATATTTCCTCTTCGAAGAAAAATCAAGAGGAACCCATTATCAATGGTATATTTTCCAAGACTGGAGGGCGGATCTCTCCAAGACGGCCTTCAGCCGTCATTCCGGTTGGCCCTGAATGACGGCAATGATATTTAAAGATGAATTTCAGGTAATTGTGCAGAGTTCAGGTCTTGGCCTTCTGCGGATTTTAAAACCCGGAGAACAACGCGATCAATCCGCTCTATCGACTGAATCCTCCACCGCCTCGCCTGTTTCTTCAGCTGAATCCTCCACCGCTTCACCTAAATCTTCAATTGCTTCACCGGTTTCCTCCATGGGTTCTTCGGAGGTGTCACAGCCGTATACCCCAAAAGCGAGCATTGCAATTATACATAAGCGCATGATATTTAATATAGTTTTCATGTTTTCCTCCTTTGTTGGAAGCTTTTCCCTCCAACATTATATGGTTTCATTCCTGCCTGAGTTGCTGTACATCGTTATCATATAGAACATCTGCATAGAACCGGAGCGGACCGAACCCTTGGATAGCAGGCTCAGCTGCGCAGGACATAGCATTGGCCCGGACCATCTTAATCATAGCCCCGCAATTTCCAGTAACACCAAAAAGCCGACAATAAGTGCTGCCACCGGAATAATCACCAACCAGGGGTTGCCGGCCTGAACAAGGTCAATCAGAGTCTTGTCACCAAAACTTCCGATGGGCAGGACTTTTTCCTTTAGACGAGGATAGACGGCGGCATAGAGACCGGCGCCGACCATAATGCCGATGCCCCCTCCAATCAGGGCATCCAGCGCTCCATGTCCGACGGCACCCACCGATGTTCCCGGACAATATCCAAGAAGGGCGAAGCCGATACCAAAGAGCAACGGTCCCGGAATGGTTGCTCCGATTGAACCTGCTTTCTTGTGAAGGCTCACCCAGCCGGCGCTATGCATGGCATATACCCCCAGCATTCCCGTTACGATCGCGGTCAGAATAATTTTTACGACGGTAAAATCCTGGAGCAGCAGTTGCTGCATGATGACTTCATAGTAGCAGACCCCCCCCTTCTGCAGGAGAAAGCCGAAAAGAAACCCGATGATCAGTCCGAAAAAGTATTGCACCCGGGTACGGCTGTGGAGTTTTTTCAGCATATCGCCTTCCTAGATGATCCGGTAGAGGAGAAACGCAACGGCGACCCCCCCGAAAAAGAAACAGAAGACCGCTATCCAGCTGCTCAGCACAAGCTGCATGGTGCCGCTGATACCATGGCCGCTGGTGCAGCCGGATCCCCAGCGTGCCCCAAAACCAACACAGATGCCGCCGAACAGGGCGACGCTCAGACGCAGCAGAATGTTTGAGCCGAAGGTTTCTTCCCACATTCCCGGCACCCATTTCCAGTTGATGTCTCCGGAAAGCCACGCGGCCGTATACGCCCCCAGGAACAGTCCAAGGACCAGCATCCATTCCCAGTCTATCCTGGGAGTCTTTTCCTGATAATAGAGCTTCTTACGAACTTTTGGCCCGCGCAGAGCTACTTCTATCATGCCTGCGCTTTTGGCAAACGCAGTGGAAACTCCTATGGGGTGATTGGAGAGCAAAAAGGCCAGCCAGGAGAGAATTCCAATTCCCACTCCGACGAGATATGGCGACCATGCGGAAGCGAAGAGATAATTGGCGATTGTTTGAACTATTTCCATTTGCCGATCATCCCTGCTGCAGTTCGCAGCCCACATTTTTACAGGCCTGCATCGATCCGAGGCTGTCTTCCACCTTGTCGAAGCCATGGCGTTTCAAAATCGAAGCCGCTATTATTGCCCTTTTACCGCTGCCGCAGAAAGTTACCGTGGGTTTGTCCGGATCGAGTTCATCGATTCGATTCCGAAGTTCCCCAAGAAAAATGTGGGTAGCACCCGCCAGTCGGCCCTGTTTATATTCGCTGATCTGGCGGACGTCGAGCAGGGTGAAGTCTTCCTTGTTTTTCAGGCGTTGCTCAAGGGCTGCGGCATGGACGGCTCCGATACGATCATACTTGAGACCACTGACTTCCCAGCTGTGCATGCCGTTTTTAAGATATCCTGACAGGCGTTCATATCCGATGCGGATAAAATGCTCCACCGCTTCAGAAATCTGCTCCGGCGTCTCAGGTATCAGGATAATGTCGGTATCGTAATCCAGCAGATATCCGGCATATGCCGGTATCATTTCCAGCGGCATGGCGAGGCTGCCCGGTATGAAAGCACCGGCATACGCCTCTGGGCTGCGTAGATCAAGAAGTACGGCCCCGTCCTTCTGTGCCTTCTCCACATCTCCGGCACTCAACGGTATCGGTTGCGGCAGCGTGTGCAGGGGCGGCGAACCGTACTGGTTATATTCTTCCATTTTTCGGAAATAGGGTGGCTGATAGTGATGTTCATTGACCTTGAAATCGATAAAGGACTCCCTGTCTGTCTTCTTGAGCACCGGGTTGTGCAGCCGTTCATGTCCAATAGTCGAGAATTCGCGGGAAGCCATGCTGTCACCACAAACCGATCCGGCGCCGTGGGCCGGATAGAGGATGGTCTGGTCTCCCAATGGCAGAAGTTTTTCGAAGATGGAATCATACAGCGCGCCAGCCACCTCACGTGCCCGATCAGGGTAGAAATCTGTTCGACCGACATCTCCTATAAACAAAGCATCGCCGGTGAACACCCCCACTGCATCATCACCGTAGTTTTTATCGGTAATGACAATGGAAATGGATTCAAAGGTATGTCCGGGAGTTTCGAGAATTCTCAGAACTAAATCACCAACTTCAAAAGTATCGCCCTCGGAAACGCCTTCGCCGTAAGAAAAATCGAGCGCTTTGCCGTGATGAATAGTTGCTCCCGTGCGCCTGGCAAGATCCTCGGAACCGATGACGTAATCTTCATTGCGGTGGGTTTCAAATATCCTGGTTATTCGAGTGCCTTGCTGCGCGGCTATTTGCGCATATATTTCACAATCGCGTCGGGGGTCGATAACAACCGCATCACGGCCGTCACCGAGTATGTATGATAGATGGGCTATACCTTCAGATTTAATTTTTTCCAGAAACATCATTGATCTCCTTTTTTATAGGATGATGCATGGTCAGCAACTCTTCAAAAATACCGAAGCAATAAATATACCAAAAGAAGCTGCTTCAAAGAGTGCCCGGAGGACAGAGGCCTTACATCAGCTTTCAGTGGTACCGGAGCATCAATTGGATTGTATGATGATTCAGCATAAAACCGAAGGGGGGGAAGGCGGGGGTTGAAATGGGCTTTGTTCAACTGGAGCAACCTGTGCCGGTAAAATTTGCCTCGTACCGGAAACACCGAATGTCACCATAATTTCAGTCAGGAAGACTCCCCTTTGCCATGGACGCCTGCTTTCGTCCGATCCAACTGGAAATTTTCCTGCAGGGCAGGACAGGATAAGGTTCGAAGAATCATCGGAATATTATCTTGGCAGTGGCAAATCGGCTCCAGTCCGGAAAAGCTGGAGAATTGCTGTTGCTGGCATGTATTTCGCAACAAGCTAAGTGGAATCATATACCTTGAGGAATGCTTGATTCGTAAAAAGTCGGATCTACGTACATAAAGATCGAACTTTCTCGAAGTCTGCGTTTATCGCAGAAACTATCTCGGCAATTTCATGACCTTTTATGAGATCATCGGAATCCTCATGAACAACACTTCATTTATGCTGCTTAAGGAGATCTGATATGATTGGAAACATTCTAAAGCTTGGTGGGTATGTATTGCTGGCCAGGGAAGCGGCTGATTTTGTCATCAGCTCACAGCAACACCGGGAAAGAGAGCAGTACAGAAAACAGGCAGCCTGTTCGGTTTCGGGTTCGTTGATTGGCATGGCGGTGGGAGTTGGAATCGGACTGCTTTTTGCCCCACGACCCGGTAAAGAAACCCGGGAGATGATTTCCGAATCCGCCTGTAGCCAGCTTGAACGCCTGCAGTCCGGGATTATGGAAGGTAAGGATCAGGTGGTCGACATCATACATAAAAAAAAGGAGAAACTTTGCTCCGAAGCCGAAGAAGCAATAGAGAAAGCTGCAGGATAATGATGCCTGTTCTGCAGGAGATTTGATCTCATAAAAAAGGAGCAGGGATAAAAATGACTCTTACCGTGACCGTTGAAGGAATTATGCTGTTGCTGCTGGGAATAATAGGGCTTGCCGTTGGCATCTACCTGCTGGTGGTTCTGAAGAACGCTAATAATCTCATCCTCAATGTAAATAAAACATTGGCGGAAAACCAGGAGAAGATTGACCAGCTTCTTGCTCATCTGGAAGAGATAAGCGGCAATACCGCTCTTTTCAGCGGGCAGCTGAAAAGGCAGTTCGAGAAAAACGAGCTTGTGGTCAGTTCAATCTTCCAGACGGGAGCCGATTCATTACTCCTGGTCAATGATGCTACCAGCCGGATCAGGACCCTTGTTGGGAACGTCAATGAAATCATCAAGGTTCTGAGTCGGTTCTTAAAAAAATGATTATGACGGTTTGGTTGAGGTGACAAAACCAGCATTGGATTCAATACCGGGACAAACCGTTGGGGAGAGAGAAAAAATCATGCAGGTAACCCTAACGCTGAATCATTTCATAATAATGTTTTTCTGCGGAATTCTGGTGATAATCATCGTATATGCTCTGCAAATCTACAAGAATATCAATGAAGAATTATCGGCCATAACAGCCAGGATTACCAGATTTCAGGAGCGCATCTCTCGGGCAGCTGAGAAGATGCAGCAGTCAGCTGCTGATTTCCAGTGCATAAGCGAAGAATTTACCGGGAAAAGAGCATCCTGCCGGAAAAAGAATGATCGCTGTGCAATCGGTATTTCAGAAAGCATAGCTGATTTCAAGGAGGCCCTGACGATTTTGAGACATGGGGGCATGCTGAAAAAGAAGAAAAGATTTTTTAAATTTTAGAATTCGGAGGTAATGCTATGTTTTACTGGGCTGTTGTTTTTTTGATTATCGGCTTAGTTGCCGGAGTGTTTGGATTAACAGGAATAGCCGGTGCAGCTACAAATATTGCCTGGATCCTATTTGTGATTGGATTGATCCTGTTTGTCGTTTTCCTGATCTTTGGCAGAGGATCTTCCGCCAGATAACGGAGGCAGCCGAATCCGTTTCCCTTAACCTGCTTTGGCAGGTTAAGGGAATCCTGTTTTAGATTCAGGTACATTCACGTAATCTTCCTGAATCAGAGGATAATTTCTGTTGCCCAAATTTCGAAAACAGATGGTTCAGTGAGGAATTCATCCGTCAACCGATTGAGTGTGCATGGCACTGACCTGTTGCGCTGTTTTCTGGCCTGAGCCTGGAGTTTCTACAGGAATTAAGGATGAGGTTGCCGTCTGCGTGGCGGCCTATATATAGAAGAACACCAAAATGAGACTAACAAATATGGAGGAAAAATGAGCGAACATAAATTCCTTCTCCATCTGCGAGAAGATCACCAGGAACAGAAAGAACTGGGTAGAAAACTTGTGGAGGCAAAATCTTCTGAAGACCGCCAAAAATTACGGCAGCAGTTTTACAGCGCTCTCTACCCGCATATGGTAGGTGAGGAGGCCTCAATGTTCAAGCTGCTCAGTGAAGCTGACGACGAAGAGGTCAAAGATGATGCGCTCGAGGGACTGCAGGAGCATCATGTGGCAAAAATCATTCTCCGGGAAATCATGGAAATAGATACGCAGAGTGCTATTTTCAAGGCAAAGGCCAAGGTCCTGGATGAAATCAATCGGCACCACATTGAAGAGGAGGAAGAAGATGTTTTCGGCCACCTCAAGAAGATGTGCAGTGAAGACCAGATGGACGAGCTGTTCGAGAAATATGAAAAGGCTGAAGACGAGGTTGAGTCATAAGCTGTTTCGCCTCACTTCTCCGCGCATGATGCAGAGATCAGATTTCTGATAGGAGGAGAGTTGTTTATATAGTAAAGAGGCAAGAGAAGAATACATCGGGCATCCTTCTCTTTTTGCGGCAGGAATGATGGTGCCGTCAGCACGTTAGGAGCCATGCTGACGGCTTTTGTTTTTAATGACCTGGGCTTATTTAGTTACTACTGGGACTCTGGGTGTCGATCTTCTGAGGATCTGTGAAATCCTGGGTATCTATGTTCGTCTGAGGAGCCGGTTCCATAGGATCTGGATCCATCTGGTCGGTCATCGTGGTATCCCCTGGGTCTTCTTTTTCCCACGCCGGCGCTACACCGTAGTGAGTTTCCAGGTCACGCCGATAATCACGATCAGACAATTCGGCCTGTGCCGGGACGTTTTCAAGTCTGTTTTCATCAATAGTAAGTTTGGCCTGCTCACCGTCAAACTCGAATGCTCCCAGCGGTGCGGCTACTATTTCCTCACCAGTCTCAAGCGCCCCTTCCCTGGAAATGGTGACGAACTGTACCTCGCCCGTTTCCGTATCGATCCTTACCTCTTTGATTTCACCGATTTCATCACCTGTCTGCGAGACGACCTGCATTCCCTTTAATTCCTCAGCAGATTTGATTTTGGCTGATTCCAGCTGTTGTTCTGCTGATGATTTCGTGTACTCATCCGCTGCGTAAAGCGGAACTGTAAAGGCCAGTGTCGCTGCAGCTGTGATCAACTTTGTAGCTAATTTATTCATGATTAGTTCCTCTTGGTAACTATCTTATTGAGTGGTTAGGTGCATCCATTCTGTCCTGTTTTCCAACCAGCTGAGCTGCAGACGCTGTATATTAAGCGTCTCTGTGCTATCCAATTTAGCAGAAAGCCGGTTATCAGGCTGGTTGCTAGCGTATACTTTAGTGGAGCAATTATTATGCCAGCGGAAAAGAGAAAGCGGAGGGTGACAATAAGCTTCCTCAACGGCCTCCAGCAAGCAAAAAAGGGGTGCCGCGAAGGCACCCCTTTTTGATTACAATAATGAATGGCTGCGGCAACGCCGCTTATGCGGTGTCACCGGTTGCAGATAAAGACGGATCTCTTAGTTCTGGGTATCTATTTTCTGTGGATCTGTAAACTCCTGAGAATCTATGTTCGTCTGGGGAGCCGGTTCACCAGACTCTTGCATCTGCGGACCCTGGGTGGTGTCGCCTAGATCTTCCTTCTCCCATGCCGGAGCCACACCATAGTGAGTCTCTAAGTCGCGCTGGTAATCTCTGTCGTTAGCCTCTGCTGTCTGCTCCGGGACATTTTCGAGCTTGGATTGGTCAACGGTCAATGTAGCCTGTTCATCGCCAAATTCGAAGGCGCCCAGCGGAGCTGCAACTTCCTCGCCGCCCATGCCGAGAATACCGCCCTTGGAGATAGTGACGAATTGTACTTCACCGGACTGCTCGTCTATCTTGACGTTTTTGATTTCACCAATCTCTTCTCCCTCCTGAGAAACTACTGCCATTCCTTGAAGCTCCTCTGCTGTTATCAATTGACCGGCCTGCATTTTATCGGTCTGCATTTGACCGGTCTGCATTTGATCGGAATGCATTTTATCGGACTGCTGCTGAGTTGCACCCGCCGGCTGTTGAGAGTCGGATTTCATACCAGGCTCGTCAGCGGCATAGAGTGGAATAGCGAAGGCCAATGCTGCGGATGTGATAAAAGTGATTGTTGCTTTCTTCATTTTGTTCCTCCTTGATAGATGAATCGAGATGTTTCGGTGAATGCACCTTGCATCCAGTCTTCCTTTATCCCAAAAGCGGTCTGTTTGATCAGACCGTGACTGCTGTTTCTTTTCAGCAGTTGTTCTGTATGAAGCAATTACCATGCCAGGACTTAAAAGATGTCCGGCTCATGGGCCGGAATGGATAATTATTAGGGAATTAGAGTGACTTGCTCGGAAATTGGTAAGTTCCTGACACAATGTTCGGATTGGCGGACTGGAAGTTTAAAAAAATGAACTCAGAGAGCGACAAATTCATTTCAGGGCTACAATAGGAGAAGAAGAGGGGGAGTAAAACGCCTGTATGACCAAATTTGCGCAAAAAAAAGGGTGCCACTACGGCACCCTTTACGGCAGGAATGAATGAAAACCGGCGGCCACTACATGATCAGGCCGCCGTTGATGATAATATGAGATATGGCTCAATCGCCCGTTCAACATGCATGTTACTGCTGAGTATCGGGAGATTCCTGCATATCCGTAGAGGTACCCGGGGTGGACTGCATGTCCGGGGAAGTAGCCGGATCCTCCATACCCGGGGATTCAGTCTCGGGCTGCATAGTCGGATCAGTTGTTTGTGGCTGGTCCATTTGGGTATCTTGCTCCCATGCCGGGGAAATACCATAATGGCTTTCCAGCTCGCTGCGGAATTCCTGATCAGACATGTTGGCCTGCTGCGGAGCATTGTCCAGCTTGCTCTGGTCAACGGTCAGTGTAGCCTGCTCCTGGTCGATCTGCAAAGCTTCATACGGTACAGGAGTCTCTTCGCCGCCCATACCCAGCACTCCACCTCTGGAAAGGGTGACAAACTGGATTTCACCGGTCTGCTCGTCTTCGGTGACGCTCTGAATTTCACCGATTTCTTCTCCATCCTGAGAGACTACCTTCATGCCTTCCAGATCCTTGGCAGACTTACCTTCCATCGCTCCTGCCTGCGCCGGATCTTTGTCACTCTTGTCCCCTGCTGCGTAGAGAGGGCTGGCTAATGCCAGCGTCGCTACAAGTGCGATAAGAATTGTGGATAATTTCTTCATGTTGTTCCTCCTTGGAATGAGTAGGGATGTCGCGTATCATTCATTCTGCCTTTATTCCTGAACGCTGCTTAAGAATTCGGCACAGGTACCGTTTTCTTAAGATTGCTCCTTATGGAGCAATTAACATGCCAGGAACAAAGAAAACGGAAAGGAGTAAACGCGATGAAACTCCAAGAAAAATATCCGGGTGGAGAAGAGGAGATGGATTCAAGTCCATCTTTGCAGGAATCCTATCCTGCCTGGCAGGATAGGATTTTACATGGTTATATCAGTTGGTTGGGTGTTGCTAGTTCTGCCGAGTCCGTCTTGAATGTTTGGCGTCGGCCAGAACAATGCGATCAATATCGGTCATCTCCAGGAGTTTATGGTCATCGGCCAGAGTACGGGGAATAATGATAGTGATACCATACCCTGTCTGCAGAAGGTTAAGGTTGGAGGTAAGGCTATCGGATTGGACACCACTCGGGGGCTCAATATAGATTTGCTCGTTTTCGATATAGCGGAAAATATCTTTTATATGGTTCAGGCCGATGGTAAAGAGAGCGGAGCGGTTGCCGACTGCTCCCCGGAGGAATTCATATTCAATTACACCGGGTATGTTCTGCAGAAGTTGAGCGGTCCTGACTTCTTGAAGGTATATCAGTTCATCTATGTTGCCGGCAATTTCATCTGTTCCGCTGCCGGCATTTTTCAGTTTGCCGAGACTGCTGCGCACTGCATTATAGATTCTCCTGTCTTCTACCTGACAGGCTTGCAGGTTATAGTGCTGCATGAGCAGTTTTTCGGCGTTTACACCTGGTGAGTCGGCAGCCAGGCTCTCCAGGAGAAAAGCATTGTCCAGTTCGGGACGCAACTGATTAGAAGCATGAACAGTTGAGGGTGCCGATATGGTTTTTCCAGCGGCGAAATATCCTTCCGGAAGCAACAAATCCAGGCGTCTGTTTTCCTTCAGCCATTCTCCTATGCGGAATATCTCCATTTGAGTTCGGACAGTGGTACTGTTATTGGCACCGCTGTTCGGGTCCCGATGGCTGATCCCGATGATATAAAGCTGTTTGGGGCTATGCGGATTTATACGGAAGATAGCGTCACCATATTCGGCTGGCATATCTAAATAACCGGATGAATCTTGTGTGCGCTCAGGTGAGGCTAATACGCTCCCCGAGGCGGACAGGACCAATAGTGTACATATGATCAGAAAAATACCCGGGAGAGGCTTTTGGGCGGCGGCGATCAATGTGCTGCATGCAGATGCCGCACATTGGTGGACGTTGCGAAATGTATGATATGTAAATAGCTGCATTTCCTGTTATTTTCCCTGTTCCGGCTATATGGTTCGTGCGGGCGGGAAGATATACAGAAAAATTCGCTCTAATCCGTATCTGGCAATCCCGCTGTCTAGGGTTACACGCCCTTTTAGACCGGTGACTTTGCGCATTCACCTTTCGATGAATTTGCCTTTATCAGATAGTTTCTTGGGTAAGTGACTTTGACTATCACTCACATTTCGCGATAAATTACCATACCCCCTAATACCTGTCAACGGATGAATGATTCCTGAAAACTGTGCAAACCCAGTTGTACAAAGGGTATCAGAAGGTGTTTTGGGAAATAAAATGAGTATTCCTGATGCAATACGAGTGGAGCAAATCGTGATGGTGTAATAGAGAAAAGAAAATGTGTCCGAAAAAAAAACTTTAGAAGCTACAGATACGATCGTAAATTCAGCAGCATATGAGTTTTTTTTGGAATTATTATATTTTTTCACAAACCAATAAAAAGGCGAGTCCGATTAGGCGGTGAGAAATCCAGTCCCGTAGGATTGGTACTGTCGGGTTGGACAGGTAAAAATACCTGAATCCAGAATGATTCACGCTATGTACCGAAAAATGGAAGCTGCAGTGATTTGTCTTTGTGGCACATTTATTGTATAACTGACTTTATCAGTTGAATAGAGTGGTCTATTCAAGAAGATGAAAAAATCAAATTGTTGAAAAAATAGGAGAAAAACTATGTTGGTGAAAAAAAGTCCGATTATTCTTACGCTTATACTGCTTGTCTTCTTTATTCCTATGATGTCGGGGTGTTATACTCCTGCAGGGCGCAGCGCCGGAGAGGTTATCGATGACTCCACAATTGCGACAAAAGTCAAAGCGAAGCTCTTTGATTCCAGTGAGCTGAGTGGGTTTGCCATCAATGTCGATACCTTCGAGCAGGTGGTAACCCTGACAGGTGCCGTTGAAACTGAACAACAAAGGGAATTGGCTACGGAGATTGCCGAATCGGTGAAAGGAGTACAGAGTGTAAATAATCTCCTTGGCCTTAAGTAATCCTGGCCCCGACATTTCACGAGTCTGGCAGGTTTATGGATGAACTGCAGCCTCAGGAGTAAGGTACTCATCAGCACTCCCCGGGGGGAAAATGGATAGAAAAGCATCAATAGATAAAGAAAAGGTTGATCCGGAACGGATGGAGGTCCTTCGGGGGCTGCCGATAGAAATAAAGCAACAGATAACGGGAGAGGAAGCAAGGGCATTTCTCCATAAGGAACCTCTTCCCGATACCCTGATAGAAAAACTGAAGGGTTATCTGGATTTAGATGAATGATGAGGGGTATGTAGTAGAAAGCTGGGAAGTATCACTGTCAGTTTCGGGTTGGATTGCAAATGAAGACGATCGGAAGAGTGCGGCAACGGAAGCTGCCGCACTCTTACCTGAAAGAGAATTATGATCAAAAATCCATTACTACGGTAATGGAGGCACCCAAGCTTTACACCTTAAAGCTTCCCACTATTGTTTTCAGCTCAGAGGCGCGACTTAGCAGGTCATCGGCACTCTCCTTGACATCATTGCTGCTGTTCGAGATACTATGAGCCGAAGCCGAAACCTCTGTAATGTCCCGGGTAATATCGGCGGCGACAGTGGAGCTCTGATTGACATTTTCATTTACTTCCTCGATCCCCTGGCTTGCCTGGGAGATATTGTCGGCAATTTCCCGGGTAGCCGCGGTCTGCTCCTCCACGGCGGTTGCTATTGTTGAGACAATATCATTTACGCCGCTGATCACCGAGGAAATCTGGCCGATCTCATCTCCTGTCATTCTGCTGGTATTCTGAACGTTTTCAATCAATGTCTTAATATCGAGTGTGGCTGCAGCCGTCTGCTTTGCCAATTCCTTGATTTCATTGGCGACAACGGCAAAGCCCTTGCCGGCTTCACCGGCCCTGGCTGCTTCAATGGTTGCATTGAGGGCCAGGAGATTGGTCTGCTCCGATATTTCAGTAATAGTTTCCGTTACTTTGCCTATTTTATCCGCGGCCTGTCCCAGTTCGGTCATCTTGCCTGAAGCGCTCTGGGCCTGTTGCACGGCGTCGGCGGATACATTTCTCGCCTTTTCCGCATTTTCGGCAATTTCATTTATGGTGGCGCTCATCTCCTCGGCAGCGGTGGCTACCATATTGGCATTTGTCGAAGATTGCTCCATTGCCGCAGCCACGTTATTCAGATTGGCGCTCATCTCCTCTGAGGCGGTGGCGACATTGGTGGCTCGTTGAGAAGTGTTTTCAGAGTTGGCCAGCAGGTCCTGCGAAATTTGTGAAAGACTGGTCGAGCTGACGGCTACGCCTTCTGAACTTTCGGCAATCTGCTTGACGATGCCTTGCAGTTTTTCGATAAAGACATTGAACCATTTTGCCATATCTCCGATTTCGTCTTTGGAGGAGACCTTCAGGCGCATGGTCAGATCGCCTTCTCCTTCGGCAATATCCTGCAGTCCGGCAACGGCGTCGTCTAAAGGTCTGGTGATCTTTTTCGAGAAGATGAAGACTAATATGCCGACAATCAGCAGAGCGGCCAGGGTCGTGAAAGCGATGCTGTTGCGAAAGGCATGCGGTTCTTTGAGGAATTCCGCTTTATTCTGGGTTAAGGCAATGCTCCAGTCTTTTAATGGAACAGGCGCATAGCCGGCAATTTTATCGACTCCCTTAAAGAAATATTCATTCACTCCCTGATTTCCGGCAAGCATTCCCCTGGTTATTTCTTCCATACCCGCCAATGTTTTCAGATCCAGGCTAAGAATGAAATCGTCATTGGGATGTGCGTTTATAATTCCTTTTTTATCAACCATATAGGCGTAACCTGATTCACCGACTGTTGTGGAGGAGATCAGGGCAACCAGAGCGCTTGCCTTCACCGACATTCCGAAGATCCCCAGGAACTGACCTGAATCGGAAAGAATCGGAGCGCTGACCACATAGATCAGTTTGCCCGTGGATTTCGAGCGGACAATCTCACCGACAACTGCTTTTCCAGTGCTTTTGGCTTCCTGGAAATATTCCCGGCTTGCCACATTCGATCCTTTGTACTCGTCACCGTTTGCAAGTTCTCCGGTGTAGAGCAGCCCATTCTCGTCTGTGACAAAAATCCCCAGATATGTATCATCAAGTGCTTTATACTTCTTCTTCATCTCGCTGCGCAGCACGGCAATGTCCTCTGTTGCCCCTTCCACACCGAGCTGTTTCACTTTTTCACCCACTTCCCGGACCTTGTAACCGGTTGCAAAAGCGGCAGCGGTTTTAGCCTGAAGCTCGATAGTCCTCTGTACAATGGAGGCAAGTTCATTAGCCTTGCTGAGGGCACTGGCCTTACCGGTATCAAGCAGAACACCGGTGATTTTGGGGATGGAGATAACCGCTACGATCAGCAGTGGAATGAAGACCGCCAGACAACCACCGGCAACCAGTTTAAATGAAATTGAATGAACATCGATTTTTCTCATACTTCTAATCCTCACCACAATAATTTAATTAACCGAGATAGTTAGATAACTAACAAACATATTATTTTATCGACGGATTTAAGCCTTTTCTTTAATGAATTTTTTGATTGAAAACACCTTTTCTTGAGGACATAGGTCTGGGAATTATAGGTTGGGGAAGAGAATTAACCAGCGGAAACAGATGCTTGTGAGAATTATTACTGAAAACGATAGTTGTGACTGCTTGAATCCATTTTGACGGTTAAGTGAGAAAGGACGGGCAGGAATTGAATATCCTTTCCTGCCCGGTCATCACCGCAATATCAGATAGGAGGTGCAATGGTGACAATGATGCGCATATCAGTGGTGGCGCGAACGCCATGCGGCTCGCGTATCTGCGAGATCAGCATTTCTCCGGTTTTTGCAGGAATCTCCTCATCGCCTTCGCCAAGGAAATTCCCCTCGCCCTCGATTACCAGGATGGACAATTCACCATCGAGATCGTGAGAGTGCACGGGGAAAGTGGCCCCCGCGGCCAGATTGAAATTAATGATTTTAAAATTCGGAGAATCTTCCACCAGAAAAAAGCGTTTCATTGCGCCTTCCGTGAACTCTCTGGTCGTGTTCAGGTCAATTTTTTTCATAACAGATCTCCCATTTGCAGATTTAGGAATATGAACATTGTCTTCATTCATCCTGTTTTCCCGGTACTGCCGATGTCACTTTGGAGCGATGGCTCATCAGTACCTGGTGTCTATGATTATCGTGCTCATTAGACACTTATAATCATGGAAGATCCTTGACCATTGTCAAAAAATCTTTTTTTTTGAGAATGATAGCATGATAAGTCGCCGCGAAGCTCCCTGTAACACAGGAGATCGGGCTATCCTCAACTCAAGGTAGGGACTGCTCTTTTCTCGGGTCTCTGCTGCCCGGACGGCAGCAGCGAAGCCCTCATGGATGGGTTTATGGCGTCCCGATGAAAAGAGCAGTCCCGGCCTGGGTCAGGAGACGCTGAGTTTTCAGGGGTAATCAGAATCAATAATTTTCGATAAGTTTCTCTAGCTGCACGAAAAATGCCTTGCTGTTGCGCCTGTATTCGAGGCGACGGACGTCTTCGAGTTTTTCCACCTGCTTGATAACCTGGTCCAGCTTGCTCTCTTCTTTGACCAGAAGCCACATTTTCGATTCCGTCATATTCTCCATGGGAAAGCAGAGAATTTTTTCAAGATTGTATGCACGTCGCGAGAAGAGTCCGCAAATATGCGACATTACACCGGGATGATTGTTTACTGTAAGTTCTATGAGAATGCCTTCTGTGTTATTTTTCATGATTTTCCGTCGTCTAGTTTTTAGTGGTTGTAGTATATCCGCCAATCATGGCCGTGTTGGCTGCACCCGGAGGCACCATGGGATAAACCTCTTCGTCTTTGTCGATGGGTACATTGATCAGACATGGACCCGGTGCGGAGAGTGCATCCTTGAGAAGTTCACCGGCCAGGGGAGAATATTTGAAATCGACGGACTGCATGCCGAAGCCCTTGGCGATGGTGGCGAAATCGATGTCAATGGCAAAATCAGAGGCGAAATTGTTATTATTGTAAAAAAGATTCTGCTGCTGGCGTACCAGTCCCAGAGAGTTATTATTCAAAACAATGATCTTGACGTTCAAGCGCTGTTCGACGGCGGTGGCGAGTTCCTGGATGTTCATCTGCAGACTGCCGTCGCCGCTGAAGCAAACCACCAGCCTGTCGGGATTGGCAAGTGCCGCGCCAATGGCCGCGGGTAGTCCGAATCCCATGGTGCCCAGTCCGCCGGAGGTGAGGAACTGGCGCGGTTTGCAGAAGGGATAAACCTGGGCGGTCCACATCTGATGCTTACCGACATCGGTGGTAATAATGGCATCGTCTCCCACTATTTCAGCTACTTTGCGGATCAGGCCATAGGGTTTCTGCGGGACCAGTGATTCCGGAATAGTGAGGGGATGCTTGGTCTTCAACTCAGTGATGCGCGCCTGCCATTCCGGACGTTTCTGCTCAACTATAAAAGGGAGCAGTTCGCCGATACAGTCGGTAAGATCACCGATCAGCGCTACATTGGCGCGCCTGAGTTTGTGCACCTCGCTGGGATCGATATCCATATGGATGACATCGGCATCGGGGCAGAACTCGGAAATCTTTCCCGTTGCTCTGTCATCAAAGCGGACACCGGCGGCAATGAGCAGGTCACATTCCTCCAGAGCCATGTTGGTGGAGCGGGCTGCATGCATGCCCAGCATACCCAGGGCCAGCGGATGGCGTGTTGAGATGGCGCCGAGGCCCATTAGTGTCATGGTGGTCGGCAGTCCGCTCTTTTCCAGAAGCTGCAGGGCTAGCTCGCCGGCACCGCTGTTTATCACGCCTCCCCCGAGATAGAGGATAGGCCTGGCGGCGTTGTTGATCATATCGGCGGCTTGGGCGATCTTGTCCGCGGCGCAGGGCAGGGCAGAAGGCTGTTGTATTGGTTCGGGAAAGCCGGCAATTTCAATCATCTCCTGCTGAACATCTTTGGGGACATCGATCACGACCGGTCCCGGTCGGCCGGTGGTTGCAATTTCAAAGGCCCGCTGGATGGTGTCGGAAATCTCGGCGGCTGAACGGATGAGATAATTATGCTTGGTGATGGGAATCGAGAGGCCGTAGGTGTCAACCTCCTGGAAGGCATCGGTTCCTATCAGCGTTTTGGGAACCTGGCCTGTTATGCAGATCAAGGGGACGGAATCAAGGAAGGCATCGGCTATAGCGGTAAGGATGTTGGTTGCCCCCGGCCCGGATGTGGCAAAGCAAACCCCCGGTTTTCCTGTGGATCGTGCCATTCCCTGGGCGATGAATCCGGCACCCTGTTCATGCCTGCTCAGTACATGTCTGATTTTTGTGGATCGCTGCAGGGCGTCGTAGAGCGGCAGGTTCGCACCGCCAGGAATGCCTGCAATAGTAGTGATTCCCTGGTTTTCAAGCAGCCGTATGATCAGTTCTGCTCCGTTCATCTTTTCCATTGGAGGTTCTCCTCGTTTTACTGTTGAGTTTTTTTATGCAAAAAAAAACCCCCTGCCGGCGAGCGCCGGCAGGGGGTAAGTTTCTAATTTCAGACTGAAATCCCTACTTCGGCGCTCCGCTCCATAGAATTCGCACGACGACGACCACGACTACACCAGCTAGCGCCAGGCTGGAGAGTGCAATGTTGGAAAGTATGGTGGTCTGTGCTGTGTTATTCATAATATTAGAGGGCCAAGAGGGCCAGGAAGTAATTTGTGTATGTCTTTCTGATAGCAGATAATAAAATGGACGTCAAGTAAAAATTCTCAATTCCATACACAGCCCGACACGATGACGGACCGCTGTGAAGAATAAATACATATAAGGTCGGAGACCGCCATTTCGTCAAGGTCCAGGAGTTTTTCCTGGCAATAAAGTGAGGTTAATGTTTACAGACAATCAATATTGTTTATCATTTGACTAATCCCGGCTGAGCGGGATAAGCACTTTTATAGATTGCTTTTTAGCAAAATACCAACAAGGATCCCAAATCAACCATGAACTTTTCTCTAAAACCGTTGCCGCGGATATATTTCGGTCCCGGCAAAATTGTCGATCTTACTGAGCTGGTAGTCTCTTTTGGAAACACGGTACTGTTTATAATCGGCAAAGAATCGTTCGGCAAGTCTCCATTCTGGGCAGAGCTGCGCCAGTCGATAGCGGCGCGCGGCATCTCCTTCCATGTTGAACATATATCTGGGGAACCTTCTCCGCAGAGTATCGATGCTATAACCGGCAAATACCGAAAGTTTAATATAAACGCCGTTGCCGCCATCGGCGGCGGCTCTGTACTGGATAGCGGCAAGGCGGTCTCAGCCATGTTGGCTACCAGCGGCAGTGTTCTCGATTACCTGGAAGGCGTGGGAACCAGAGAACCGGAAGGTCGTAAAATCCCCTTTATTGCAGTGCCGACGACCTCCGGTACAGGCAGCGAGGTGACCAGCAACGCTGTCATTTCCAGAGTCGGAAAAGACGGCTTCAAAAAATCCCTTCGTCATGACGGATATATTCCCGATGTCGCCCTCGTCGATCCGGCGCTGACGCTTGCCTGCCCGCCACGGCTCACCGCGAATTGTGCCATGGATGCCTTCAGTCAACTCGTGGAATCCTATCTTTCCACAAAAGCATCACCCTTTACGGATGATCTTGCCCTCGGAGCTCTGAGGAAAGTGAAGAAGTCCCTGACCTCGGTTCATCTGAATGGTGGAAATATAGAGGACCGGAGCAATATGTCTTATGGCTCCTTAATTTCTGGAATTACCCTGGCCAATGCGGGGTTGGGAGTTATCCATGGTTTTGCTTCGGTCATAGGCGGACTCTATCCAATTCCCCATGGAGTAGTGTGCGGCACTCTTATGGCGGCAGGCAACGAAGTGACCCTTCATAAATTACGGAAGAGCGGCGATTTCTCTGGTGCGCTGCGGAAATATGCGAAACTGGGAAAGATTTTCAGTGATCGCGAGAGGGGAAGTGATGAATATTATCAGGACAGTTTTATTGCCGACCTGCAGATTATCACCGCAACCTTAGGTATGGAACTTTTAGGCGATTATGGGATAAGCAGCAAGGATCTTAGCGCCATCGCCGAAAAGACCGGCAGCAAAAACAATCCTGTCGTGCTCGAGAGGGATGAACTAGAGGAGATTCTTTCAAAGAGGAAATAAAAATGAACGAGAGAGTGCAAAATGGAGATAGTTAGAGAATTTTTGTCGAGTATTTCCTGGGATGTCATCATCAAGTCCGGACTGCGCATTACCCTCATCCTGATCATTTCCTGGATTATAATGAAAGTAATCCTCAGTTCTTTGAGGCGATTGGAGCGTCGCTTGCTCGCAAAAAGCCAGGATGACAATGAACCGGCATCGGAATCGGATAAGCGGATCGATACAATCATCCGCCTATTGAGGCAGGGTTCCCTGCTGGCACTCTGGCTTACCGTCTGCCTGGTCATTCTCAAGCAGGTGGGCGTTGATATCGCCCCGATTATCGCCAGCGCCGGAATCGTCGGTCTTGCCGTGGGTTTCGGCGCCCAGAACCTGGTGCGGGATATCATCTCCGGCTTTTTTCTTATCCTGGAAAATCAGGTCCGCGTCGGAGATGTGGCTATCATCAACGGCACAGGAGGCCTGGTTGAAAAGATTAACTTTCGTACCGTCGTCCTCCGCGATCTAGCCGGTATCGTCCATATTTTCCCCAACGGCACCATCACCACCCTGAGCAATATGACCAATGAATGGTCGGCTTTCATTCTCGATATCGGGGTGGCCTATAAGGAAGATACCGACAAAGTCATTGCCATCATGAAGGAGGTAGGGCACGGCATGTTCGAGGACGAGGTTTTCGGAAAACTGCTGCTGGAGGAGCCGGAAATTTTCGGAGTGGACAAATTCGATGATTCCGCTGTGATTATCAAGGGACGGATCAAGACCAAACCGATTCGCCAGTGGGATGCTGGTCGGGAATACCTGCGTCGCCTTAAATATGCCTTTGATGAGAAGGGCATCGAGATACCATTTCCGCACCGGACCATGTATTTCGGGGAGGAGAGCAAGCCCTTCGAACTGCAGATCCTTGAAAAAAAGGCAGGAGCACAAACGGCGGATTAGCCGAAAGAGTCGGCAATTTCTCGGCCGAAGCGAAGTGCATTCTCTGTTTCCTCCGTATTGTTTTTAAACGCCTTTTTTTCATCAACGCCGCGGATCAGCAGTTCGCCACTGTAGGGCACATCGATGGTGTCGAAATACGATTTGGCCACCAGGACGCAGCCCTCGAAAACTTTTGGACCCTTGGTTGCCGCGGTGGCCAGGAGATAGCCTCTGCGCTTATCCTCGATTCTGACTCTCTCGTTGAGCAGATACTTTCTGCTCCAGCGTGCTTGAAAGCGGTCTATGAAGGCTTTAAGCTGGGAAGTCGGTCCATAAAAATACACGGGAGTAACCAGGAAAATGATATCGGCGGTGTCCGCCTTTCCGTATAATTCGATCATGTCATCCTTGATAACGCACATCCCGGTTTTTTCGCATCCTCCACAGCCGATGCAGGGGGAGAGGGATTTCATGCCTTGCAGATAAATATATTCGGTCCGGCATTGGATTTTCTCCTCGATGCCGCTGATCACTGTTTGCACCAGGGTCTGGCTGTTGCCGTTTTTTCGAGGGCTTCCCAGAACGGCGAGGATGTTCATGATATTTTCTCCTTTGGCAATTGCTTATGAAAATTGAAAAAATGGTGGACAGGACCATGACCTTTACCGAGTGAATACTCGGAGCCGGCACTAATCGCCTGGTAAAGGTACTTTTCTGCATGCCGGACCGCATCATGGAGCGATTCCTGATGGGCGATGAATGCGGCGATTGCAGAGGACAGCGTGCAGCCTGTACCGTGGCTGTTTCTGGTGGCGATGCGCTCATTCTCGAAGAAAATTGGGCTATCGGCATCCCTGGGCCAGTAGACATCCACAAGGGTTGTTCCCTTGAGGTGTCCGCCTTTGAGCAGTACGGCAAGAGAATACTCGCTGCTCAGCAGTTGAGCGGCGCTGATCATATCGTCACGAGTGGAAATCTTTTTCTTGGTTAGAATTTCGGCTTCCGGTATATTAGGAGTAATAAGAGTTGCCAGCGGCAAGAGCGTTTCCAGCAGTGTTGCGACGGCGCTTTCTTCGATTAAACGGTCGCCGCTTGTGGCTACCATGACCGGATCGAGGACGATGTTGTTGCAGCCATACTCTCGCAGAACCTGGGCAACCGTCATGATGACATCCGCAGAATGGAGCATGCCTATCTTGATCGCATCTGTGCCGATATCGTCAAGAACGGCGCGTATCTGGGCGGCAATTACCGCAGGCGGAACAGGATGAATAGCGGTGACACCGCAGGTGTTTTGTGCCGTGATCGCCGTTATTGCGCTCATGCCGTAACAACCGCAGGCCGAAAATGTTTTAAGATCCGCCTGGATTCCTGCTCCGCCTCCGCTGTCTGAACCGGCGATGGTAAGTGCTTTTCTGTAGCTCTTCAATTCCGTTGCCTTTTTAAGTTAAATTGAGGAGTCGTATAAATATTTTAGAACAAATTGTGTCTACTAGTTACTTTACTCGAAAAAAGGAGATAACCGAAAGAAATTTTATCTAAAAACAGCAAATGCTCCCGGTCAAAAAAAGGAACTTAACACTCTCCTGAAATTGGTGCTACAGAGTAGCAGGCAAAAGAGGTTGCTATATTGGCGAGTATATGCTCTTTTATTTTTTCTGAATAGTGTGCGAACCCAGTTATTTTTTTCGAAAAATAATCCATTGGTATTTTAGAGAAGCGGAGGCGGAAAATGTTTAAAATTGTGCGGCGTGAAGAGATGTCTGAGGGAACCGTGATCCTCAATGAAATAGAGGCTCCACGAATTGCAAAAAAAGCTCTTCCGGGCCAATTTGTAATAGTAAAATCCGGTGAGGGCGGAGAACGGATTCCGCTGACCATGGCTGATTCTGATCCGGAAAAAGGTACAATTACAATAATATACATGGTTGTCGGCAAATCTACTGCCCTCTTCAAAGAACTGCAGGTCGGCGATGGCTATCAGGATGTCATTGGTCCACTAGGCAAGGCGACCCATCTTGAAAAAGTTGGCAAAGTCGTCTGCGTCGGCGGCGGAACAGGTGTTGCCGTGCTGCATCCTATCACCCGCGGCCTTAAGGAAGTCGGCAACGATGTCACCTGCATAATAGGAGCAAGGAACAAGGATCTGCTGATACTGGAAGATGAAATGAGAAAGGCCTCCCATGATTTGCGGGTCTGCACCGATGACGGTTCTTACGGGCATCATGGCTTTGTCACCGATATTCTCAAGGAAGTACTTGAGGATGACGATATTAAACTGGTCGTCGGCATCGGTCCCGTTCCCATGATGAAAGCCGTCTCCAATCTTAGCAGGGAATATAAGGTACCGACCCTCGTCAGCTTAAATCCGATCATGGTGGACGGCACCGGAATGTGCGGTGGCTGCAGGGTTACCGTGGGCGGTGAAACCAAATTTGCCTGTGTCGACGGCCCTGAATTTGACGGTCACCAGGTAGATTTCGATGAGTTGACACTCAGGCTGCAGGCATATCGTGAAGATGAGAAAAAATGTCATGAGAGTTTCTGTACGATACGGGACTCGAAATAAATCCGGCACCCTGAAAACATATAACATATTGAATATACATTAACATACTGTAGTGGATGAGATTATCTACGGAGGAAAATATGGCTGAAAAAGGCGAGAAAAAAACAAAAAACCCCAGAGTTGCTATGCCCGAGCAGGACCCACAGGTAAGGGCCAGGAATTTTCTCGAAGTCCCCACGGGATATACCCTGAAAATGGCTCAGGAGGAAGCAGCGCGCTGTCTTCAGTGTAGAAAACCCGGCTGTGTTACCGGCTGCCCGGTGGGCGTTGATATCCCGGGATTCATCGATTTGATCGCTCAGGGAGATATGACCGGAGCCATTCGCAATCTTTGGACAAAAAATGCCTTGCCCGCCGTTTGTGGTCGTGTCTGTCCTCAGGAGATCCAGTGTGAAGGAAAATGCATTGTCGGTAAAAAGGGAGAGCCTGTTGCCATCGGCAATCTTGAGCGGTTTGCCGCCGATTACGAGCGACAGCACGGTACCGGCGAAATGCCTCCGGTAGCGCCTCCCACCGGCAAGAAGGTCGCGGTGGTGGGTTCGGGTCCATCCGGGCTCACGGTTGCCGGAGATCTCATTTTAAAAGGCCATGAGGTCACCATTTTCGAGGCGTTCCATAAACCCGGCGGTGTTCTGGTCTATGGTATTCCCGAATTTCGTCTGCCCAAGGAAGACATTGTCGCCCAGGAAGTGGATTTCCTGAGAAAGCTTGGAGTGAAAATTGAGTGCAATGTTGTTATCGGCAGGACCGTTACCCTGGATGAGCTGTTTGAGCAGGGATTTGACGCGGTGTATGTAGGCGTTGGCGCGGGGCTGCCCCGCTTTATGAACATTCCCGGCGAGAATCTGGTGGGCATCCTCTCCGCCAACGAATATCTTACCCGGGCCAACCTGATGAAGGCCTATAAGTTCCCCGAGGTTGACACCCCTATTCCAATGGGCAAAAATGTTGTCGTTCTGGGTGCCGGAAATGTTGCCATGGATTCGGCCAGAACCGCAATGCGGCTCGGTGCGGACAGCGTCAAGATCGTTTACCGGCGCTCGCGTGAAGAGATGCCGGCACGTAAAGCTGAAATCCATCATGCCGAGGAGGAAGGCATCGAAATGTTTCTCCTCACCAATCCGACAAAATATCTCGGCAATGAAAAGGGACGGCTCACAGGTATGGAATGTCTCAAGATGGAACTTGGCGAACCCGATGAATCAGGGAGAAGGCGTCCGGTAGCCGTTAAAGGCTCCGAATTTGAGCTTGAGTGCGATCTTTGTATCGTAGCCGTAGGTTCAGGAGCCAATCCACTGCTTACCAGTGATACTCCTGATATGGCGTTGAATAAATGGGGCAATATCGTTACCGATGAAAAAACCGGGAAGACCACCAAAAAAGGTGTCTGGGCCGGCGGAGACATCGTTACCGGTGCGGCCACGGTTATTCTGGCGATGGGAGCGGGCAGGGAAGCCGCCGATTCAATCCACGACTACCTGACCCTGGGCTGGTAAACTAAAAAGGGCAGGAAGTCTATACAACCACACTACCACAAAAAAATCCGGGTTCGGCCTATTGAGGGCGAACCCGGATTTTTTTTATGTAGAGAAGCAGTATCTGTTTAGTATTTGTAAAACGGTTCGGAGAGGCCGAAGAGAGTCAGCAGTCGCATTCAACTTTATGGCAGGCGATGCAGTACACCCTGAATAAGATAACCTCGGAGAAGAGATCCGTATTGTTCTCCTCATCGTAGCGTTTCGCTTCACTCATGATTTTCTCATCACTGGCGCCGGTATGGATAATAGAAATAAGCGCAGTATTCTCCAGAAGATATTTTGATCTTTCTTCATGGGAAAGAGTTTCCAGATAATCATCCAGGCAAAATTTGATTTTATCTCTTTTGCGTGCCATTATGTTGATAGCCTCTTAATTCTCCTGATAAACGACCAAACCCATTAAGCTGTCGGCCATTGCTTCATGATCAATTTCACTGTCCACCCGAGGCGGGGGAAACAATCACATTACACTAAGCTCAAATTGAGTTCAAGTTGTAATTCCGCTATTATCCGAAGCTATTTGGTCTCAGGAAGGAGACAACCCTTGTTTCCGGCGGCTATAGCATTGAAAAGAGGTACACCTCCTCCTTGTTGAACCGCAAGAAACCCTAAGTCCCTGAAATTGAGACAACATACATAATCAGGAAAAATAATTATGCAGGTAGAAAAAAAAATTACCACGGTAGCTGTCGTCGGTGCCGGTGCCATGGGGTCGGCCTATGCCTCCATGTTCTCGGATGCCGGTTCGTTCTCACCATTTTTTCTTGCTGAGGGTCAACGATACCATAGACTGGAGAATAGAGAATTACAGGTCAATGGCAGGAACTATACGATTCAGGCCAGACAGCCGTGGGAGGTATCTCAGCCGGCGGATCTGATTCTCGTCGCCCTGAAGCACCATCATCTTGA
Source organism: Desulfopila inferna (assembly GCF_016919005.1). Taxonomy (NCBI): domain Bacteria; kingdom Pseudomonadati; phylum Thermodesulfobacteriota; class Desulfobulbia; order Desulfobulbales; family Desulfocapsaceae; genus Desulfopila; species Desulfopila inferna. The sequence continues at coordinate 204,169 of NZ_JAFFQE010000004.1, forward strand.
TGAAGCCCTTCCGGCCATCAAAGCTGTGACTGGTCCGGATACGATAATCCTCTCGGTGATGAACGGCCTTGAAAGCGAGGAGATAATCGGTAGGGCATGTGGTATGAGCAACGTCTTGCCTGCCATTGCCGTCGGTATCGATGCCCTGCGGGAGGGGGATCGTTTTTCCTACGCGCAACCCGGCAGGATCATCTTCGGGCAGAGAGACGGCAGCAGTACAGAGCGTCTCCGGGAGGCCTTGAGCCGGGCAGGGATTCCGCATGAGATACCCGCGGATATGGTGCGTACCATGTGGTGGAAGTTCATGATCAATGTGGGGATTAATCAGGCCTCGGCGGTGTTGCGGGCTCCCTATGGCGTTTTTCAGGAATCGCCCGATGCCCGATCATTACTGCTGCTGTTGATGCAGGAAGTTATAGAACTTGCCGGAAAGATTTCCGTTGATCTGACCAGCGAGGATCTGGATAAATGGTTTTCCGTCCTGGATACCCTGGCACCTCAAGGAAAAACCTCAATGCTTCAGGATATTGAGGCAGGCAGGAAAACAGAAGTGGAGATATTTGCCGGCAAAGTTGTCGCCATGGGCGAGAAACATGGTGTTGCCACCCCTGTTAATCAAACAATATTGAATATCATCAGAGTAATCGAAAAGCAGGCAGGAGTGCCGCAAAAGTACAAATGATTTTATAAACGGCAAGCCTGCGTAATCCATATATTATACCCGGGGAAATCGTCATCATCCGAAACCCTGCAGCGGTATAAGCGGATTACCGCTTGAGTATCCTGTTCACCATCGGTTGCAAGATCCACGGGGCCAGGAAGATGGGAAACTGAGCCAGGGCAAAGTAGAGCCAGGTCATTTCCGGCAGGGCTCCTCCAGTAGCGGCGAGCATCAAGCCCATGTTGCGTTGCGATGCGGTAAATCCTATGGCCAGAGCGCGTTCCCGGCCTGCCGGCAGGAATACAAGAGTTGTCAGGAACAGGACTGCGAAAAAAATCACAAAGGAAAGGGCGGTGATAGCTATCGTCATCGCAGTATCGGAAAGTACGCGGGTCCCGACATTTTCCATGATAGCCGCGACGAATATAAAAAGAATAATGATATTGAAACCGTTGATTTTTTCCCCCTGCCGCTCGATCGCCTTAATCCCCACCAGTCGACGTATGCCGAAGCCGACAAAGGCTGCCCCTAAAAGAATAATGCTGAGTTTGCCGGCGAGCAGCAGAGGAGGAATCGACAACGCCGGGCCGACGAAAACAAGGGCAAAAAGGGGCGCGGTGATCGGGACCAGAGCGGTACCGCAGACCAGAGTGATGAGCACCAGGGTGGCATCGAGCCCCATCAATACCGCCAGCGAGGGGGCTGCCATGATCGGGGATGCCACCGCCTGAAACATGATGGCAATAAAAAGGCCGGGAGCACTGGTATCGATTCCCAGGGAAAGACAGATCATCCCAATAAGAGCGGGAATTGCCAGAGACGTCCATGCAGTTGCACCAATCACCAGACCAGGCCGTCGCAGACATGCTCCGGCCGCCCTCATATTAACCCGCATAAAAGCCGTGCATAACAGGACAAAAATGGCCTCGGTTACAAAGGGCTTGAGGTGGCCGCCGAGCCAGGGGAAGGCGATGCCTACAACCACAATCGCTGCAATCGCCTTGGTGCCCTGGCGGCCCAGCCAGGAGAGACCGGCTGCAATAACATCAACAATAATCATGAAGGACTCCATTGAGTAACGTAAGGAGATTCGACTTGGTTCTAACAGTTTATTGCGCAGATTACAAATGAAGTGAGATGCCTTGATCACTTGCCAAAAATATTTTTAAACCATAATATGTAACAAGTGGCATTCAACAATATAGAGAGTTATCGGATTCACTTAAGAAATCGGTTCCGTTAGTTTTGTCCTTTTTTCTGTTTTTTATAATGGACATCCGGACAAGGTACTAAATCGGGCGACCTGGATCTTTCAAGGAGAAAAATATGAGCGAAAAAGCAACCCTGACTGTAGGTGGCGCAAGTTATGAACTTGATGTCACGACTGGAAGTGAGAACGAGAAATGTATCGATATTCAACAATTGCGTGCACAATCGGGCTATATCACCATGGATCCGGGTTTTGGCAATACCGGGTCATGCTATTCGGATATCACCTATGTTGACGGTGCCAAAGGAATTTTGCATTATCGGGGCTATCCCATTGAAGAAATAGCCGAGAAGGCAAGTTTCGTGGAGATCTGCTCACTGCTTATTTACGGCGAACTTCCCGATGCCGAAACCCTGAGCAAATTTCAGGATGCCTTGGCGGAACACGCTCCCCTGCATACCAATCTCGAGCATCACTTCTCCGGGCTTCCCACGGCTTCGCCTCCCATGGCTATTCTGTCTGCCATGCTCAATCTGGTCTCCTGCTTCCATCCGGATGTATTGGAAGTATATTCGGAAGGACACGGATTTGATCGAACCGCCGCCCTGCTGCTTTCCAAGGTTCGGACAATAGCCGCCTACTCCTATAGGATGTCTGTCGGTAAACCCTTCAATCAACCAAACCCCAATCTCAACTACTGTGCCAATTTCCTGCATATGATGTTTTCCGATCCTTATCGGGAGTATGTTCCTAATCCCGTTATCGAAAAGGCCCTGTCGCTTTTTCTGGTACTCCATGCCGATCATGAACAAAACTGTTCTACCTCTACGGTCAGGGCAGTCGCCAGTTCCCGTGCAAATCTGTTCAGCTCCATCGCCTCGGGAGTGTGTGCGCTCTGGGGGCCGTTGCACGGCGGCGCCAATATCGGCGTGATCAGAATGCTGGAAGATATCAAATCCTCGGGCCGTCCGATTGACCACTATCTGGAAAAAGCAAAAGATAAAGACAGCGATTACAGGTTGATGGGATTTGGGCACAGGGTCTATAAGAACTTCGATCCCCGTTCACGCATCCTGAAGAACAGGCTGGATGAACTGCTGGCGGAATTAAATAAAAAAGATCCCCTTCTCGATATTGCCCTCGAGCTTGAGGAGAAAACCCTGAAGGATGAGTATTTTATCAGCCGCAAGCTCTACCCGAATGTGGATTTTTACAGCGGTCTGTTGTTGCGTGCGATAGGGATTCCCCTCGATATGTATACAGTGATGTTCGCCCTCGGCAGGATGCCCGGCTGGATAGCCAACTGGCGGGAGCTCCATGACCAGCGCCTGCGCATTACCAGGCCTCGCCAGATTTATACCGGGTCTCAGGAGAGGTCCTTTGTGCCCCTTGAAAAGAGATGATTTTTTTTTGCACCGTTTTATGCTGTCGCTCCATTTCTAATATTCAGGAGTAAACCAATGAGAAATGCTCTAATTTTAATCGGGATGCTGTTCGTGACGGCCTGTGCTCCTCAATATCCGTTGAACACTCATCTTAATTTGCAGGTCTCGCCGCAAGCCGAACAGATTTATGGCGGGGGAGCAACAGCGTCTATACAAGGGCTTGACCAGAGAGACAACCCGGAAGTCGTGATTTACAGGATTTCTGATCCTGCTGTTGGCATCACGAACCTCAGTCCACCGCATATCCTCATCATCGAACGCCTGGCAGGCGGATTGCGTCAACAGGGTCTGCTGGTCGAAAGTTCTTCACCGGTAAATATCACCGTTGAGGTAAAAGAACTCCTCGCCGAAGTGACCCGCTCCAAAACGCTGTATATAACCAATGCCGCCAGTAGCGTGCAACTGGTCCTGGAAAACCGGGGCACGACTCTCACCAAAAATTACGGTCTTAAGTCCAACCGCCAATCTCTCCGCAAACCGAAGGTCGATGACCTCGAAGAGTTGCTCAATATGCAACTCTCCGACATCGTCAACCAGATATTGGATGACAAAAAAATCCAGAGCTTCCTGAGCCAGGAGTAGAGAACTCCGTAGGTGCTTCACCCATCACCAAGGGTCAAAAGGGTCAGGGATCAAAAGGGTCAGAGTAAAATTAAAACTGATTACCCCTGAAACTCAGCATCTTCAGGCCCAGGCCGGGACTGCTCTTTTTCATCGGGACGCCATAAACCCGTCCATGGGGCTTCGCTGCAGCCGTCCCGGCTGCAGAGACCCGTGAAAAGAGCAGTCCCGACCTTGAGCTGAGGATTAGGGGTAATTAGGAAATTAAATAAAAAACTACTCTGAGCCTTGAAAAGGTGGAAGGAGCTGAATTACCAATGAACACTATGCTCTTTTGGTCTGAAATAATAGAGGAATCGCATGTCAGATTATATTATCCAAATCAACACATTTGAGATCAAAGAAGGCAAGTTGGAGATCTTCAAGGCGAGTGTCAAGCGTTCGCAAGAATTCGCCGAGGAAAACGACCCACTGCTTATGGCCGAGATGTATATCGACGAAGAAAGCATGCAAGCTCGTGCATGCCTGATCCACCGCGACTCTGAATCCATTCTGGCTCATTGGAAAACATCTGAGGAATACATGATTGACGTGATGGAATTCTGTAACCCAAAGCGCGTGGATATTCTGGGACAACCAAATGATAGTGTAATGGAGAGGCTTTTGAAGTATGAAGAAGTGGGGGTTCCCGTGACCATGACGCCTCATTTCGCGGGATTCAGTCGTCTTAAGACCAAAGAGTAAGTCAAATGAAATGTCACAGAGTAAGGGGTTATCTGTAGTTGGGTTTTTTAAGATCAGGCGGCCACGGCCTTTTCGATGGCTTTGAGCACTACTTCAATATTATCGAGTTTGGATATAATGGCAGCCGGTTCAATATCCAAAACCTGCTGGGAAAGTTTCTCCGTGTCGTAACCGGTAAAGAGGATAATGGGAATATTATATTTATCCCGGATCTGCCGGGCAGCCTCCAGTCCGTTGAGGCTGCCGGAGAGAGCGATGTCCATGAGAATCACATCCGGCCGTTCCCTATCGGTGACGCGCACCGCTTCTTCGCCGTTAATAATTACATCGCCAACCTCATAGCCGCAGGATTCTAGTTTTCTGCTCAGCATGATGCCAACGAGAATTTCGTCCTCGACGACGAGTATCCTGATATTTTTGTTCATAAACGCTTGTGTAGTATGGGATCGAGAAAGCGGATGCTGTATTTGGTTCCCATTTCACGTTCCATTGTCAGTTCGCCCTTGAGCTGCATTTTTACCAGACCGGCGATGATAATGCCAGTGCCAAAGGTTGATGACCGCATAATATCAAAATCCTCCGGCAGTCCAATTCCGTCATCGGCCAAAGTTAGAAGCAGCTGGTTGTCTGCACACCTTTTGACGGCAAGGGATATAGTCCCTTTTCGACCTTCCGGGAAGGCATGCCTGATGGAGTTGGTAATGATCTCATTGGTCACCAGGCCGATGGGTACGGCGTGATCAATATCGATGGCTATGGGTTCGGTCTGCACATCGAGAGTTATCCTGCCGTCAATTACCATGGAGGACAACAGAGACTTGGCGATATCATGAAGGTAGGAACCTGTGTCTATTTGGCTGATGCTGTTGGAGGAGTAGAGCTTTTCATGAACCAGTGCCATTGACCGGATACGATTTTCCATCTCTCTGAAAATCTCACGCTGTTTCTCTTGCTCGATATCCTGGCGCTGCAGTGCGAGCATGGAGATGATAATAAGCATGTTGTTCTTGATACGATGATGTATCTCCCGCAGCAGCACCTCCTTCTCCTGAAGCGATTTCTGCAACTCCTCGCCCTGCTCCTGCAGCTTATCTGAGACGATCTGGCGTTGCTCTATCTCGTCCTGCAATCTGATGACGGTTTTTTCCAGTTCCAGCTTCTGGTGGTTGACCTGCTCATTCCGTTTTGCCACCTCTTTTTCCAGATAGCTGGAGTACTTTTGCTGCTGCTTCTGGGCGGCGCGCAGCTGCATCACCATGGAGTTGAACGATGCTGCCAGAATACCCGGTTCATCCTTGGTGGTCACCGGACATTGTACCTCGAAATTGCCGGCCGCCACCTGCTCGGTTGCCTGAGAGAGTTTGCGCAGCGGGTTGATTAAGTGTGCAAGCAGTAGAAAGATGATGGCAATGGCTATACTAAGAGTGACCAGCGAGAAGATCACGCTTTTAACGGCCATTGTTCGTATGGACTGACCGAGTTCGCGACGGCCTGAATTCACGGTTTGCAGCATATCGCTTTCACGGACGACAACGCCGAAAATCCATCCCTGTTTCTGCATTTTGCTGGTGACGACATAATAGTTTTCGCCATCGAGCATTATTTTCTGTTGATGTTCAAGGCTGCCGGCCACAATCCCGGCAAGTCTTCGGACATTGTCATGGATCGAGTCATCGAGAAAGAGATTGAGTCGATCACTGGAGTAGAGATATTCCGACGAGTCAGGCTCAATGCCGAAGAGCGGGTAGTACTTTTGGGGAAAGGCGATGATCTTGCTGTTTGCACCAAGGAGAAAGGAAAACAGAGGCCAATTATCATCCTGGTGACTGTCGGTTGTAAGAATATCGTCGATGACGGCGGAAAGCGGTACATCGATACCTGTAATACCGCGAAATCGATCTTTGTCATCATAGACCGGGGCGCTGGCGGTGAGCATGAAGCCTTCTATGACATCGTCTTTATAGATGTCTGTCCAGCGGACATCTCCGCTGCGGTCTTCAGCATGGCTGAAAATTGTCATCGGCTCGCCATCCCTCAGATCGAAAACAGATGGAGAAGGAATCTCCAGGGAAGCCTTTTTATATTTTTCCCTTGTTGTGCAATACTTACCTATACCTGAAGCGGTAATCGTATGACTGGCAAGTGCTTCCGGGTTATCTTTGAGAGCTCTTTCAAACAGCGGAGCCATATGGCTTATGGCCCGCAACTCCTCCCGGATGACCGGTGAGATCTGTGATCCTCCCCAGTAGATTGTTGTCACCGGTGCGGCAAGATCGCTGATGAAATTGCCGGTAAGCGGAGAAGGCAAAAGATGATCATGGTAGAGTGGATTGCCGGCATAAAGTTGAAGATTATTGTAAATGGCCGCCGCCTGGCTTCCCAGCATGGCTGCCGAGGAGGCAATCTGATCGAAATGCTTCTGGTGGAGTGCTGCCTTTTCCCGGGTAATTCTTTGCAAAGAAGAAAGCGTCTGCGATGTGATATGATCGCTGTGTAGTTCAAGAGCCTGGTCGCCGTAGTCGATCAGGGAGTGCAAAGCCGAATAGGTAAGAGGAACAACCGCCATGACTACAACTGCGGTAAGGAGGACAAATAATTTAACACCCAGGCTTTCTTTTATTATTCTCAACATGCGATCGATAAAGGCAAATCGGCGGCTATATGAAGCAGCTGATCCGGAGTAAGGCTGAGGCAGCTATTTTACGGACTTAATACTGATCTGAAAATCACCAATGTGATAACTCCTAACAACTTGTATGGACTAAGGGGTTGTCGTTGGCGGAGGAGCAGGGTTTCGTCCGCTGGATTGATCTATATATTACATTTAATCCCAGTCACTGAATGGCAGGTGAGCTGAATTACACGGGGTTTGATCTTTAGACCTGATATCGCTCTTTTCCATGGGTGATCTCTACCATAATTCTATCTTCGATTTCATTCAACAATGTTCTGCACGACCGATTGAAAATCAATGACTTGTCGGGGCCCAACACCATGGGAGGCACACACCCATGGACGGCCACACAAGGGCCAAGGGGCCCTTTATATACATCACCTTCTTCAACTGGTATTTGCCCGGTTTCCTCGGTTACCGGTATTTCGTCCCAGCCCCCTTGCTATTCAGTGCGTCTTTGCAGTAATTCTTTGCACCGGTTGGTTGTGGTATGGTAAATGTTCGTTGTTTCAATAACTCGAAAAGGTGATTGAAAGAAAAAAAGGTATTGATGTTGGTGCTCAGGTGTAGAAAGTGCTATCTGTTATTAAACAATGTATTCATTCACAGTAATAGTTACTGTAAGAAGCGAAGGCGGCCATGGCAAAATCACGAATTTTCGAATCGTTCTCTCTCAAAGGTGTAACATTTAAAAACCGTATCGCAATGGCTCCAATGTGCCAATACTCTGCGGGCAATGATGGCCTGGTCAATGATTGGCATTTTATCCATTATGCTGCCAGAGCAATTGGTCAAGCCGGCCTTATCATTGTTGAAGCTACAGCTGTCGAATCCCGGGGGCGGATATCCAACAGGGATCTGGGGATTTGGAGTGATGCCGCGATCGAGCCGTTTAATAAACTGATCCGGCAGGTTAAAAAACATGGATGTAAAATTGGTATTCAGATAGCGCATGCCGGACGAAAGGCAACGATCGTTGACGAACCAATTGTGGCTCCAAGTGCGATACCGTTTAACGATACACTTCAGGTTCCAGTCGAATTAAGTACCTCTGAAATCGACAGTGTGATACATAACTTTGCCAGTTCTGCCAGGCGGGCAGTAGCGGCCGGTGTTGATTTTATCGAAATACACGCGGCTCACGGTTATTTGATTAATCAGTTTTTGTCACCTTTGACAAATGTGAGAAAAGACGAATTTGGAACAGATAAATCTCTGTTTCTGAAAATGATTCTGGAAGAAGTCGTGAAATCTATTCCCGATCAGATGCCTGTTTTTATACGCGTATCTGCAGAAGAATATATGGAAGGCGGTAATCATCCTGAGGATTTGTGCAGGCTTCTTGAGCCGGTGAAGCATTTCATCGATCTTGTGCACGTAAGTTCAGGTGGAGTTATTGAAAATGCGGCCGTGGAATCATATCCAGGGTATCAGCTGCACTTTGCCGATATTCTCCGGCAACAGTTAAAGCTGCCGGTTATGGCGGTTGGGATGCTGGAATCTCCAGCTTTTGCAGAAGAAGCATTACAGAATAATAAGGCCGATTTTATAGCACTTGGTCGTGAGTTTCTGCGCAATCCCTTTTGGCCGCTGCATGCAGCCAGCCATCTTAGTGAAGATATTGAGTGGCCGGAACAATATGCAAGAGCGAAGTTGTAAAGTTGCAGGCGATCTCCACGATATCCGGGAGAAGCGATAGCAGCTTTTTTTGACTGAACACCGATTGAAAATCCACAATGCAGAATCCACTAACTGGGATATTTCACCTTGTATTGGCGGAGGAGCAGGGATTCGAACCCTGGGTGGAGTTGCCCCCACAACGGTTTTCGAGACCGTCCCGTTCAACCGCTCCGGCACTCCTCCTGTGGTTGTCATTCATACTGCAAGTTCATTTTTTTTCAAGCACAAAACTTTAAAAAAGAAGACATCCCTGCCGGTTGAGACGATTGGCACAAGAAAGATTTTCCTGGTCAGCAGCCGGAAAATCATCCTGGAATCTAATCCGGATGAAAAAGCGATAGTCGTAAATAATTAAACTTCAATCACCATCCCTGCACTTCCCTGAATAACCTCACAGCTAAGATGTGAAGCCAGATAGTTTACCGTCGCATCGCCACTGCAGTGGCAGGCTATGATTCGTCTGATATCAAAGTACTTCAGTTTTTTTACAGTCCTGTTCAACCTGGATTCGTCGGCATGAAGCAGATGCAAGCCACCTATTATCGTGTCGATCCGTTTCTCTCCTGTCAGCTTAACGATGTAGTCCAGGGTGTTGAGGAGGCCGGCATGGCAGCATCCCAGGCAAATGGTCAGTCCTTTTTTCCACTGAAGCCACATGGCATTGTCATCACGGATAATATCGATTTCTTTTCCCTCTGGATCGAGAAAAAATTTTCCCCCGGTGTCTTCAAAGGTGCAGTTTCTGGGAATCGGACCGGTTATGCCGATCCCTTCATGCAGATCTGTTGGTCTGGTTAACCAGTGTACCCTGGTATCCGGGTGATGCATTAGCGCTTCCATGGCAGTGAGCGGCATTTTAATGATTTTGGCTGTACCGTCTCCCAGGCTGTAGCGCGGCTGAAATACCCCGGCGTGAAGATAAATTTCCAGGCTTTTATTGAGTTCGAGAAGATCTACAACTCCACCGGTGTGGTCATAGTGGCCGTGGCTCAGTACCAGAATGGCCGTTTTGTCGAGTTCGATCCCTAGAGCTTTAGCGTTGGGCAGCAGGGCGGTACTTTGGCCACTGTCGAGAAGAATGTTTCCTGTCGGGGTTTCCATGAACAAGGCAAAGCCGTGTTCACTTATAAGGCCGGTGTCGGCTCTATTGTCGACCAGGATTGTCAGGCGATATTTACTCATTTTCACGTCCTCTAGTCATCGCGATAATTCATTTAGAACAAAGCGAAGTGTTCATATGCACGATATGAATCGTGCCACTTATCTAAAAAGAAGTCAATACTAATTTCAGGTAATGTTGAGACTTTTTCAGGATATTCAGATCGGCGGAGGAATGGCGGGATTTTTCCGCTGTGAAGAACCCAGTAGAGCTATTACTAAAAAAGCCGGTTTCATGCTGCCTGTATCGAAGATTTTATAAAACCCTGTTTCTATCCATTCCGGTCCCTGATAGGAGTCCGGGATAAGGGATTAATCCAGAAGCATCCAAATAGATGGATTCCGGATCAGGTCCGGAATGACGTAACTGATAAATACACCTTTAATATTAGGATGTTACTCCGGAAAATCCACATAGAAAAACAAGAAATCGGGAAGCACTTTAAGAGCCGGCAGGCTCAGTCTACTGCCAAGGTATTTATACCTCAAGGGGGTAGGGTACTGAACAGAGTCCCGGCCGCTTGCGCCGGGATTCGAGACATGCCGGAAAGAAAAGAATCTCGAGCTGAATTAATGAGCAATTAAATTAGAATTTGTTTGGCTTCCTGTTATGGAACCAGCGCAGGGACATGCAGGACAATCCGGCATCAATTTTTTCAATCTCTTCAGTCTTGACAGGCACAATTGCATAGCCGCTTCCGGCAAGCATGTCGATGGTTCGCTGATAGCCCGCACTTACCAGAACCGAATCGTTGATCCGGAGGGCGTTTGCGGCCGGTTCCTCGCCATCAGGGATCACCATTTTGCGAAAACCATTAAAGAGATCCGATTGTGCCATACGCTGGGTGAGCAGAACCGTCTCTTCATCGAGCAGCGAGCATTCGGTTTTAAAATGCAGGACTCCGGTAGGAGTGTGCACTACCTCACTCTTATAGCCCAGGGTTTTGAGGCAATCGATGAGCACAGCCGCTCCGGCGGGATCGGTACGTGCGGAAAGGCCGATAAGTACGGATTTCGGCGTCACCAGTATATCACCGCCATCGACATGACCGTTTTCCCGCAGTTCCAGCACAGTGTCGAAACAATCGTGTAAAACCGGTGAAAGTTCCTGTGCTTCGCCCTGTCTCGATGCTGCACCGGCATTCAACAGCACGGCCCCTTCGCTAAAAACCAGCGCCGGGTCTTCAACGAAGAGCGAATCCGGAAACGCCTCGAGCCCAGGCAGCACGATGACATTGAGTCCGGCGGATTCGAGGGCGGCGACATAGGCCTGGTGTTCAGCTTGAACCGCCTCGTAGTCGGGATCGCCTCGTTCTTCAGCCCGCAGGCCACGGATCACGGATATTGAAGGTTTTCTGACTATTGCTGAATTGAAGTGATAACAAGGTGTGGGAGTCGGCATGTGTCCCCTTTCTGCGGTTTAACCCGAACATTTCATGAAGCAATCCTATGCTGTGCGTGCTGGTATCGTAAAAACCACCGACGTGTTCTCTGCGTCATTCCGGACTTGATCTATTTTTAAAACAGCTGGATTCCGGATCGAGTCCGGAATGACGGATACTGAAACATATTGGAGGTTTTTACGAGCTTGTCGTGCATAAATATAGAGTATTTTAATTAGTTTTCAATGAATTTCGGGGGATTTTTCATAGTAGAAAGTGATCTGGAAAAGCTATTTATTCATGATGTTGCAAAGAAGTTTAAATTGTTGGGGTTCGCTGCGCTCACCGCCAACCTACTCTTTCAAAATGCCTTTGGAGCAATCGGGTGTGCTGGTGCTGACGAAAGAAAGCCCAATGTTTTGCTGATCGTTGAAATGAACTTCGAAAGGTGAGCCTTCGCAGCAACGGTAGGCTCCTGCACCCCGACCCGGGCAGGTGGAATTAACAGAAATTGAGAGAATGAAGAGGTTGTATAATGAATGTTAGTGGATACGTTGAAAAAATCCTTTGAAAATCCCTAGAAAAAACAGGATAAAAAAGATAGGCTATAAAAAACGATCACGGACATCGACATTTTTTCAAGCCTTGGAAGTAAATCCTATCCCATTTCATTGGTCGGCCGGTTCCGAACCGGATGGCAATACATAATTTTTATTGAAAATCGGGGAGAAGCGAGACAAATGAAGAGAGAATTACCAGCTTATGAGAATCTCCAATATATAGAAGCGGTCTGGGAGCGCTATAAACAGGATCCGGATTCGGTATCGCCGCAATGGCATTCCTATTTTACCGGATTTGAAAACGAGGATTCAGCCCAGCCCCCACCCCAGCCTACCGAATCTCCACGGTTTGCAGCAGGCAGACAACAGCTGCATCAGGGATATGGACCGGGAGGTAAAGTTTGTGCAGGGTGCGGCCGCGCCGAGGCCATGTCGTTTCTGCAGTACAATGTCAGTCTGCTGGTCAGGAACTACAGGGTGCGGGGACATCTTCTCGCCGGTTTCAATCCATTGGTAACACCCCGCACCTTTTTTCCCGAGCTCGATCCAAAATATTATGAGATGACTCCGGATGATCTGGATCTGCTCTTTAATTTCGGTCCTGTTTCCGGACAAAAGGCCATGCCTTTACGGGAAATTATCGAGATACTCAAGGAGACCTATACAGGTTTTATCGGCGTGCAGTTCATGCATATAGACGCCCTGCGGGAACGGGAGTGGCTGCAGCAGCGCATGGAGTCCAGCAGAAACAAAATCCGGCTTTCCAGGAAACAGCAGGTAAGGATTTTGGAGAGGCTGACCGATGCAGTCGTCTTCGAGCGTTTTATTCAGAAGAAATTCGTCGGAGCAAAATCCTTTTCACTGGAGGGTGCCGAAACGCTTATTCCTCTTCTTGATCAAGCCATAGAAAAAGCGGCGGAGCAAGGGGTTGACAATATTGTCATAGGCATGCCCCACAGGGGCCGGCTCAACGTTCTGGCCAATATCATGGGTAAGCATCCCCACACAATTTTTGAGGAATTCCAGGATCCTTATGCCGAATTTAACGTCGGCCGGGGTGATGTCAAGTACCACAAGGGATATCACCGTGATTACATGACCAAAGACGGCAAGAAGGTGGTCCTGGATCTCTCTTTTAATCCCAGTCATCTTGAGTTTGTCGGACCGGTGGCGCAGGGGGCTCTGAAGGCACGTCAGGTCAAGCTCGAGGAAACCGACGCCAGCCGGGGGCTGTTGATCCTTATTCACGGTGATGCCTCGATGGCGGGGGAAGGCATCGTCCAGGAAACCCTGAACCTCAGCGAACTGGCCGGCTTTTCCGTGGGAGGAACCCTGCACGTGGTGGTCAACAACCAGATCGGTTTCACCACCCTGCCTGCCGAAGGACGCTCGACGACGTATGCCAGCGATGTCGCCAAGATGCTCCAGACTCCCATTTTTCATGTAAACGGTGAAGTGCCTCATGCCGTGGCCCAGTGTCTGGATCTGTCGCTGGACTTTCGCCGGCAATTCAAGAGGGATGTGGTCATCGATATGTATTGTTATCGCCGCAAGGGGCATAACGAAGGAGATGAACCGCGGTTTACCCAGCCTCTTATGTATGCCGAGATAGAAAAGCGTCCAACGGTTCGGGAAAGCTACGTGAAGCATCTGGTCGACCTCGGTGAACTGGAGGAAGAGGAGGCGGATAGCATTCAACGAAACCGTGAGCAATATTATGAAAAGGAATACAGCAAGCTGGAAGATTCCGAAGAAGAGAGCTCTGCGCCACTGAGTCTGTTCACTCCCTCTCACGGCCCTTATGTCGGTGGCATCGATGCCCATGTAGAAGAGGTGGAAACAGGTGTTTCTCTTGAGCGCCTGCAGAAACTGGGAGAGCGGCTGGTCGCAATTCCACCGGGTTTTCACGCGAACCGGAAAATAGTCAAGCTGCTCGAGGCAAGAAAAGAGATGTTTTCCGGAGATTCTCCGCTTGACTGGGGGGCTGCCGAAGCACTTGCTTTTGCCTCGCTGATCGATGAACAGATTCCGGTGCGCCTCTGTGGCCAGGATAGTCAGCGGGGTACCTTCAGCCACCGGCACAGTGTACTTCATGACACTGAAAACGGGGCCAGTTTTATGCCTCTTGCCAATATCAGTGCAGCGCAGGCCAGAATCGACATACTTAACAGCCCGCTCACCGAAGGTGCCGTTCTGGGATTCGAGTACGGCTACTCCACAGCCTTTCCAGAGTCGCTGGTAATATGGGAGGCGCAGTTCGGCGATTTTGCCAATGTCGCCCAGGTCTATATCGACCAGTTTATCAGCTCGGGGGAGACCAAGTGGAATCTCCTCTCCGGCCTGGTTCTGCTCCTGCCCCATGGTCTGGAAGGAACAGGTCCGGAGCACGCCAGTGCGCGTCTGGAGCGATATCTTGCCAATGCGGCCACGGACAACTATCAGGTGGTCTGGCCCACGGAGCCCTGCCAGATCTTCCATCTTCTGAGGCGCCAGGCCATGCGCAAGATTCGAAAACCTCTGATTGTGATGTCACCGAAAAGCCTGTTGCGGCATCCCGGAGCCGTTTCATCAATAAAGAGTTTGACCCAGGGCAGTTTCAGAAAAATCATTCCCGATGATGAGGTTAAAGCCGCAGATGTGGAACGGATTCTGCTGTGCACCGGAAAGATTTATTACGATCTGCTGAAAGAACGGCAGGAGAGGAACCTCAACTCCATTGCCATTGTAAGGCTGGAGCAGCTTTATCCTCTGCCTGAAGATATTCTGGCATCCGCCCTGGCCGCCTACCCCAAAAACATTCCGCTGCTCTGGGTCCAGGAAGAGCCGCTCAATATGGGAGCCTATCCCTTTATACGCATCCGCTTTGGCGATTTCCTCAGCGAGCACTGGTCATTCGACAGGGTGGGGCGGCCGATATCGGCAACACCGGCGACAGGATCCGCATCCAGCCACAGACTGGAGCAATCACTGTTGTTCAAGGCGGTTTTTGATGACCGGAGGTAGTGGTAAAGAGTGTAATTTTGAATAGTCGAGCGAAACGGAAACTGAAAGAGCTACCAGCTGGGGGAAAAGATGATTGTTGAAATTAAAGTGCCTGATTTAGGGGAAACGATAAACGAGGTTGAGATCGGTGAATGGCTTGTCGACATCGGCGGCAGAGTAAAGCTGGATGATGAGCTGGTCGAAGTAGAGTCCGAAAAGGCGACCGTGGAAATCCCCTCTCCGCAGGAAGGAATCCTGGTGGAGATTCTCAAAAAGCAGGGTGAAACAGCCGCAATCGGCGAGGTCATCGGCCGTCTTGATACGGAGGAGGGCGGCAAGGAAAAAGTTGCGGCAGAACCCGATGCAGGACAGGAAAAAGAGCCTGCACAAGCTGAAAAGGCGACAAGGGATATCGAGTCCGATAAGGGAGAATCTCCTGAGCCGGCGCCCGAAGAATCCAGAGAAAGAAAAGGGGATATGCCGGAAGGCTCGAAGGTTAAGGTGATGCCTGCCGCCGCCAGAATCCTGGCAGAGCATGATATCTCCCCTGAGACGGTGACGCCCACCGGACCCGGAGGACGGCTGCTCAAGGAGGACGTCCTTCGCGCCGTGGAGGACAGGCCTGCGGCCAAGGTAGAGAAGGTAGAGAAGAAAGAGGAACCGGAGCCATCCCTTGCCGAAGAGGAAATTTCGGAAGATGAGCTGGAACATCGTGTTGCCATGACGCCTATTCGCCGCACCATTGCGGCCAGGCTTCTGGAAGCCAAGCAGAATATGGCCCTGCTGACTACCTTCAATGAAGTGGACATGTCCGAGGTCAAGAAAGCACGTACCCTCTTCGGCAAGGAGTTTGCCGAGAAATACGGGGTGAGGCTGGGATTCATGTCGTTCTTCGTCAAGGCCTCGGTTGCGGCCCTTCTCGATTTTCCCCGGGTGAACGCCAGAATAGAGGGCAGGGATATCGTCTATAGCCACAGTTGCGACATCGGTGTCGCCATCGGTGGCGGCAAAGGGCTGGTGGTCCCGGTCGTGCGTCGGGCAGAGCGCCTGGGCTTTGCCGATATAGAGAATAAGATCGGTGAGTTTGCCGAAAAGGCCAAGGATAACAGCCTGACCATGGACGAGCTGCAAGGGGGGACCTTCACCATCAGTAATGGTGGGATTTACGGATCGATGCTCTCTACCCCGATCGTCAATCCTCCGCAAAGCGCCATATTAGGCCTGCACGCCATAAAGGACAGGCCGGTGGCCATTGACGGCGAAGTGGTGATCCGGCCGATAATGTACCTGGCGCTGACCTATGATCATCGAATCATCGACGGTCGTGAGGCTGTAACCTTTCTCAAAAGCATAAAAGAGCGGATAGAAGACCCGCGGAAACTTCTCCTGGAGATTTGATTATGGCTGCAGAGAAAAACGATATATACGATCTGGTGGTGATCGGCGCCGGCCCCGGCGGTTATGTCGCCGCTATCCGCGCGGCACAACTGGGGCTCAAAGTTGCCTGCGTGGAGAAACACGACAGCCTCGGGGGGACCTGTCTCAATGTGGGATGTATTCCCAGCAAGGCGCTGTTGGAGTCGACCTGGAAATACCATGAGTGCGTGCACAGTATGGATGTCCATGGGATCACCCTGAAGGACATCTCCTTCGATCTCAAGATGATGATGTCCCGCAAGGACAGAATCGTAGCCACTCTTACCGGGGGATTGGAACATCTGTTTAAGAAAAACAGGATCGACCGTTTTACCGGGACTGCCCGCCTGCTGGAAAATCTTAAAGTGGAGGTCAGCGGGGAAAAGGTGGAGACCGTGCAGGGTAAAGCCATACTCATTGCCACAGGCAGCAAGGCCGTGGAGATACCCGGAGTGAAAAGAGATGGAGTCAATATTATTTCGAGTACCGAGGCACTTTCGCTCGATGAAGTTCCCCAACGTCTGGTGGTGATCGGCGCCGGAGCAATCGGCCTGGAAATGGGATCGGTGTGGCACCGGCTGGGTGCCGAGGTGACCGTGGTGGAATATTTTGACCGGGTGCTGCCCACTATGGATAAAGGCATTGCCAAGCAGAGTCTACGCTTTTTTAAAAAGCAGGGCCTGAAGTTCCAGCTTGGCGCGAAGATAGAGGGTGTGGAGCAGCGCGATGACGGCTGCCGCATTGAAATTGCCGGTCACGTGCCGCTTATGGCCGACAAGGTACTGGTCGCCGCCGGCAGAATGCCCTGCCTCGAAGGCCTGGGGTTCAAGGAGCTTGGCGGAGCAACCGACGGCAAAGGATTTATTGAAGTTGATTCACACTGGCAGACATCGATACCGGGAATATATGCCGTCGGCGATGTCATCGGTGGCGCCATGCTGGCCCATAAGGCCTCGGAGGAAGGGATAGCCTGCGTTGAGCGGCTGGCCACGGGATATGGCCATGTCAATTACCAGACCATTCCCAGCATTGTCTATACTCATCCGGAGATTGGCTCCGTCGGCCAAAGTGAAGAAGACCTTCAACAGGAGGGTATTCCTTTCAAAAAGGGAGTCTTCTATTTTAAGGGCAATGGCAGGGCGCTTGCCATCGAAGATCCCGACGGTATGGTCAAAGTTCTTGCCCATAAAGATACCGACAGAATTCTCGGGGTGCATATCATCGGACCGCAGGCCGGCGATCTTCTTGCCGAAGCGGTAATCGCCATTGGATTCGGGGCAAGCAGTGAAGACCTTGGCCGAACCTGCCACGCCCATCCGACTCTTTCGGAAGCACTGCGTGAAGCTGCTCTAAACGTCGAAGACAGTGCCATTCATGGTTGATGGACAAGTAAAATGTCCGCCTCCCCGCCTTATAGGTTTAGCAGGCTCTTGATACACCGGTTGTAAAGAAGACCTTTCGGGGCGTACTTGACTTTCCAAGTACCTATTTCATATAACTAATATATATGGGGTAAACACAGTCCATAATAATTCATTATCTCAAGCAGTCCACCAAGGAGGATAGAATGAGTACACCGAATAATACACCAAGTCATTGCCCGGGTTTTGAGAAGATGAGAGATCTGAAATCTTTCATGTGTAAATGCAATAATTGCGGCACCGAAGTGGAAATATTTTCTGATGAATTCAACCGGGAACATACCTGCAAAAAATGTCATGAAAAAATTGATTTTAAGCAGTGTCAGTTAGATGCCGGTGGTGCCGATAACACTCCAAGATAAAGATCACTTTTTACAATATTATGATCTCGAAACCTGCGCTGCAGAGTCCATCCAGGTAAATTCGATGGTTTTTACGAGATCATCATATCATGGTCTTCACACGAACTTGCTGTTCACTCCGCTGCGGGTGAATGTCTGGTAGATTGAAGAAAGCGGCTGCTATATGGAGGAAAACGGTTGCCTACGGGTAACCGGGGATTCGCTTTCTTACTCATTTCAATCAATTATGGAGGTTGTCAATGGACATATACATCTTTGCCATGCAGATGGAAAAGGATGGTGAGCTATATTACCGGGAACTCGCGGAAAAGAGCAAAAGTGAAGGTTTGAGGAAAATTTTCACGATGCTGGCCGAGGAAGAGATAAAACACTTCAAAATTGTCAAAGACCTGCGGGAGAAGACCGGCTTGTCTGAGGTTGTCGACACCGCAATACTCTCGGATGTGAAGAATATCTTTGAGGAGATGAGGGAGGGCAACCTCGCCTTTGAACAAGGGCTCTATGTAGATACCACTGAAGAAACAAACGCCTACAGAAAAGCGCGGGATATTGAAGAGAGCAGCAAGGATTTTTACCTTGAAAAGGCCGAGGAGTCAGTGGGCCAGCCGGCGGAACTTCTGTTTAAGAAGCTAGCCCGGGAAGAGGACAAGCATTTTCGCATCATGGATAACATAGTTGAATTTGTATCGCGACCGGAACCGGGCAACTGGCTCGAGGATGCGGAATTTTATCATCTGGATCAATATTAAGCGGGAAGGTAATCCGGTCATGTTGCAAATGAACTACCAAAGCACTTATCCAGCACAGCTGGGTTAGAATAAAGAAAGGAGAACCGCAATGAAAGACAGCTCAAACCTTCATTTAAAAGTTCAGGAAATGTGTGACTGTTTTGCAACGACTGATCCACTCCAGGAAATGTACGAGATGGCCAAAGCCCCTGTAGAAGATGAAGGGGAAATTAAATGGATCGCGCTGGCTCTTTTGCATGGAATCAACAGCTATGCCGAAAAAATCACACTGTCTGTAGGTAAAGATGGTGATATGGAAGTGATAGCTAAATATAAGAAGTCGGAACTGCCGGCTCCTCCACCTGAAACCGGGAAAAAAGTAATGGAGGCTATTCGTGGTATCACCCATATGGAAAAAAAACGAGAAAAATCCATTCTTGCTTTAGGTGTTCGAGACAGCAGCATGGATCTGGAGATAAAAACCAGCAGGAAGGGGGACAGAGACATTATAAAAATTGTTTTTCCGTGATATGACGTCCCCGCCTGGATATGAAGTCACCCCGAGAATTTCCGAGGCTGGCGATCCAGACATTTACTCACGCCGCAGAGCCCAGTGGAGCAGCAGGGTGGTGCCGAGGCATGTTATACTGCAGACCTGTACCATAGCGGCGTAGAGGTCATCAGGCATAGCCCATTCACCCAGCTGACTGCCGCGTTGAATGATCACCATGGCGATCTCAGCACGGGGAACCATGCTGACACTGATAAGAAAGGCTCCGTAGGTTGTGGTAAACAATCTGCTGAATATGCCGACACCGACGACTTTCCCCAGTACAGCGACAACAACTAATATAAGACCGCTGCCGAAAGAGGCTGTAACCAGCGAAGGGTCGACCTGGAAGCCGATATGGATAAAAAAATAAGGAATGAAAAACAGATAAATGCTCTGATAAAACGGCTCAACGCCATAGTCCCGACGGTGCCGGCTTAACAGAAGTCCGGCTAAAAGCGCTCCTACCGGAAGAGACAATCCGATCAGACCGGCTGTGCCGGCTATAATAAAACCTATACCAATTACAAAGATTAAAACGGTTGCCTTGTTGCCGATCTTTCGTGCACTCTGGAGCAGAGGCTGTTCCAGAAATCTCCCTGCGAGTACGACCAAAAAGACGAAGATCAGGAACTTAGCCCCAAACAGTCCCGCCTGGATAAAGAGCGTCTGCACTAATTCGGTTACCGGAAGTGATACGGAGGAGGCTGCTTCAGAGAATTCGCGAAGGACGGGCGCAATGCTGAACAGCAATGCCATCAGGGCAACACCCGATATGTCGTCAAGCTCGGCCGTGTCAAGTAGAAGATCACCCTCCCTGCTCCCCATCTTTCCGGTATCCTCCCATACAGCCAGAGAAACTCCGACGCTTGTGGCTGTCATGGCTACGCCTGTGAAAAGACTGGGAATTAAAGAATAATCAAGTAGATATCGGGTGATATAATAGGCGGGTACGCCGCTTATGATCATGGCCGGCAGCCAAATGACGCTTGCCTTGGGCAATTCCTCCAGCAGGGCATGGATGTCGCTTTCAATACCGACCTTGAAGAGGAGAATGATTATCCCTATCGCTGAAAGAAAGGAAAGGACTGTTTCCCCACTTTCATTCATCAGTGGTATTTTTCTGTCGATTACCGCGAGAACTCCGCCTATCAGCAGATAACCGAGAATCGGAGGGAGAGAGAAGCGCTCAAGGCAGGTCTTGGTAATCAGACTGATGATGGTCAAGGCTCCAAAAATGAGAACCAGGAGAGGCATTTCCGAATGTACCGAAAAAATTTGGATTGCAGGTTGCATAATGCAAAATATTTCCAAATAGTTATGGGGTGGCGGGTGTGCCGCAAACGGGATTTCGGAAAAAATCTCATTAGCCTGTGGGCATAAGAGCTTACTGGAACACTACAGGTAAGCCTATCAAAAAAGTATCCTGCAGGCCAGTGGTAACTTTGCCAAGGCAGTATGTCGAGCTGATGCCGCCGGGATTTCGCCCTTGATATGGAAGTCTGGAACACCAACGATCTCGAAATATCTCTTAGTCGTCATGGTTTTAAAAGGTGTCAAAATGGTTATAGTAGCAGCCTGCCTGTTGTGGATTTATTCAACGCAGAGGGGAGGAAATCCTCCAAATCTGCTTTATCGCGGAGTCCATCTCGGCAACTTCGATGGCATTTTAAGATTTGATAATATTTGGATAAAAATCAGATACTTTTCCAGACATCAGGTTTGCATTATCAATGCAGGAGAGTTATCCGGAGAGCGAGAATTTGATCACCAATCTGGGGAAAATATTACAGAGTTTCCGTCGAAAAATTGGACGAAGCGAGTGGACTGTCCAGCGCATTCAATCTTCAGAGAGAAAGCCGGATCAGGATATTCATTTACCAGGCGTCCTTATGATTCAGATCGACGGATTGGGATACGAACAATTCCTGAGTGCTATCGAGAAAAGAAGACTGCCCTTTCTGCAGCGCATGATTCAGCGGGATAATTTTGTGCTGAGAAAGTTTTATTCAGGGCTGCCGTCAACTACTCCTGCCGTACAGGCCGAATTGTTCTATGGGGTAAAGTGCAGCCTGCCCGCCTTTAATTATTATGATCGGCTTGAGGAGCGGGAAAAGGTGATGTTTGATGCCGATGCAGTTGATGAACTTGCCCACAAACTGGAAAAGAATCATAGGGGTCTGCTCAGAGGGGGCAGTTCCTATTCCAATATTTTTGCAGGTGGAGCGGCGGAGGCACCCTTCTGTATCCAGTCGATGAGCCTGGAGTCCATCTTCCGGAATATAAAAATCAGGAATACCATTCTCATCTTCATCGCCAATATCGAGAAAATAGTTCGTATTATCGGCTTATCGTTTCTGGAGATGGGATTGGCAATATATGATTTTTTCAAAGGAATCTTGCTTCGTAAAAATCCCTTTAAGGAATTTAAATTCATATTTTCGCGGATCGGAGCCTGTATCGTCCTTCGGGAGATGGTCCGTCTTCATGTTAAGATTGATATTGCCCGGGGCCTGCCGATCATACATGCAAATTTTGTGGGTTATGATGAACATTCCCATCGCCGCAATCCGAATTCTGCTTTTGCCCTTTGGACCCTTAAGGGGATAGATGCGACGATCAAGGATATGGTGCACAAGGCTGTGCGCTCGGAAAATCGTGACTACCATGTCTTTATTTACTCAGATCATGGTCAGGAAGCGACAGTGCCATTTGTAGTGGAGCATGGCAGGACGCTTCGCGAAGCCATAGAGGTGGCATTTGAGGAAGGTCCGTTGAAGGATTGCAGCTTTGCCGAACCGGAAAGTGTCATCCCCCACATCAGACTTCATCAGCGCAACAAGGGCTTCTTCAGGAATTCAAAAAGAGAGAATGGAACTTCCGGCGCAGAGGAGAGTGTGGCCGACAAGAAGATTCATACTACCGCCATGGGACCTCTTGGCCATATTTATCTGCCCATAAATCTTGATCATGAACAGATGCAGGAATATGCGGATCGACTGGTCCAGACGGCCAAAATTCCCCTGGTTTTCTATAGAGCAGATGACGACGTTATTTGTGTCACTGGATCCGGTTCTGGAACACTTTCCCAAAAAGCAGCCGAAGCATTTGGGGAGGATCATCCACTTCTTCAGGAAGTGACCAGGGACATGGAAATTCTCTGCCGCCACAGGGACGCCGGAGAATTCATTATTTCGGGCTGGCGCCCACAAGGGGCGCCCTTGACCTTTCCCATTGAAAACGGATCCCACGGCGGTCCGGGTAAAAATGAGACTCAAGGTTTCGTTATTGTACCGGATATCTTGGATGTCATGGACCAACCTGTTCTGCGCGCCCTCGATCTTCGCAGGCATGTCAGATCGATTCTCCGGAATGGTCAGCCCGTTATGGTACCGGCTTTGAAAAAGGGCCACCAGGCTCTCCAGACCATCAAGGTCATGTCGTATAATATCCACAGCTGCATCGGCATGGACGGTAAACTCTTTCCGGAGCGTATTGCCCGGATCATCAGTCGGCTATCTCCTGATATCGTGGCATTGCAGGAGGTAGACAGGAAAATGTCGCGCACCGGCAACCAGGATCAGGCCAGTCTGCTGGCTGAACAGCTGAATATGCAAAGGAGCTATTTTCCGGTGTTAAAAGGCCGGAATGGTGAATACGGACTTGCAATCCTAAGTCGTTTTCCGTTAAAGGTCATAAGTTGCACTTATCTGCCGCTGGTGTCGAACACCGCTTTCACCGAAAAAAGAGGGATCATGTGGATTCGTATCGACACTCAGAATGGACCGTTGCATGTACTCAACACCCATTTAAGCCTTATAAAAAAAGAAAGAATTGTTCAGATGCAGTATGTCATCGAAAATATTGTCGATAGGATCCCGTTGTCGGAGCCCGTCATTTTCTGCGGAGATTTCAATGCCGGCGTCCGTTCGACAGTGTATACTCTACTCTCGAAAAAGTTGAAAGATGCCCAGAAAATCCATTCCCATTTTCAGCCTGATCCAACGTTTTTTTCATCATATCCGTTATTTACGCTTGATCATATTTTTTACTCAGATCACTTGGCACCGATTGAAGTTGCCGTTGTCAATGACTGGGAATGCAGGTTGGCATCCGATCATCTCCCGGTGTCGGGAATTTTTCTTCACCACCCTCAAATTAAGAAATAACAATACATCATAACTATGAAGGTAAAACATATTCGCAAGAGAAACATCTCCTTACTGATCGCCAAGCTCGGCTTCCTGGCAATTTTCCTGGCAACAGCTTTCTACCTTATACACAGTCATAATTTGCTGGTCATCCTTAAAGAGTATCTGGAGAGCAATATCAATCCTGTATTTTTTCTGCTTCTGATGCTTATTCTGCCGATTGTCGGGGTGCCTTTGTCGTTCTTCCTGGTGCTGGTAGGCATGAAGTTTGGTACAGCTGAAGGTGTACTGCTGTCTGCTGCCGTGATGCTCTTCCATATGGCGGCGACGTATTTTCTTATACATTCCTTTCTGCGGAAGTGGATTTATGCCCTGCTTAAATTTTTTCATATACCGGTTCCGGAAATCAAAGGTGATCACAATAAGTGGCATGCCTTCATCTTCATGCTCATTCCAGGGCTGCCCTATGCAGTAAAAAATAATCTGCTGGCAATGACAGGAATGCCATTGCTTCCTTACCTCACCATTAACTGGGTAGCCCAATTCGGCCTGAGTATCCCTTTGATTATTCTGGGCAGCGCTGTAATGGAAATGAATCTGGCAATCCTGGGAATCGCCCTGGCTCTGTTACTTGCCGCCTATCTCCTGCAGTACTTTCTGCGAAAAAAATACAGGAAAACCATCATCCCGGAAGAAACACCAGGCAACGCGGGGACTTAACCGGAGAAATAATCGAAAGGGCAGGCTTGACTTGGGAATGCTCCGTTGCTAGCGTATCCAATCAAATGGAAAAAAGGATCATGGAGGGTCCATGGTGTATCCTTGATTTCTCTTAAATAGAATGGAAGGTGAAATTCATGGTTGATGTAACAACCTTAGCACAAGAAAAACTAAACGAATATATGCTGCAAAATAACATCTCATCTCCTCTGCGTGTCATGCTGATGGAGGGCGGCTGTTCCGGCCCGGCGCTGGGACTTGCCCTTGATGAGGAGAAGAAGAGCGATGATGTTACCACTCTGGATGAGTTGACATTTCTCATCGAGAAAAACCTTTTGAGCGAATGCGGTGAGGTCTCTATCGATTTTGTCGATGCAGGCAGTCAATCGGGATTCAGCATAACATCCTCGAACCCTCTGCCTGGAGCAGGGAGTGGTTGTCATTCCGGCTCCTGCGGTTCCGGAGGATGCGGCTGCTGATAACTACTAGTCAGTTTTTCGCCGTACCGGATTGAATGGTACGGCGGAGAATCTTCAGGAATCCGGATAATTTTTAACTGCGGGTTCAAGGGGCGTATCTGTAGTCATGGGCTGGATAGGTTCCCAGCAGGACAACCTTTTTGGCAAAAAAACCTAGTTCTTCCAAGGCCAGCTGCAACGGCCGTTCGTCAACATGACCTTCAACGTCGGCATAAAAGCTGGCAACGTTGAAGTACTTGCCGACATAACTTTCGAGCTTTACCATTTGCACGCCGTTGGTGGCAAATCCACCCAACGCTTTATACAATGCGGCCGGAATATTGCGGACTTCAAAAACGAAACTGGTGATATAGCGCTGCCCTTTCCGGGCTGGAGAGACCACGTTGCTGCGAGAGAAAACCAGAAATCGTGTAGTGTTGTGATCCGCATCCTGCACATCTTTCCTGAGTATATCCAGACCGTAAATGTCGGCTGCCAGTTCAGAACCGATGGCCGCCTGGGTAAGATCTTTCCATTTTTTGATATCGGAAGCTCCCTTGGCAGTATCGGCCACCACATGGCTGGTGAGTTGCAACTCTTTTATAATTTTTTTGCATTGGGGTATAGCATGAACGTGACTGTGGACATCGGTCAATTCAGCTATTTTAGCTCCTGGTACACCTAACAGGCAATGGCGTATTTTCTGAAAATGTTCGCCGACAATGAAGAGACTGCCGTTGGGGATAAGATCGTGCACATCGGCTACGCGGCCGGCGAGGGAGTTGTCCACGGGGATCATGGCAAGATCAGCTTCTTTTTTGCGGACGGCGCGGAAAGCGGCATCGAAAGAAACACAGGGTACGGTCTCGAGATCAGGGTAGGCCATTCTGCAGGCAAGATCTGAGTAGGCTCCGGCCATTCCCTGGAAGGCTATGGTTTTAAATCTTTTTTTCATTTTCTTTCTGGATTCTATATTGGTGCGGAAAGATCTTTGTAGAGGATCTCAACTAACCGCAAATTCATGGTATATATTGTCATTGCCAAAGAAGATCATACCCCCTGAGAATAAAGGCTGCAACGGCTATTCTCAGCCGTAAATTCATCCCCTGCATCGCAGGCTCCAGGCTACAGCCACTTTTTGGTTGAGCCGATTTTTTCGAGGTCGTGAAGATATTCTTCTGATCGATCGAGATAAAAGGACAGTGCCCGCGAGAAATTTTTTCCCACCAGTCCATCTACAAATACCTGACTTATTTCACGATGCCGTTTTAGCACCAGCTGGGAGCGATAGAAAATCAACCATTCCTCCCGTGACATATTCTCGAAGATGATCTTCAATGCCTTGCCGGCACGCGGCTGATACATCCAGAAATACATGAGGTCCAGGGCGTTGACGATAAGGTATTTCTCCTGTTCTCTTGCCTCGTAATTGAGGGTCTCCATCATCACCTTGGGGGATTGCAGGATGTCGAGGACGTCTTCTTCGGGGAAAAACAGGTCAAGGCGCGAGAAGACGGCAAAAAGTTGGGAAATTTTAAGACGATAGCCGGCGAGCCTCGCTCTGATATTGGCCTGCCTGTCGGCCAGTCCTTCAATTATCGCAGCGACGAAATCCGAGGCGAGTTTGGAGATGATTGCTGCCCATTTCTGCAGTTCTCCACTCACATTGACCGCTCCACCGACAACCAGAATCGATCCGATTAATGAGTTGAGGACAATGGCCAGGGGAATAGCCAGGATGGAACGGAAAAAGTTGCCGACAACGGCGCTTTTCGGCAGGCCTCTATAGCTATTATGACTGGAAATATAGATACCGTTGGCCAGTCCCATAACAGTATAGAGGAGTATCGGGTTGGTTGCCGTGGTAACTCCGAGAGTTTGGTCGAGGAGGAGCGTTTTGACGAAATAGTCGAGAAGGGGGACAGAAAATCCGGTATACAGCAGAGAATCGGCAATACGGCTCCAGCTAATCAGGGAGTTCCACGGCAGCAGGGGAGATCGGCGCAGACCTCCGCCGCCCAGCACCGATTGAATTATATTGCGGAAACCGGTGATGCCAAACCAGATAAATGCACCGAAATAGGCGAGCAGCCACCAGTCTTTAGTCAGATAGAAAGTGAGAAAGGCAGGAATGAGACCCAAAAGAACCTTCAGACTGTTTTTCAGGTTGGTATTGAGGTATTTCCAGGGATCACCAAGCCGTTCTTCCTCGTCCGGCTGAGCCGGGGACTTGTCGAAGTCGCCGTTACGGCCAATGCCTCCAAGCGTCGAAATATTGCCGGTGGTTTGCGGGTGAACCTGGAAGCCTTCCAGGCTCCAGTCCTTCCATTGCTGATATCGCGGATTGGTAAAGAAAGGCAACCTGCCGAGAATAGTGATTTTCTCATCGAGTTCAAAGGTGTAGAGGCTGCGGCTGTGTTTGTGCATGGTGAGATAGGCGGTTACCGGAATCAGGCTTCTATTGTTGCCGGCTGCCTCTCTTTTCGCCATTCTTGCAGCCCGGGCAGGCAGGGTGTCGACGACAACCAGTCCCATACCGTACTGATGCTCGGACTGTCCTGTAGAACCCGAGCCGATATGTGAGCCAAGTGTCCTGTTTTTATAATAGTTGTGAAATTTCTCAAGATCGTAGAGAATATCAAGCAGATCACGTTTTCGCTGTATCATTTCTTGAAATTCTTCCTGCAGTTCTTCCTGGCCGCCATCGGGCATGAGTTCGACATTTTTAACCAGCCGATGGTGCTGCTCTTCAAAATCCCATATAATCTCATGTATTACTCGTTTGAGGCTGATGACATTGTCCTCGTTCAGAGCTTTCTGCAGGTTGCTTATCAGGCTGTAATGTATTTGCGGGCTCTGTAAATCGACTGCTTCTCCGTCATAATCCAGTATCCCGGTAGCCGGACCCGAGGTGATGCCATGCGCGGCATCCTTGAGATTGTAGGACTCGATATGGCTGATCATACCCTCAGATGAATAGAGGATCTCCATGGTGTCCTGAATAGAAAGATTACTCAGGTTGAGCGTGAACCTGGAACTGGAATGAAGGGAGAGGAGCCGGGCAAGCAGCTCTTTTGGGCTGAGCTGAAGAAGATCGGGAGTGTCGGGGCTGTCCTGGGGATGGTTTGGATCGTGGGCTTCGGGATTTCTGGCGGCAAGGAGGTATCGTTGAATTATTGATTCGATGTTGAGTTGCCTGAGTTGCTCAAGCCGCTGGTGGAAATGAACCCTGTTCTGATCTTCAGACATTTCCTTATGCAGATGGGCTGCCACCTCATTGTAGATAAATCTGGCCAGATGGAGAATAGAAGGTTGGCCGGAGCCGACAAAATCCATAAAATTCTCAACGGAGAGAGGCTCGAGTGAGAGCTGCAGGGTTTCATTGATCTCCTTGCGGTGTCTCGCATTGAACACCTCTATGACATCGAAAACATAGCGCTGCTGATAACGGGAAACCTTGCGGCCTTCTTCCATCAGCTTCATAACCGCTTCTTCTCTGAGAAACTTGAGGAATGACTCATCGTCCAGACCATGAGGGCGCCAGGTGAAGCGCACGTATTTTTCACGGAATCTTGCTGACATATCGATACCGACTTGAATACGTACGTCGAGAATTGCACTTGCCTCTAGAAGCTCTTCCACCACCTCGGCTTTGACAAAGTTGTAATAGACGACCGTCAGGTGTCTGATGCCCTTGATCCAGGCGTCCATTACCAAATGTGTCGGTGATTTGCGTCCTTTGGTATTGGCATCATGAACATGATCGTCAAAGGCATACTGATTCCATTCCTCCGGCATCTCCAGAAGGTGATATTTGGCAAGCTCCGCTCGTACCAGTCTGGGATTGCCCGTCGAAACCATGCGGAAATCATGTGCCAGTTTGAGGCGATGCAGAGTATTGTCTTCGCTGCGCAGCAGATCCTTCATGATCTGCAGCAGAACGCGTGCCGTGTTTTTACGGAAAAAGGTAGTGGAAGAGAGAAATGCCTCATCGCGGAGCGAGCGCAGGGCCTTTATGCGATCAGCGGCTTGTCCTTTTTCAAAGGTACCGAGAAGGCTGGCAATGGCATAGGCTATGCGCAGGCCCTGCGGTGCCGCCATCTCCTTTATTCCCTGTGGATGCATATGAACGCTCAACAGGGTACGCAGGGTCTGGGACTTGTTTCCTCGTTCCAGGACATCATTGACGATATGGAGAAGCTGGTGATCGTTTTTGTCAAAAAAGATTTTTCCAGTCAGATGTTTCATAATATGAGGAAAAAAGGGCATTCAATACCTGGAGTTGTCATGATGTTGCCGCCGATTATGAGGAATGGAGACGTCTGTCGGTCGGTGAGAATTTTCTTTGTCACCTGTCCGAAAATAAGTTTATTGATATTCTATCGTAAATACAAAGAAAGGTCACTTGGATACTATTGCCTGGTGTTGATATAACTGGCAGAGATATCACTCCGTCAGCTGCCGGGTTGATGAAAGGTATCGCTTTGCCAATTCCCGCTCTTTCACGCGAAAGGCAATTTGTTGGCGTCTATGCCCGTCGGTACACCCCCACCTCCATGCTCTGGTGCCGACGGTTTTTTTCTGGGGAGCGGTTATTTTCTTTGTCTTGCAGAAGGAAAGGAATCTACATAAAAATCAGGGCAGCCTTATAAAACATTGTTTTATAACCCGATGCTGCCAGCGCTGGTTTCAATAGCCGTTGGCACCCCGAGTCTGGCGCGTGCAACTGTTCGGCGAGCATCTTTCTCCAAAAGGCTTCTGCTCTGCATTTCTGCTCCGCAGCCGTCGATAAACCTTTCTGTTGCTATAATACGTGTTCTGTCGAATAAAATACGCTGTGGCTGCATGAGCAAATGTTCACTTTGCCCGGGGCTCACCAGTCCCTTCTCAAATAATCCAACCAGTCAACATCACCATCTTTATCAATATCGCTATGTGTTCCATCACCACTGTGTAATGTAACATGATCCACTTCGTGCTTGGGAGAGCCAATTTGCAATAGTACTTGTTCTTGATACTTCATGCATAAAATCTCAGCTTCACGCTCTTTCCAGGCCTGGTCAGGTACCGCCTTCCGGGACTTGCCGCCGGCCAGATATTGATAAAATAATTCCGAATGAACAGATTCATGGGCAAGTACACCCGCATACCACGTTGCTGAGTAATAAGCGGTTACGTCATTCACCTCAAACCTCGGCGGCTCTTCGAATGCCCACATGGCACTGCGCTTTCCCTGTTCGATGATTCCTATATATTTATGTACCTTGAGGAATGCATCGGGACTGCCTTTCTGCAATAGATCCAGCGCCTGTTTCGTTTTATCGATAAATTCGTCACTTCCAATAATCTCGATAGCGAAAGAATGCCCATTGATTTGATTGTAAATACGTGCCTTTTTTATATCCCTGTTCATCACCTTAATAGCACTCATTGCGGAAAACAGTAAAAGCACCGTTATGAAAAGAAGTAATCGAGGCATAGCCTGTTTAGAGAGGAAACTGGGCATAACTTTATCCGATTGTCTGCAAAACCCATCGACGATTCGCCAAAATCATCGGACTTTGAGTGAGGCCGGGATTCCAGTTATCTCGGCCTGCACGTAGATAATCTCAACGCCAAAAACCAATGCTTTTAATATAATAACGAGTTGCAGTTGAACAATGAAGGCACAGGCCAAAACGAAATTTTGTTTTTTTGCCTATCTGATTGACAGAATAACGACGACCCCGAGTTTACCTGCTTCAAGCAGGACATTTCCTGATAATCCGAATAATTTTCATGATCGGGGGGTAACTTTTCCGGAAAAAAGGAAAAATAATTCATAATTAATGAACACTATCCAGAATCTCATTTTTAATGGGCGTTTACGTTTTGGAAAAATATTACATTTCCATATGTTAACATAGTGAAGCAGGTATGGAGCGCTTTTTGCAAAACCAGTATTTAGTTTTTGATTTATGAATATATACAAAACGTCGAATTGGACATTGCCATGACATGCCGACGGTTTGCAGCGGCACCATTATTCAATACACAATGCCTGGTGAAAAAGGGGATTCAATCGATTTTCCCCTTCAGACCGAAAGACTGTCATTTAGAAGGATAATGAAGGCGGACAACGAGGTAAATGAAGGTGGACAACGAGGTAAAAAAAATCAGGAAAGGCTACTTGTAGATATCTCTAACAGATTCAAATGCGGAGGATAACACTATGAAAAAGTTAATAGGTATGTTTGGTGCTCTAATCGTAGCAGTATTATTGGTTTACTCAGTCAATGTGACGGCTCCGCCTGCTCCGGATCCGCCGCCGCCACCACCGCCTCCGGCCAATGAATGTACTCCGGGGTACTGGAAAAACCACACTGAAGTATGGTTCGGAGAGCAGTGCGGCGGTGATACTTTCTCCGATGCGGTATTGCTGGACATGCTCAGTCCAGAGGACGGTGGACTTGGCAGGGTAAAGGAAAACCGGGAACTTGCGGCCTATTTATTGAATACCTGTGAAGCTGTTGTGCCGAATTGCGAGTAATCTTGCCGGATAGGATGGATAAGATACTGGAGACATACGTGGAATTTGCAAGTAGCCCGCCACCTTTGTGACCACAGCCTTTAAGCTATCTTCAAAAATTGTCTATTTGCCCTAGCTCAGCGTTGCGTGAAAATAACTTTTCCCGTATATCAGTTGTGTGCCTATGGCAAAATTCTCTCACACGCCTTGATTTAGTTCTTGTCGATTGCTTTCTTGTTGTCCTTAAAGAAAAACAAGCTGTCTAATGGTGCTTATATTTTTTTTAAGGCAGTCTTTAGTCATGCCGCAGGGCTTCGATTGGATCAAGCTGTGCGGCGCGTTTGGCTGGATAGATGCCGAAAATAATGCCGATTGTCATGCTGATGAACAGAGAAAGTGCTATGCTGGCAGGGGTAACCAGCGTCGGCAGCCCACTATAGCGGGTAACCAGCCATGGAATAAAGAGCCCCAGGCCTATGCCGAGAAGCCCTCCGAGCATGGAAAGAACCACGGTCTCGATTACGAATTGCCGGAGAATTTGACGGCGCTTGGCACCAATGGCCCTGCGGATGCCGATTTCCCGGGTGCGCTCCGTCACATTGGCCAACATGATATTCATTATGCCGATACCGCCGACCAGCAAACTGATGGCCGCTATGCTGCCCAGAACGACATTGAACGTTCGCTTGGTCCTCTTGGCCTCGCGCAGTAAGGTTAACGGAACCTGCAACTGATAATCCACCCGCTCATGAAACGTTGTTAACATGGTTTTTATGGCATGGGCGGTGGATTCCACCCGGTCAGCCTGGTTCACCTCTACTAGGATCTGGTGCAGTTCAACCAGATTTCGTTCATTGGTACCTGAAGATCTTCGGGTGATGATGTCGCCAAAACGTTGGCGTAGAGTGGTCAGAGGAATGTAGGCATCCTCGCGCCGATCGGGAAATTGGATACCTTCCGAGAGCATCAAATGGCTTTTTACAATACCGACGATTGTAAAAAGCTTGCCATCAATGCGTACTTTCGCTCCAATGGATTCTCCCCCTGACAGCATTCTCCGGGCGGCATATTCAGTGAGAACAACTACATTATTATTTCCTTCAAGGTCTCGCGGCAGCAGAAATCTGCCCGTCAGCAGCGGTCGTTTGACTAAATGAACCCAGTCCGGTGTGGTTCCCACCAGTCTCAGTTCCAGGGAGCGGCTGCCAACTCTGCCGATCTCTCTCTGCAGGCGAACCGGAACAGTACGCACGACTGTTTCGAAACTCTGACGGATGCGTTTTTCATCTTTTGCGAGGAGACCATAAACGTTGACCAACTGTTCCTGGGCAATGGCAGTCTCGGCAGGATTGATGCTGTTGACGATAATGTTGTTGCTGCCCAACATCTTGACCTGTTCCATGGCCTGGTGGCTTGCCCCCTCACCCACCGCCAGCATGGCCACGACACTGCCTACCCCGAAAACCATGCCCAATATGGTCAGCAATGATCTCAGGCCGTGCATCATGAGATTCTTAATACCAAGATGGATTTCGCGTATCAGCATCATGTCACGTCAGAATTTTGTCGATCCGGCCATCCCGGAGATGGAGCTTATTGGAGGCCCAGGATGAGGTGTGCTGGTCATGGGTCACCACCAAAATCGTGGTGCCCTGGGCGTTTAATGTGCTTAGCAGTTGCATGATTTGCCTGCTCGAAGCACTGTCAAGGTTACCGGTGGGTTCATCGGCCAGAAGAAGGAGGGGGCTATTGGCCATAGCTCGAGCCACTGCCACGCGCTGCTGCTCGCCTCCCGACAATTCTCCGGGGCGGTGGTCCAGCCTGTCGGCCAACCCGACCTGGGTCGCCAACTCCCTGGCCCTTCGCGAAGCGGCCAACCGATCTTTTCCAAGATAGGACAGGGGGAGCTCTATGTTCTCCTGCACCGTCAGTTGGGGGATGAGATTGAAACTCTGAAAGATGAAACCAAGATGGCGCAGTCGCAGGTCACTGAGCTGGTCGTCACTCAGTCCGGACACCTCCTGTTCTTCAATATGGTAACGTCCGGCGCTGACCCTGCACAGGCAGCCAAGCACGTTAAGCAGACTGGATTTGCCCGCACCGCTGCCACCCATGATGGCCCAGAATGAACCTTTGGTAAAAGCTATGTTGATGTCGTCCAGGGCTGCAACGCGTTGTGCATCTGTTTGATAAATCAGGCTGACGTTGTCTAAACGGCAGGCGTAATCGCTGGAACTTTTCATGACATTAGAGAGGAGGGGTGAGCAGCAGGCGATCCCCCTCCCGTACCCCGCTGATGATCTGGATCATGATATCATTGTCCATGCCCGTTTCCACCTCGACCGGCCGCTCGCGGCCCTCAAGATAGACAACAGAATGTCCGTTTCTCCTGACCACGGTTTGTATTGGGGCATACAGGGTCTCTGCGAAACGTTCAACCAGGATTTCAACCTGACAACTCATGCCGGTGCGTAGAGCACGAGCATTACCGTCGAGGTAAATCATGGTTGTATAGTATTTAAGGTTGGAATTGAACCAGTTGCTTTCCGCATCCGGAAGAGGTGAGATGGCTGCAACCCTGCCCGAAAATTCTTTCCCGGGAAGAGCATCCACGCGCACTCTTGCCGGTAAACCAATTTCCATGATGTGGAGGCGCACTTCAGGAACTCTCAATTCGGCCAGCATCGTGGAGTTTTTCGTCAAGTAGATGAGTTCTTGTCGTTCTTTGATATCCTGTCCGGCCTCCAGTGGGGATCTGTTTCTCATCCATCCTTTGGCAGTGGTTGCATAGACAACCAAACCATTGGTCGGGGCGATGATCCGGGTTTTTTTTAACTGCATTCCGAGTTTTCCGAGCTTGTTTTTTTCCTGCTGGAATTGAGACTCCTTGGCTCGCAGTTCGGCCTCGGCCTGGACTATATCCGCCGCTGCTTTGCGGATTGCTCTTTTGGAGGCCATGAGGCTTTGGTGAACAGCGCTCTCCAGTTCGGCAATCGTACGTTTGTAGCTATAATTTTTCAGGAGGGCGAGATTCTCCAATGCTAGATCGAGTTCGATTCCGGCCTTTTGGGCCGCGAGTTCGTCGCTGTTCAGTTCTGACCCGGAGAGAAATTTTTGACCGCGCAGTTTCTTAGACCACTCCAGCTTTTCTTCGCTTCTCTGCAGGGATTCCTTTTTGAGAATCACATTTGACTGGAGTTCTTTCAGTGAGTTTGGGTAATCGCCTTCGGTGTATTTGGTCAGATCCTGTTTGGCGAACTCATGTTGGAGTTCAGCCAGCTCAATATCGCTTTTGGCCTGATTTTTGACGACATCAAGCTTTTCCCTGGCGTTGACCCAAGCGGCTTCGGCGTTATCGACTGCGATTTCCTGATTGACAATTTCACCCTGTAGCCTGCTGGAATCCAACTCCAGTAATAGATCCCCCTTATTAACCTCTCTTCCCTCCTCAATGACCCACAACACCGTTGTGCTGCCCTCCACTTCGCTCCTGATAATCTCCTTCTCTCTGGCCTTGATGACACCGGCTTCGCTTACCGTGATTTCAAGCGGCCCATTTTTAATTTGAAAATACTCGCGGATTTCCGGATCATCGTCAATCGAGGCCCCCGGGGAGCGGAAGAATACAATCCCGGTGAAGATAGCAAGGACTAGGAGGAAAGTTGCCATCTTACTCGATAACGAACCTCGCATTTTTTTACGCGCTGCCGCATTCATAACATTGGTTCTTCGCTGAGATTATTGACGTGTGCATGTATTGTCTCCAGGGCACTTTTGTCGCTCTCCTCTCTTCGAGGGCCGGTAAACAGACCCTGATGAGTTACCTTCAAGATACCTGCAGCTTTCATCAAGTCCAGTTCCGAAAGCCTGTAATTTAATTTGGCGTTCATCAAACTGTCACTTGCAAATACCAAGGAGTCTCGGGCTTCCAGTAAATCGCGGATTTCGATACGGCCGCTCCGCAAAAGCATTTCGGTTGCATCCACACGCCATTGGGCTACCTCCAGCGCCTTTTCCTGGATGGCTATCTGTTCTTGATATTCTTCCATGTTTCTAAGCTCATCTCTGACCTCGAGCTTGACGCTGTCTTCGGCACGCTGATAGTTTCTGATTTCCTCTTCCAATTGCAGTAAAAATGCGCGATAGACGATGCGTTCCGGCGTCTTGTTGAAAGGGGAGTCAAGGAAGAGGCCAACACCATACCGCCCTTCGTCAAGTCTCAATTCGGCATCGTTGAGATTCCAAGTGCCTATTGGTCGCCTGCCACCCACAGCGCCTGATAGCTGCAGGTACAGACCCGGCAGAAAATCGTTGGCTGCGACGAGCAACTTACGTCGCACATCGAAGACCCTGCCTTCGGGTATGCGTAAATCCAGGCGGTTCTCCATCGCCTTAGCAATCCAATAGTGATCCTGGAGAAAAAATTCATCCTGCTCGTCATCCGGAGAGAGAAATAACTGATCGGGGTCCTGCTCGGAAATGGGGCGCTCACCGGGAAGATCCTGGAAGCCCTCCATGGCAATCCGTCTCAGTTCCTCAGAGTCCAAACGGATTATCGCATCGGGTGGCAGACCCAGCTGAACCTTGAACCTGTCAAGTTCTCTTGCATACCCTTGACTTAACCTGAGCCAATTGTCCTTGGCCCGCAGGCTGTCCTGAATCGCCTGCGCAACCTGGATTTCGGGTAAACGGCCGGCCTCTGCCAA
Source organism: Desulfopila inferna (assembly GCF_016919005.1). Lineage (NCBI taxonomy): Bacteria > Pseudomonadati > Thermodesulfobacteriota > Desulfobulbia > Desulfobulbales > Desulfocapsaceae > Desulfopila > Desulfopila inferna. The sequence goes on from NZ_JAFFQE010000004.1 coordinate 240,246, forward strand.
ACGTTGGGCCCGCACCAGTGCCTCCTCCAACTTGCGATAGTTTTCCTCGGTATTGCGCACCTGATCAATGGCTTGCAACACCTGCAGATAGCTTCGAATAATATTGACTATAAAATCGGCCTTGTACTGTTCGAAGCCGTAGATCTCATAGACGATATTCCTTTCCGCTTGCGTCAGGGGTTCCCGGACTACATCTCTGCCCGCTCCTCGCAACAATGGCACAAGTATGGAGGCATCGCCATATATTCCTAGGGAGGATGATTCTCCCTGGGTGAGCAGTTTGACCAGATCGATGCCTATCCGGGTGGTGAGTTCCATGCCGGTCATGAACTTTTGGGTCAAGCTTAATTCGGCATTGTTAAACAGTGAATTTATCCTGTCTCCGTCGAAGTTACCGGAATCGAACAGCGATCCCAGCAAGCCGGTAAGGGAATGGCGGAATTCGTTTGCTTCCAGATCCAGCGCCAGTGCAGTCCTGAAAATTGCTTCCTTGCGGGTCTGGTATTCCCGGCTGTTTTGTGCTCCGACTTGAATGGCATCGAGGAGGGTAAGGACGTAAGGGGAAGCTTTTGGAGCCGATGAAAAATAATCTCTTCCGGATTGCTCATAATTTGCGTCGGTGAGAGAGAATGAGCTGTTGTGCGCGGGCAGTTCCTGATCCCGGAAAAGGATATTACGCAGGGTCTCGGACGGGCGTTCAATGGTAAAAGGTTCGGCCTGGCCCAATCCCTCGATTTGAGCATTCGCTATTGTCTGGTACGCGTCTTTATCGGTCTGAACGACCTGCTGATCTATATTGGCGCAGGAGCAGAGGAGAAAAGCGGCTGAAAAGAACGTGGCTGTCTGGATAAAGGTCATCGCTTCCTCGTAACTCGGCTATAAAAGAGAAACTGCTCTGCTATTTCGCTGGGTAAAGAGTATCGCCAGCCTGAACGATTCAAATACTTTATAATTTTCTGGATGGTCTTCTATTTAAAAGAATGCGCGAAAAATAATATAAAATCAAGAAAGAGTGCGCCTTGATCCATTAAATCACAATCTTTGGCTGGGGTTTGAGTGTATTTCAGACTTCCGGGAGATGATTTGGAAAGAAAAACGGCCATTGCGGGAGAATCGTCGTCCATTAATAGGCGGGCGCTATCAAGCCTGCAGAATCTTCGATTGACCGGAGGCATGGTGGAACTTGGTTCTGTGGCTCACACGATGATATCGCGGAGGTTGTTACGCCCTGTTCACCATCAACTTACCGCTCTAGCTTCCGGCCATTTGTTCATTTCGGTGCTGGCCTACCGTCTGTGATACAAGACGCTTCAGGTTGAAACAAGAGGATATTGTTTGTCGTAAATAGAAAGAAAGGTCACTTGGATACTGTTGCCTGATTTTTATATCTCTTACATAGGCCATACCTGGTTTTTCAGGAGGACTTAGGTGGGCTCTCTTCCCCTGAGCGTGCATTTTCTCAAAAAAACTGCGCAACAATAGAGTGATGATTACCTCTTGAGAGGATCCTTTTTCAGATCAAGAAAAAACTAACCCTTGATTTTAAGTGTGGCTTCATTTAACAAAGAAAGTTCACTGGCCGATTGGAAGATCGTTGCGTTGACCTGTCGTGAACGCATTCGTCCATAAAATCCATGGGGGACACCTCCCCACCTTCAAAAAGGAGCAGCGTATGCCCAGACGCGACGACATTCGTAAAATTCTGATCATCGGTTCCGGACCCATCGTCATCGGTCAGGCCTGCGAATTTGATTATTCCGGAACACAGGCCTGCAAGGCTCTGCGTGCTCTCGGTTACGAAATCGTGCTGGTCAATTCCAATCCCGCAACCATCATGACCGATCCGGGTATGGCCGATGCGACCTATATCGAGCCCCTCAATGTCAAGGTGCTGGAAAAAATCATCGCCGCCGAACGCCCCGATGCGATTTTACCCAACCTAGGGGGACAATCGGCGCTGAATCTTTCCTCTGAGCTGTATCATCAGGGCATTCTTGAAAAATACGCGGTGAAGGTGATCGGTGTCAACATCGAAGCCATCGAGCGCGGCGAGGACCGTATCGCCTTTAAGGCTGCCATGGAAGGCCTGGGTATCGACATGCCGCGCAGCACCGCAGTGACCACCCTCGAGGCTGCCGAAAAGGTGGCCGAGGAATTGGGATATCCCGTGGTCATCCGTCCGGCCTACACCATGGGCGGCACCGGCGGCGGGCTGGTCTACAATCTGGAAGAGTTGCGCACCATCGTGCCGCGCGGACTGGCGGCCAGCATGATCAACCAGGTGCTGGTGGAAGAATCGGTGCTCGGCTGGGAGGAACTGGAACTGGAAGTGGTGCGCGATGCCAAAAACCAGATGATCACCGTGTGTTTCATCGAAAATGTCGATGCCATGGGAGTGCACACCGGCGACAGCTATTGCACAGCCCCTATGCTCACCATCGAGCCGGCCCTGCAGAAAAAGCTGCAGGATTACTCCTATGCCATCGTCGAGGCCATTGAGGTGATCGGCGGCACCAATGTTCAGTTTGCTCATGATCCCAAGAGCGGCAGAATCACGGTTATCGAAATCAATCCACGCACCTCCCGCTCGTCGGCCCTGGCTTCCAAGGCCACCGGCCTGCCCATTGCCCGCGTTTCCGCGCTGCTGGCCGGCGGTCTGACCCTGGATGAGATTCCCTATTGGCGCGACGGCAGCCTGGAAAAATACACCCCCTCCGGCGATTACGTGGTGGTAAAATTCGCCCGCTGGGCTTTCGAAAAATTTGCCGGGATTGAGGATCGTCTCGGGACGCAGATGCGGGCCGTGGGTGAGGCCATGAGCATCGGCAAGAACTACAAGGAAGCGCTGCAAAAAGCGATCCGCAGCCTGGAGATCAACCGCTACGGCCTCGGATTCGCTAAGGACTTTAACACTCTCCCCCTGGAAACTCTGTTGGATCGGCTGGTTTTTGCCACCAGCGAGCGCCAGTTTCTGATGTATGAAGCTCTGCGCAAAGGCGCCACCATCGAGAAGCTGCAGGCCCTCACCCATATCAAGGCCTGGTTTATCGAGCAGATGCGGGAATTGGTGTTCCTGGAAGAGGAGATACTGAAGTATAAGGGGCGGCTCCCGCCGGACGATCTGCTGCGCCAGGCAAAAAAAGATGGCTTTGCCGACCGTTATCTCGCCAGATTACTGGGCGTGGCCGAGGAGGCCGTCCGCGACCGGCGAACAGCCATGGGCGTCGTCCAGGCCTGGGAGCCGGTGCCGGTCAGCGGAGTGGAGAATGCGGCCTATTATTACTCGACCTACAATGGAGAAGACCAGGTGGCGGTCAGCGACAAGCGCAAGATCATGGTGCTGGGAGGAGGTCCGAACCGCATCGGCCAGGGCATTGAGTTTGATTACTGCTGCGTGCACGCCGCCATGGCCATCCGCGAGGCGGGGTTGGAATCGATCATGGTCAACTGCAATCCCGAAACGGTCTCCACGGACTACGATACCTCCGACAAATTGTATTTCGAACCTCTGACCGTTGAAGATGTGCTCAGCATCTACCACAAGGAAAAACCGGAAGGCATCATCGTGCAGTTCGGCGGCCAGACCCCCCTGAACCTCGCCAGGGAGCTGGCCGCGGCAGGGGTGAATATTCTCGGCACCTCGCCAGAGGCCATCGATCTGGCCGAGGACCGGGACCGCTTCAACACGATCATGAGCCGCCTGGGCATTCCCCAGCCGGAATCGGGCATGGCCGGCAGTGCCGAGGAGGCTTTGAGCATCGCCGCCGACATCGGTTATCCGCTGATGGTGCGCCCTTCGTACGTTCTCGGCGGACGCGGCATGGAGATCGTCCATGACGACCAGATGCTCAAGCATTATCTCAATGTGGCCGTGGAGGAGGTCTCGCCCGAGAGGCCGGTACTGATCGACAAGTTCCTCGACAATGCCATCGAGGCCGAGGCCGATGCTATCGCCGATGGTGTAAGTGCCCACGTACCGGCGGTTATGGAGCATATCGAGCTGGCCGGTATTCATTCGGGCGATTCAGCCTGCGTCATCCCGCCGATCAGTATCGCCCCCAAGGAACTGGATACCATCCGCGAATACACGCGCCGCATCGCCATCGAATTGAAGGTGGTCGGTCTGATGAACATCCAGTATGCTATTCAGAACGATACGGTATATGTGCTGGAGGCCAATCCGAGGGCTTCACGCACCGTGCCGATTGTTTCCAAAGTATGCGGGCTTTCCATGGCGAGCCTGGCCACCCGGATCATTCTCGGAGAAACTCTGGACGACCTTGATCTGCGCGAAACCCAGATTCCTTATTTCGGCGTGAAGGAAGCGGTGTTTCCCTTCAATATGTTTCCCGAGGTGGACCCGGTGCTCGGTCCGGAGATGCGTTCAACCGGGGAGGTTCTGGGAATGGCGAGCTCCTTCGGCGGCGCCTTTTTCAAAGCTCAGGAGGCAACCCAGGCTATTCTACCCCTGCAGGGTGCCGTGCTGTTCACCATTGCCGATCGTGACAAGCAGGCGGCCCTGGAGCCGGTGCGCCGCTTCCGCGAACTGGGTTTCACGATCATGGCCACCGAAGGCACCCATCAGTTCCTCAAGGAAAAAGGGATCGAGACCCAGCCGGTCTATAAACTGGGCCTGGGCAGACCCAACCTGGTGGACGCCATCAAGAGCGGACAGATACATCTGATGATCAATACCCCCAGCGGCAAAAAAGGCTCCGCCGACAGCTCCAATATCCGCAAGACGGCGATCAAGTATAAAATTCCCTATATTACCACCACGGCGGCCGCCATCGCCGCCGCCAAAGGCATCGCCGCGATAGGTGGAGGAGAGGCGAAGGTGCGCTCCCTGCAGAGCTATCACGGGGACATCCGCTGAAGGTGGACTTGAGCGAGCGGAGGAAGAGATAAGAGAATGAGCGTTAGGAGGTTGTCCGGGAGCAGGCATTTTTGCTCTGATCAGCTAAGCGAACGTGTGAATTCAATTTTTTGGGGTTTTTAAATGGGCGGTTTTTTTGGAATAGTATCGAAAACGGATTGTGTGGCGGATCTTTATTACGGCACCGACTATCACTCGCATCTGGGAACAAAACGCGGTGGCATGGCTGTGCGCAACACGCACGGATTCCATCGCGCCATCCATAATATCGAGAATTCGTACTTCCGTTCGAAGTTTGAGTCCGAGCTGGCCGAGTTTCACGGCCTGCAGGGCATTGGCGTGATCAGCGATACCGATCCGCAGCCATTGGTCATCGATTCGCACCTGGGCACCTTCGCCATCGTTACCGTGGGCCGGATCAACAATCTTGCCGATCTGATCGACAAGGCCTTTGCCAGAAAAGACTATTTCTCGAGCACCTCCGACGGCATCACCAATCCTACCGAAGTGGCGGCCATGCTGATATGCCGGGAGGAGAGTTTCGAGGCCGGTATCCGCTCCGCCCAAGAGGCCATTCAGGGCTCGTGTTCCCTGCTCCTGCTTACCGACAAGGGAATCTATGCGGCCCGCGATCGCCTGGGGCGGACCCCCCTGGTGGTGGGCCGTCGCGCCGACGCCACGGCGGTCACTTTCGAAACCAGCGCTTTTCCGAATCTGGGGTTCGAGACGGTATATTTCCCGGGCCCTGGCGAGGTTGTCTTCCTGACCGCCGACGGCTGGGAACAGCGGCTTCCCGCTGGTGAACGCATGCAGATCTGCTCTTTTCTCTGGGTATATTACGGCTACCCGGCTTCCGAATACGAAAGCATTAATGTGGAGCGGGTGCGCTATAACTGTGGGGCCGCACTGGCCTGCCAGGACAATACGGAGGTGGATTTAATAGCAGGGATTCCCGATTCAGGTATCGGCCATGCGCTCGGCTATGCCAACCATAAAAAAATCCCTTACGGCCGGCCATTCGTCAAGTATACCCCGACCTGGCCGCGCAGTTTCATGCCCCAGAACCCGGAGATGCGTGATTTGGTCGCCAAAATGAAACTGATTCCCGTGCGCCGGCTCATCGAGGGGCAGCGTCTGCTCTTCTGCGACGATTCGATCGTGCGCGGCACCCAGCTCAGGGAAAATGTGCAGATCCTCTTCGACTGTGGCGCCTGCCAGGTGCACATGCGCACGGCTTGTCCCACCCTCATTTATCCCTGCGAATTTCTCAATTTCTCCTCTTCGCGTTCAACCCTGGATCTGATTGGCCGCAAAACTATTCAGGAACTGGAAGGGGCTGAAGATAAGGATTTACGCGAGTATGCCGAGTCCGGTTCGAGCAAAAACCTGGCGATGATTGAGAGCATCTGCAGCAAGTTGCATCTGACATCCCTCAAATACCAGCACCTTGATGATCTGGTGGCCGCCATCGGCCTGCCCAAGGAACGGTTGTGCACACATTGCTGGGATGGCAGCAGCTATTATTAACTTCCTTGAAGCACCATCACCTGCAGGCTGCCCTTTCCGCCATGGTCGGTCGTTGGTCTGAAAATCTTTCAGCTGCGGTAAGTTCCGGCCATCATCTGCGGGATCTGCTCGAGCTTTTCTCCATTGGCCGAAGAAAAGCAGTCCACGATTTTACCGCCGAACATTACGGCAATGCGGTCTGACAGAGTGAGGGCTTCGGTGAGGTCCCCGGTAACAAGAAGAATGCCCGCTTCTTCCCGAGCCTTAAGGAGGAGTTTCCAGACATCTTCAATGGCGGCGATATCAAGTCCCTGGGTTGGCTGTTCGGCTACTATCAGGCGCGGCTGTCTGTAAAATTCTCGGCAGAGCACCATTTTCTGCAGATTGCCGCCTGATAACTGAGAAGCCAGGATATTCAGGTCCGGGGGCCTGATGTCGAACTCATGCAGAAGATTATCCGCCTTTTCCCGGGCCTCTTCCCGCAATAGCCAGATTCCACTGCGAAAGCCATCCCGGGTGGTCAGCAGGAAGTTGTCGAGCAGATCGAGGCCCTGGCAGGTCGCCAGGCCCTGCCGGTCCTCGGGAATATAGCTCAGCGCGTTTTTCCAGTTCCTCGCGGCATAAAAACGTCTCCACTCAAGACCCAGCAGATAGACGCTGTCTATAGAGGGCTGCTGTAGTCCGCAGATCACCTCGACCAGAGGTTTCTGGCCGTTGCCGGCGACTCCGACAAGGCCCAGTATCTCACCTTGTCTGACGGTGAGAGAGATTTCCTGCAGGGTGGCATGATTGAGTTTCTCAACCTTGAGAACCATCTGCCTGGGCTCACTCGGCACCCTGTCCACCTTAAGCAGGACTTCCCGGCCGATCATGCGTTCAGCGAGTTCCGAGGTTGAGGACACATTTGTCTTTTTCATGGTATCGACGACTTCACCCCTTCTGAGTATGGCGATGTCATCGGCTATAGACATGACCTCGTCGAGTTTATGGCTGATAAAGACGATGGCCTTGCCCTGGTCCGCCATAAGCCGCATGGTGGCGAAAAGACCACGGGCTTCCTCCGGGGTGAGCACTGCGGTGGGTTCATCGAAAATGAGAATACTGCTTTTCCTGTGCAGCAATTTGAGGATTTCGACCTGCTGCTTTTCACCCATGGAGAGATCACTGATTCTCATGCCGGGTAAAAGTTTCATCCCATATCTGCTGCTGAGAGTGGTTACCTCTTCGTTCATTTTCCCGGTGTTGAGGAAAAACGATCCTGTTTTTCCAAGGAACACATTCTCCATCACGGTCATGGCTTCCACCAGTTTGAAATGCTGATAGACCATGCCGATGCCGGCATTAATGGCTTTGTCGGTCGAGGTAAAACGAACCTCTTCACTGTCGAGCAGAATGGTGCCGGAATCAGGCTGCAGCTGGCCGGCCAGAATCGACATGAGCGTAGATTTTCCGGCACCGTTTTCTCCGAGCAGAGCAAGGATACGGCCTTTATGAATATCTAAGGAGATATTGTGATTGGCCTTGACCTTGCCGAAAGATTTACTGATGCCTTCGAGCCGTATGGTTGGAACATGTGCCATTGAGGTTTGCTGCTTCATTAAAAAGGATAACGGTTGATTACGAGTTCTACAGTCCGGCAATGGGATGGACAAACTGTGACTCGGTATCCCAGGGAAAAAGAATCCAGGTGTCCTGGCTCACTTCGGTGATGAAGGTATCCACCAGGGGGCGCCCTGCAGGTTTGGCATATACCGTGGCAAAGTGGGCTTTAGGTATTCTCTCCCTCACCAGCTTCGCGGTTCTGCCGGTGTCGACAAGATCATCCACCAGGAGCCAGCCCTCACCGTTTCCATGGAAATCCTTGAGGACCTCGGCTTCACCTTTCTTGTCCTGCCAGTCATAGCTGGAGACGCAGATGGTATCAACTGTATGAAGATTGAGTTCCCTGGCGATAATTGCCGAGGGGACCAGGCCGCCCCGGGTGATGGCAATTATTCCCTTGAAATAATGATCACTCAGGAGACGCCAGGCAAGGGCCTTAGAGTCCCTGTGCAGTTGATCCCAGGAAATAGGGTAGGTTCGCTGATAGTCGTTGGAATTATTCATTGTTCACCTCTTTAGTACCTTAGAGATTGTTCTCGTTTCTTTGATCAGACTAGTTGGGTTGGTTATCAATTTCGATATAGGTTAATCCGTTGGTTCCATATTGACTCCCAGGGCGCCGGGTGCCTCCGATCTCCCTCTTCTCCAGGAGGAGAATACCAGTACGATAATGGTGAGCAGGTAGGGCAGCATCAGCAAGAGTGATGAGGGCAGCTCGGTGCCGGCAGCCTGTAAACGAAGCTGGAGAGACATGATCCCGCCGAACAGATAGGCACCGAAGACAGCCCTCCCCGGCCGCCAGAAGGCGAATATGACCAGAGCAACGGCTATCCAGCCGCGGCCTGCCGTCATGTTGTTGGTCCACAAATGAGTATAGGCCAGGGAAAGATAGGCGCCGCCAAGTCCCATGAAAAATCCTCCTGTCAGAATTCCCCCCCATCTGTACAAGGTGACACTCAGTCCGGCAGCCTTTGCCGCAGCAGGGTTTTCGCCGACTGCCCTGATCCCCAGGCCATGCCGGCTGAAAAAGAGGAAGTACCAGAGTAACGGGGGTATCAGGTAGGTTATGTAAACCAGCGGATCGTGATTAAAAAAAATAGGTCCTATTCCTGGAATCTCGGAGAGATACGGTACTGCGTAGGGGGAAAATCCCGGGGCAGACTGGCCGACGTAGGAGGTTCCCAGATAGTTGGCGAAGCCTGTGCCCAGAATGGTCAGAGCAAGTCCCGAGACCACCTGATTGCCTTGGAATATCAGGCAGACAATACCGTGGAGGGAAGCCGCCGCCACACCGGCCATCCCTGCGAGAAAAAAAGCCAGAGCCGGGTTGCCGGTGAATTTGGCCGCGATAAATCCGGCCAGGGCACCGACAATCATGATACCTTCAACACCGAGATTAAGGACACCGGATTTTTCGGTGATGATTTCACCGAGAGTGGCATATAAAATAGGAGTGCCCGACTGGACTGTTGCCGCCAGCAGCGGTATGACCAGTTCCATCATCATTTTTCTTTCACCACAAGGATTCTATAGCGGATAAAAAAGCTGCCGGCAAGGACGGTAAGCAGGATCATACCCTCCATAATGCCGCCGAAAGCCGCAGGAACCTGAAGGTCGAGTTGAAGATTTTCCACACCGACACGCAGGCCCGCAAGCAGAAAAGAAGCAAGACCGATATAGAGGGGATTGAGACTGGCCAGCCAGGCAACGACGATGGCAGTATACCCGTAGCCCACCATGATGCTGGGCTGCAACCGGTTGACGGTGGCGGAGGCCTCGATGAATCCCGCCCATCCTGCCAGGGCGCCGCTTAATACCATGACCAGGAAAACCAGCCTGTCATAGGGAAGACCGGCATATTTGGCGGCCTTGACGCTGTCGCCGCTGGCTTTAAGCGCAAACCCCAGGGTTGTGTAGCGGAAGAAAATCCAGAAGATGACAGCGAGAGCCACACAATGAAAAAGCCCCCAGTTGACGCCGGTGCTGCCTATTTTGCCTACTATTGCCGCAGGCGAGAATTCTGGTGTCATTGGAAAGCCGAAGCTTGTCGGATCTTTCCAGACCCCATAGACTAAAAAATCGAGAATCAGGATGGCGATATAATTCATCATCAGGCTGACGATGATTTCATTAGCCTGCATTTTCTGGCGAAGCAGCGCCGGTATCAGACCCCAGAAGCCGCCGGCTAATACCGCCATGACTATCATTGCCGGCAGCAGAATCCAGGCGGGTTGGTCCGGAAAGGAGAGCGCTATCCAGGTGGCGCCCATGGCGCCGAGGCAAAATTGGCCTTCGGCTCCGATGTTCCAGATTTGCAGGCGGAAGGCAATGGCAACACCAAGGGAGGCGAGAAAAATGGGAATGGCTTTGATGAGGCTGTCTTCGATGGCCCATCGGGAACCAAAAGCCCCCTGAAACAATACAGCAATTCCTTCGAGAGGCGGTGTACCGCGCAGGGCGAGCAGTAGTCCGCTGAAAAAGAGCGACAACAGGATTGCTCCAAATAAAACAAGACAGGAGCTCCAGCCAAGGGGCTCCTGTCTTTTTGTGACTCTCAGATGGATCATCCGATAAGTGAGTGGTAGATTTTATGTAACTCTTCAGCAAGAAGCTAAAAACCGGCTGTTTGCCCTGAACTGCAACTGTCCAGAGGTAGCACCCTGACGGGCATAAACTTCGACTCCGGATGTGCAGAGGCAGCCCAAAAAACTATAGTGTACCTATGCCTTTCGGGCTGATCGTGTGCAAATGGGGTGCTGCTGAATAGTTACGATTTTATTTTGTGGTGCCGATTACACCTTCAACAAACCAGGTCATGCCAAGCAGGGACTGGTCGTCGGCTGAAACGCCTTCTTCAATTTTGACATTGCCGTCCTGATCTTTTATTGGACCGGTAAAAACCGAGGCTTCGCCTTTGACGATCTCGGCTTTTTTGGCGTTGACCATATCCTGAACTTCCTGCGGCACCATGGAACCAAAAGGAGCCAGATCAACAATACCTGTTTCCATGCCGAGCCATACTGCATCAGATTTCCAGGTACCTTCCTGAACACTTTCTACAACGGATGCATAGTATGGTCCCCAGTTCCAGATTGGTGCGGTAAGATGTGCTTTCGGAGCGAAGGCTGACATGTCGGAGTTGTAGCCAATCGAGTATACATTCTTTTCCTGGGCTGCTTCTTGCGGACCCGGTGAATCCTGGTGCTGAGCGATAACGTCGGCGCCGACATCGAGCAGTGATTTCGCCGCTTCTTTCTCGGTGGCCGGATCATACCAGGTTTTGGTCCAGACAACTCTCACCTGTGCTTCGGGATTTACAGCCTGCGCTCCCAGGGTGAAGGCGTTGATCCCCCTGATAACCTCGGGAATAGGAAAGGCAGCGACATAACCGAGAGTGTTGGATTTTGTCATCGCTCCGGCTACCATGCCAGAGAGGTAGCGGGCCTGATACATCCTGCCGAAATAGTTGCCCATATTTTCAGCGGTTTTGAACCCCGAACAATGCATGAACACGCTGTCCGGAAATTGTTTGGCAACTTTCAGCATCGGATCCATATATCCGAAACTTGTGGCGAATATGATGTCGAAGTTCTTCCTGGCCATGTTCTGGATAACACGCTCGGAATCCGGTCCTTCCGGCACAGCTTCGACATAGGATGTGGTAACACCTTCCATCTCTTCTATTGCCTGACGGCCTAAGTCATGAGCGTAGGACCAGCCGGCATCGCCAATAGGCGATACATAGACAAAACCGACCTTCATCTCCTCTGCGGATACTGTTCCGCAAAAGCCCAGAGTCAGGGCCACTGTGAGCAAAATCCTGATAATGCGCATTCTTTTATCCTCCTGGTGAAAAATTAATACCTTAATATATCATTTGAAAGTTTATAAGGCATCATATACGTAATGATGTCGGCTGTGTCAAAGAAAAACGATAAAAATGGGCAAACATTTGGAAAAACCCGGAAGTGTTATTTCCCGATCAATGAGCTTCTGTAATTTTATTCTTGTAAAATATCTTCAGGTGTTGAATAGTTGACTTAACAGTTTTAGGGACGCGTAAGTAATAGATTCTCCTTAAAAATACCTCTTTCTGCCAGGAATGATGAGATGGATATCTGGATTATCTCAGCTATATTGCTGCTGACCCTGTACTTGCTCATAACGGAGAAAATTTCTCTCGATCTGACGGCGATCTGCATCATAGTTCTTCTTGTCGTTTTCAGGATTCTGACGCCCAAAGAGGCTGTCATGGGATTTTCCAATCCGGCCGTAATAACCGTCGGCGCCATGTTTGTGGTGAGTAAGGGGCTGATGCGCACCGGCGGAGTGGAATTTATAGGCCGGCGTGTGGTCAGGCTTGCCCGCAGCAATCTCACCATGGCACTTGCCGTTATTCTCCTCACAGTTGCCGTGGCTTCGGCTTTTATCAACAATACTCCGGTGGTGATTCTTTTTATTCCCGTGGTAATGACCATGTGCTGTGATCTTGGTCTGAGTCCGTCACGATTCCTGATTCCGGTTTCATACGCTTCAATCCTTGCCGGCACCTGCACGCTTATCGGAACCTCCACCAATATTATTGTCAGCGACCTCAGCGAGGAGTTCGGCTATGGCGCACTGTCGATGTTCGAACTTTCGATAATCGGCGTTCCTATCGCCCTGATGGGCGTCATCTTTCTATTGATTGCGGCGCCCCGGCTGCTGCCTTCTCTGGCAAATCCCATCTGCCAGCTCCAGGATAGTGAACATAGAAAATATCTATCCGAGCTGCGCATTCCCGAAGGAAGTAGGTTGATAGGAGAAAATCCGACCGGGTTTTTTCAGGAGAAATATCCTGATATCGAAGTCATAGAGCTGGTGCGGGAGTCCCATATTTATCATCCTTCACGAGATAGGGTTCGGATGTCGGAGGACGATATTCTGCTGGTAAAAGGTTCGCTCAATGACCTTGTCGCAATTCTGCAGAAAGAGGAGGCAAAACTACCCAAAGAGGAAGAAGGACTGACCATGGGGGCACAAAAAGATGCGCCGGTTGTCGTGGAGCTGATAATTGCACCCAATTCTTCGCTTCTGGGCAGAAGATTAAGCAATACCGATCTTGCTGGAGATCCGGAGGTCAAAATCATCGCGGTAAAGCGAACCAATCTGCATATGTCGGAGAAGCAGATTCATGATGTCCGTCTTAAGGTTGGTGATATCCTGCTGATCTGGTGTCAGAGTTCCAAGCTTGAATCCATACGAACCAAGATGGATTATATCGTCATCGAGGACGTTTATGAGGAGATTGTTCATAAGCGCAAGGCTATCTGGGCCATAGTCAATTTCGTCGGCATGGTGGGCACCGCAACCCTGGGACTTGCAGATATCATGACCTGTGCGCTGACGGCGGCTTTTCTCATGATTATCACCGGGTGTATCCAGATGCGCGACGCCTACAAGGCGCTTCAGGGCGATGTCCTCCTCCTCATTGCCGGAACTATAGCTCTGGGAGCCGCCATGCAGAAAACCGGGGCAAGTCAGCTTTATGCCGAGGCATTTTTAAGTCTCTTTGCGTCGTTTTCACCTACCATTGTTCTCGGTGCCATGATTTTGCTTACCAGTCTCAGTACTCAACTTGTCAGCAACAATGCCACGGCCGTCCTGCTCCTCCCTATTGCCGTTTCAACGGCGCTGGGGATAGGCGTCGATCCTAAACCTTTTATTATCGGGGTCTGTATCGGTGCCAGTGCCTGTTTCGCCACGCCTGTGGGCTACCAGACCAATCTGATGGTATTTGGCCCCGGGGGATATAGTTTCAAGGATTATCTGCGCTTAGGGATACCTCTCAATATTTTCGTGATTCTCGCTGGAATGCTGTTCATCCCCCTTATCTGGGCCTTTTAATTATCCGGATTTCAACAATATCACTACCGAAACTACGCCTTTGTGTTAGTGAAAAGTGTGTAATATTATATTTTTAACGGGCATTTAATAATGCATTCAATTATAAAAACGGGTGTTGCTGATTGATCTTTTCCTCTCGAAGACCGCCGAATTAAATTATGAGCAAGAAAATTAATATCCTGGGAGTTGATGATAAACCGGAAAATCTCCTCGCCCTCGAGGCAGTTCTTGAAGATCTTAATATCAATTTAATTAAGGCTTCTTCAGGTGAAGAAGCTCTGGAATGTCTTTTGCGCGTGGATTGTGCACTCATTCTGATGGATGTCATGATGCCCGGGCTCGGTGGTTATGAAACTGCAAAATTGATACGCAGCCGTGAAAAAAGCCGGCAGATCCCTATAATTTTTATCACTGCAATAAACCCCGAACAGGAACATGTCTTCAAAGGATATGACTGCGGTGGGGTCGATTATCTCTTTAAGCCTATTGTTGCTGAAGTATTGAGAAACAAAGTTTCGATTTTTGTCGAACTCTTCCAGCAGAGAAAGCGGTTGAAGGATAAGGCACAGGAGCTGCAGATCGCCAACGACCATATTTCCATGCAGCAGCAGGAGCTGTGCCAAAGCGAGGTGCGATTTAGAACGGCGTTTGAGCAATCCTTCCAGTTCATGGCCATTCTTGACCCGGCTGGCAGGGTGATTGAACTGAATAAATTGGCGCAGAAACTCTGTGGAATCTACACGGGAAGCCTTGTCGGTCAATTTCTCTGGAATATCTGCTGGGTTGGCCAGGATGATGAAAATATGAAGTTGCGCCGGGCCATAGACAGGGCTGCCGAGGGAGAGTGTATCTGCGACGAGGCTACTTTTACAGACATCAAAGGCAGCACCAGGTTCCTTTATCGCTCTGTGTCGCCGGTCAAGGATGAAAGCGGCAAAGTGGTGTATATAACCGTCCAGGGACACGATATTACCGACAAGGTTATTGCCGAAAACGAAAAGAGAAACCTTGAGATACTGCTGCAGCAGGCTCAGAAAATGGAAGCTCTCGGTGCACTTGCCGGCGGCATAGCCCATGATTTCAATAACGTTTTAAGTGTCATAATAGGCAATGCCGATCTTGCCGTAAACAGTTGCGACAGAAGTTCACCGCAGCTGCAGTTTCTTAACCGTATCCATGAAGCCGGCAGAAAAGCCAGAGAGCTGGTCAAGCAGATACTTTCCTTCAGCCGTCAGGCCGAGATCGAGAAGGTGGTGCTGCAGCCCTCACAGGTTTTAGTTGAGTCCATAAAGCTGCTGCGGTCTTCTATCCCGACCACCATTGAGATCGTGCAGGATATCGATCCCCAATGCGGTGCCATTTTAGCCGACCCCACACAATATCATCAGATTATCATGAACCTGTGTACCAACGCCTTTCATGCCATGGAGGAAAAAGGTGGAAAACTCATGATCGGGCTCTGCCGGGAGGATGTGGATTACCGGTACTACCATGACCTGGGTCTCAAGCCGGGGGGGTATGCCCATCTTATTGTCGAAGATAACGGCTATGGTATTGATAAGGAGCATCTGGAGAAAATATTCGATCCCTATTTTACCACAAAAGAAAAGGGGAAGGGTACAGGAATGGGCCTTGCCATCGTGCACGGTATCGTCAAGGGACATGGCGGAGTAATTCATGTGGATCGCAAAGATAATGAGGGAACAGCTTTCCATGTCTACCTCCCTCTGGTCAACAGGGAGGGCGACCAAAAAGAGGAACCCCTCGATGTGCTGTCTTACGGCAGCGAGCATATTCTTCTTGTGGATGACGAAGAACCATTGCTGGAAATGGTGAAAAATATGCTCGAGCTCATGGGCTATCAGGTAACTTCCTGCATCAGCAGTAGGGATGCACTGCATGTCTTCGAGCAATCACCGGATACATTCGATCTCGTCATTACCGACCAGACCATGCCCGGTATGACAGGCTTTGAACTTGCCGGGAAAATATTGTCGATCAGAACAGGAATGCCCATTGTTCTATGTACCGGCTACAGTCCGAATATTTCCCGTAAAAGTATTGCGGCTCTTGGAATCAAGGAGCTTGTCCTCAAACCTCTTGCTCTTGATGAATTTTCCAATGTCATCCGCCGAGCCATTGATCAGGCCGATTGATCCTGCGGCTTCTTAAAACTCGCCATCGACCAGTGCGGATTACCCCATGCGTGATGGCGTCCCGATACGCACCCATACGGGCATAAACTCCGACTTCGAGAAAGCCCGATCTCCTGCATTGCAGGTTTTTGGCAGGCCGCCTTCGACATAGACCTGTATAGTCGAAGGGCTTGCCTGCCAAAAACATAAACGAACTTTTATCCAGCCATCTGATATCGGACACTTTTTTACGGAATTATCATAAAGTGAAATGATCTCCAAAAGCATAATTGCCTCCTGGTTTTTTGTTTTAGTGAAAAAAGGGTATACTTGGAAAAAGTTAATGCAACCAATCAGGATCAGGAGGCTGAATGAAAATTTATACCCGGACGGGAGATAGCGGCAAAACCAGCCTATTTTCGGGAGAACGGCTGAAGAAGAATACCATACGGGTAGAGGCGTATGGTACGGTTGATGAACTCTGCTCGTTTGTCGGAGTTATTGAGGCGGTTCTCCCGCAGAACGGCAGCAGAGATATTCTCTCGCGGAATTTGCGCAGTATCCAGAGGGATCTTTTTGCCATAGGTGCCATTCTGGCTACATCCCCTGAATCAGGAGATATACATCTTCTGCAGAATGTGGAAAAAGCCCGGATCGAATTTCTGGAAAAGGAAATTGATGCAATGCAGAGGGATCTGGACCCGCTTCATGCCTTCATACTGCCGGGCGGCCATGAATCCGCAGCCTGGGCTCAAGTGGTCAGGGCCATCTGCCGCCGGGCCGAGAGAACGATTATTACCTGCGCTGAATCTGAGGGTCCGGATAATCTGGAGGAAATTATGCGGTATATCAATCGCCTATCCGATTACTTCTTCGTTCTCGCCAGATATCTTAATAAATGTGAAGGAATCGCGGATTACACCTGGCATGAAGAGTGACCATACCGCCACAGAATATCGTGTTCGTGTTGAGGCGATAAGATGGTTGAGCATGAGTGTTTTCGAATTGAACCTGGAGAAACCAGCCGGCTTCTCCTTTTTGCCCGGTCAGAAAATATCCTGCGTAATCGATGGACTCTCCCGCGAATATTCCCTGGCGGGCTCACCCGGGCAGGACACACTGGCGATCTGTATCCGTCTTGTTCCAGGCGGCACTGTCTCGCCCAGACTAGCCGAATTGAACACGGGTGATATCATTTCTATTTCCGCCCCGTATGGCTATTTTTTGTATCGGCCAGGCAGGGGCAGGGCAGTTTTTGTTGCTACCGGGACAGGAATGGCGCCTTTTGTCTCCTATAGTCTGTCTGGTGTGAAAGGATACATAATGCTCCATGGCGAAATCGCTGTGAACGAGTTGTATTACAGGAACGAACTGCAGAAGAATGCAACTCTCTATGTACCATGTCTCTCGGATGAAGAAGAAAATCTGGTAAAGCTGAATGAAGGATTCAGTGGTCGGGTCACCACCTACCTGCGTGAGCGTCTGCCAAAAGATACCTATACCTTTTATCTATGCGGAAATGGAGCAATGATAAGAGATGCTGTTGAGGTGATAGACAGGCAGTTTCCCATGTCCAGAGTATTCACTGAGACATTCTTCATATCCGATTAGCAGCGCGGATGATTTTACTAAAAGGTCGAAAAGGACCTGGAGTATTACGCTCACCAGGAATTTTCCACCGGGGTGCAGTGTGATACATCGATAACCATGAAGATGTAGCCGGCTGTCTGGATGAAAAATGTTAATGCGAATAATTATTACTATTGACAAAGGAAATGTATCCATTCTATATTAAAAACGATAAGCAAATGGTATGTCTATTTAATTGGTTCTTTATGCTGGCGTCGTAAAAAACCCGATCTCCGGCATTGCAGGTTTTTAGCCGGCCTTCGATTTTGCTACCTGTATAATCGAAGACCTGCCAAAAACATTGCGCCTTGTTTATCGAACTTTTTAGCCAGCCATCAGACATCGTGGCGACTTTTTACGAAATTATTATTTATGACCGGCAAAAATTCCGATCGCTTTTTCTGTTCTCCAGGGAAACTCTTCAGGATTCATATGGGATAAACGATGCTTGGAAGACTGCAAACCATTATCGATTTTTATGTAGATGGTTTTCGCCGGATGACACTGGGAAAAACCTTATGGAAAATCATCCTCTTGAAACTCATTGTCATGTTTGCCATACTGAAACTCTTCTTTTTCCCTAATTATCTTAATACGAATTTTGAGACAGACCGGCAGCGGGCCGATCATGTGCTGGACCAGCTGACACGGAATAATAATGATCAAAGACGGACTGAAATGGAGGAAACCAGATGAACGAAATTGATCTTGGCATGGTGGACTGGGCCAAGGCTCAGTTTGCCTTGACGGCTATGTATCATTGGATATTTGTACCTTTGACTCTTGGCCTCTCATTTATCTGTGCATTTATGGAAACCATTTATGTGCGCACAGGCAAGGAAGAGTGGCGGAACATTACCAAATTCTGGCTGAAGCTTTTCGGCATCAACTTTGCCATAGGCGTCGCCACCGGCATCATTCTCGAGTTCGAGTTCGGCACCAACTGGTCCAACTACTCCTGGATGGTCGGCGATATCTTCGGCGCACCTCTGGCCATTGAGGGCATATTTGCCTTTTTCCTCGAAGCCACGTTCTTTGCCGTTTTGTTTTTTGGCTGGGACAGGGTTTCCAAGGGGTTTCATCTCTTTTCCACCTGGATGGTCGCCATCGGAGCAAATTTGTCAGCCCTCTGGATCCTGGTAGCAAACGGCTGGATGCAATATCCCGTGGGAATGGGCTTCAATCCCGATTCGGCACGGTTCGAGATGCAGAATTTCTGGGAGGTTCTCCTCTCTCCGGTCGCCATTACCAAATTTACCCATACCACGATATCCAGTTTTATAGTTGCTGCCATGTTCGTCATCACTATCTCTTCCTACTACCTCCTCAAGGAAAGACATGTCGAGATGGCCAAAAAATCAATTATCATAGCCTCGGTTTTTGGTCTGCTGTCCATCGTTCTGACCGGAATGACCGGTGATCAGTCCGCAGTGCTTAACGCCGAAACGCAACCCATGAAGCTTGCTGCCTACGAGGGATTGTATGAGGGAGAACGCAATGCCGGCATAGTTGCGGTAGGTGTCCTGAATCCAAACAAGATTCCGGGTGATTCTGCCGATCCGTTTCTTTTTGAGATAAAGATACCCTCGGTTCTCTCTATGTTGGCAAAACATGATGCCAATGCCTTTGTTCCCGGAATCGAAGATCTGATCTGGGGGAATGAAGCAGAGAATATCGTCGGCGTTGAAGAAAAAATGAAACGCGGCAAACAGGCGGTAACCGATCTGTCGGCCTACAAGGAAGCCCTTAAAGCCAAAGATCAGAAGGGGGCGGAGTTATCTTTGACCAGATTTGACGTCAACAGGGATTACTTGGGATACGGCTATCTTGAAAAACCTGAAGATAGTGTACCGCCGGTACAGACAACCTTCTATGCCTTTCATATCATGGTTTTTCTAGCCGCCTTTTTCTTCCTTATCCCTGCCGCTTATCTCTATTATGCCATGAAGGACACCCTGCAGGAGAAGAAGCTTCTGCTCCGTGTCGGTCTGCTTTCCTTTTTTCTGGCATTGGTATCCTCCCAGGCCGGCTGGGTGGTGGCCGAAGTCGGCAGGCAGCCCTGGATCATTCAGGATATGATGCCCGTGGCACTCGGGGCGACCAATATTTCAGCGGGGAATGTACAGATTACATTTTTTATGTTCGCGGCAATCTTCACGACACTGCTTATCGCTGAAGTCATGATCATGTTGAACCAGATAAAAAAGGGACCGGAGGAGGTATACGATGATAGGCAGTCTTGATCTTGTGCAGTTGCAACAAATTTGGTGGGTGCTGATCTCGGTTATCGGGGGCCTTTTCCTCTTTCTCAACTTTGTACAGGGCGGCCAGACCCTGCTCTGGCAAGTCGCTAAGAGCGAAACCGAGAAGTCGCTGGTATTAACGGCGCTGGGGCATAAGTGGGAGCTGACTTTCACTACCCTGGTTCTCTTTGGGGGAGCTTTCTTCGCGGCATTTCCATTATTCTATGCGACAAGCTTCGGGGGCGCTTACTGGGTCTGGATCTGTATACTGTTCACCTTCATAGTGCAGGCGGTAAGTTATGAATATCGAAGGAAGAAAGGGAATTTTCTCGGCGCACGCACCTATGAGTTTTTTCTGTTGATCAACGGTTCCCTGGGGATACTGCTGATCGGGGCGGCCGTGGGAACCTTCTTCACGGGCTCAAACTTCCTTCTCAATGACTATAACCAGGTTACCTGGACCAACTCGCTCAGGGGACTGGAGGCTGCATTTTCACTCTTTAATCTCTCCCTGGGGCTTTTTCTTGTGTTCAATGCCAGAGTGCTGGGAGCGATGTATCTGGTTAACAGCATAGATTTTGCCTCGCTACCGGAATTTGAAAAGAGATTGCGCAGGGCCTGTATTAATAATTTCGTCTGGGCGCTGCCTTTTCTTCTCTACGTTCTGTTCAGGCTGTTAACCATTGATGGTCATGGTTCCGATCAGAATGGAGTTTTAAGCCTGGTCGCCTTCAAATACCTGCAGAATATGCTGGCAGTACCGGCTATTCCGGTATTGCTGATTGCCGGACTTCTTCTGGTTGTCTGGGGGGTCGTCCTGACCAGCCTGAAATCGAGTACTAAAGGTATCTGGTTCGGCGGTCTCGGCACTGTTCTTGTCGGTCTGGCGGTATTCTTCCTTGCCGGCTTCAACGCTACCGCCTTTTATCCCTCAAATGTCGATCTGCAATCGGGTCTGACCATTTATAATGCCTCTTCGACTCATTATACCCTGACGGTTATGACCTATGTGGCCCTGATGATTCCGCTGGTGCTCGCCTACATCACCTACGTCTGGAAGCAGATGGCCTCCAGGAAGATCGGCGTTGAAGATGTCAGCGGCGATAATACCTACTACTATTGATTTTTAAGGAGATAGCAATGGATCTGGTCCTTTTGATATTCTGGCCGGTGCTGATCTATGTGTCCTACATAGGGAGCGTCTGGGCCTTGAATAAAGCAGGAAAGCTGTAAGACCACCTTGAAAAACGGCCTTTTTACTCAATCTCTTCGGGCAGCTCAAGGATAAATGATATGCACCGCGGATGCCTCCGCGGTGCAGTATGAGGCTTTTCTGGTTACCTGGATTTTCCGGGCTGTTTGAAGTCTGCGGAGGCAATGCCGTAGCGGCGCATGATGCGCTGCAGAGCCTGCCGCTCCAAACCGCAGGCGGCCGCGGCGGCAGTTACATTACCGCCATGGATGGTGAGGATGTTGCGCAGATAGTCTTCTGAAAATCGTTGAATGATTTTAGCCTTTGCTTCATTGAAGTTATAATCATGAAGATCCCTGAACCCGGCAGAATGGTTTTTTTCTGCAGAGGTATCCTGGAACTCTTCCATTATTCCCAGATCGGAGAGCTGCATCCTGCCCTGCGGGGCCACAAGAACGAGCCGCTTTATGATATTCTGCAACTCCCGGATATTGCCCTGCCATTCCCGCTGATAAAGATAGTGAAGTATCTCCGGAGGCAAGGTGAGATCCTGTCGTTCATAGTGTTTTTGAAACTTGGCAAGAAAGTGGTGAATGAGCAGGGGAATATCCTCCTTCATTTCCTTCAATCCCGGCATCACCACGGAAACCACATTGAGGCGATAGAAAAGGTCTTCACGGAATTCACCTGCCTTTATTTTAGCCTCCAGATCCTGATTGGTGGTGGCAACCACCCTGACGTCAACCTTGATCGTCTTGTTCTGCCCCAGTGCCTGAATTTCCTTCTCCTGCAGGACGCGTAGGAGTTTTGTCTGTATCGATACCGGTATGTCGGCGATTTCATCGAGGAGAATGGTTGAGCCGTGAGCTTCAAGAAACAGCCCCTTTTTTTCCTGCATCGCTCCAGTGAAGGCCCCTCTGCTGTAGCCGAATAGCTCACTTTCCAGGACATTTTCAGGCAGAGCCGGACAGTTGACGGTGATCATCCGCTGCTCTCGGCGTCTGCTGAGATTATGCAGCGCCCGGGCTGCGAGTTCTTTACCTGTGCCGCTCTCGCCTCGAATAAGCACGGTGGCATCGGTATCGGCCACCCTGGCGAGCAGATCCAGAGCCTTTTTAAGAGCTGGACTTTGGCCCACAAAACCTTCGGGCTGGTCCAGATTGTTGAGTTTTTCCCGAAGCTGCAAGTTGGTGCGCAATAATGCGGTTCGCTCCAGACAGTTATTAATGACCCTGACGATGCGATCTTTGTCGAACGGCTTCTCCAGAAAATCGAAAGCACCGTCTTTCAGAGCCTGAACGGCCATGTCGATAGTGCCGTATCCGGTCATAACAACAATGGAGATTGTTCCGTCGCGCTTCCTGATTTTTTTGAGAAGTTCAAGGCCGTTAAGGTCAGGCATTTTTATATCCGTAACAACTACATCCGGCCGGTATTTTTCCAAAAGCTGCAGAGCGGTAAGACCAGATTGAGCTGTTATTATGTCACAGGCACATTTTTTGCCTATGACGAGACGCAGCATGGAGAGCATGTCCGGCTCGTCATCAACGATCATTACCAATCTTTCAGATTTCTCTATGATTGTAAGATCTGGAGATATATTATTTCCCGCTTTTTCCATTTGAAACCAGTAGCCTGAAATAGTTTTGGATAAATCTTCCTGATATACTGTCCTGAATAGGTACGGCGGGAGGATTTTTGTCATTGTACTTACCAAAAATATTCAAGAACACCTCCTTCGATAAGCGGGACAGCTCTTCTTTCATTGCGGAAATCTCATTCGGGCTTGCGTCCGAATGCTGGAGGCGACAATGTAACGGCCTATAGCGGTAAAGCAGACAGGTTTTGTCTTCCAGTAGAGGGCAGTTGGTATGTAACTCTGCATCTTCAGCAGAGTCTGCCTCTGTATCGGTCCTCTCCCTGCTCTTGTCTGTGAATTTACGCATTATCTCAGTTCTTTGGAGCACAGTTTGCCGCTGCAAAGTCGTGAGGATGGTATTTACCTTGTGATGAAGGTACAGCGCCTCGATAAGTTCAAGAGAAAAAGAGGGCCGGCAGTTTTGCGGGCAGGCAGCGGAGCAATATGTGGGGGAAGATTGGAATGCAGAACCTGCTGCAGACAAAGCCTCTGCCTTTTCGATGAGGCGCTCATAACGGTCATAAAATTCGCTTAGATCCAGACCACTTCGGTTTTCAGGAGTTGGCTCCCCATATAGCAGCTGTCCTTCCTTTTTACCGAACTTTCTCAACAGCCACCATTGTGAAAAGTTGGTGGGGTTTGCCTGTGTGGCTTTAAGGATTTTGCCGGCTTTCTTTAAATCAAAACCGCGTCGAAGGAGGTAGGCGGTGATAAAAGTACCGGTCCTGCCAATACCGTGACGGCAGTGAATCAGCACTTTTTTATCTAGATAGACAGCTTCATCGAGCCATTCAAGTCCCCTCTCCATTTCTGACATGGTGGGGGCAGTTTCATCGGCAACGGGTATCCACAATACCTCAAGACCGGATTGTTCTTCCAGTTCATGTAGATCACTATATTCTCCGCATAGATTGATTATGGCGCCTATCCCCTGTTCCCTGATGGATTTCAGTTCATCAAAGGACTGAGGGGCTCGCCCTGCGCCTATATTTGCGGTGATCCAGGTGACAGGATAATGAGACATGATATGATTCTAATAATTTTAGGAAAAATGGCAAGCAACTCTCAACCTTCCTGGGAAAATGAGTAGTTTCCTTTAAAAAATTCATCGACGCATTGTGAAACCATCTCTTCGTCCCTGAGCACCATGTCCATAAGCTTTGTAGCTCCAAGAAGACGGCCGAGCATGTCGAGCTTCCGTCTGAGAAGAACATTTTCGATTTTCAGGATCCTCGCCTCAAGCAGATCGCCTTTTTTTTCAACCAGAAAATCAAGCTGTTCAAGAATTTGGGTGAGGAAATTTATGCGCAAAGATCGCTGGTGATAATCACCACCGCCGCCGGCAAAACGCAACATACAGTGATTTTTATCGCTATCTTCACCGCACAATACGTCAACTATAGTGAAGTGATAGCCGAAACGGATATTGAAATGCAGGTAGTCGGAGCCTATCACCGCATAACTGGCAAAAGCAAAACTGTCTTTGCGTGGTGGCACACCACCGGCAAGTTCGATTTTATCATAGGCTTCCCAGTCAAAAGGCTTTTGCTTCCAATGCACGTCCGGATGGCTCAAGCCCTGCCAAAGTGCTTGAAACGGCAGGCAGGTTACCGCCGCCAACGGTGCTCCCTGTTTCGTTAATTTTTCCAAGTCAAGACCACCATCCACATCAAATAGAAATACATCGAGCGATATGTCTGCTATAAGTCTTAAAGCGCCGCGCCCGGTGACCGGCCGACCAGCAGAAAACATGGAAAGCAGTGCCTTTTCATGACAGAATCTAATAATGTCGTGCATTGAGCGGCAGCCTTCCGGCGAGAAGTTTTCATCTTGCGGATCTATGAGTTCAAGGGGAGTTATAAACTTCAATACGTCCTTAAGGGTTTTGTTATATGTGTTTTTTGATGATGAACTTGAATCCTGCCGCAGCAGTGAGTCAACCTTTCCATGGTATACTACCCCTCGGCTGCCGTCCACGGTAACAGTGCTGTCATGTTCAAAGCGGCTATTTGCATCGGTGATACCGGTAAGAAAAGGAATGCGTGACTCACGGGCAACCGTGGCGAAGTGGCTGGCCCTGCTGCCTTTTTGGGAAAGCACGGCAGCAACCCGATGAAGTATTCCGGCGAGATCGGCGGGAGTATTATCCGTAACCAGCACAGCACCCATCGGCATATCCTCAAGGCGACGTCCGTTGCTCAAAAGATATATCCTGCCGCTTCCTACTCCGGATGAACCTCGCTCACAGCCTTCAAGTATAATTTCATGATGCCCGTGCTCTATGATATCGGCGGCGGTACCCTCATTGGGGGTGGCATTATGCAGTTGTCGGGCTTGAAGGATATAGAGCTGTCCGCTACCATCCAAAGCCCATTCTATGTCCTGTAGGTGACCAAACAATTTCTCGATAGCCAAGCCCCAGCGGGTAATTTCGCAGACCTGATCATCGGTAAGAGATGGAGACTCTGTTTCCGGGCAGCGAATTACCGGGGGAGTGTGTCTGCTTATCACATAGTGCTCCGGGATCACAGCGCCGCCAACCAGCTGCTCACCAAGCCCTTTGGTGACGTGAAGATGGAGATGATCCTGGTCCGCATCATGAATTATGCCGCTGGTGTATAGGACACCGCTGTATTCGGCGTTGACCATCTCCTGTACCAGAACAGACATGGCTGTCTCTTCATCGCCGAGTCCCCTGCGGATGCGGTATGAAATAGATTCCGGTGAATATTTCGAGGCGAGAACCTCTTTATAGGCTGAGGTGATATTGTCACGGGTGATGTGAAGCAGCGTGTCATATTGCCCTGCAAAAGAGAATTCAGCATCCTCATTGACGGCGCTGCTGCGCACAGCAACTTCGATCCGGCGGTTGTTTTGCTGCCAGGCATCAACAGCATTGTGGATCTCGCTTTCCAGATCGCGCGGCACTTCGGCCTTGCGAATCAATTCCATAAGGCTTTTCGAAACGTGCTGCAGCGAGTGGTGTGATTCTATATCAACTTGGGCCAACAGAGTGTCAATTTGAGGACGCAGGTCATTATTCTCGATAAAGTAGTGATAACCATTGGTGGTAATGGCAAATCCCGGTGGGACGGGGCAGTCGAGATTGTGCTGCACTATGCCGAGATGTCTGGCTTTGTTGCCAATGTTTTTGCTGTTGGTATTTACTTCCTGCAGGGAGAGGACAAAAGGTGGGCCGGCATCAATTTTCGGGGGAGCGAGTAAAAAGCGAGTATAAAAATCAAACTTTCGATGGTAGTCCTTGAGTGATGGAAAGCGTCCGGGAGCCATGGTGTCGAGGGCATCGATCATACCGGCGACCTCTGCGGAAAAACGGGTGAATCGCAGCCGGATACCGGCTAAATCCAGGTATTGCTCGCCATGAAGAAGTTCCTGGAAATCAGCCATTTGTTCATGACAGTCGATGTCATAGCGCAGCAGTCTTTTCAGGGCCTCATATTTTTCACGTAGAAGTGTCCCGGGCGCAAAGATCCGATAACTCCAGTGCTTGAAAAGAGTGTTGAGCAGCATCTTTTATCTCATAAGGTATAACGCATTTGCAGGAAATGATACGTATTGAGCTGATAATCTCATAAAAAGTTGCCGCGAAGGCTCTCAGATGACAAGCTAAAAAGCTCGATTTACAAGGCACAGGTTTTTGGCAGGTCATCGAATTAACAGTTGGTTTCCTCGGCCTGTCTGTAAAGTGATGTATGCTTCTCGCAACCGAAGTTCCTTAACAGTCGGGCCGCAACAGACCAGAGCAGATAACCTCCAATCAAAGAAATAAAGTACCAGAAGACAGCGCCGATCAGGATCGGTTCCCCGTTGCTTGTTCCCGCCTGCAGGATATAGTCTCTGCCGAAGATTTCAATCATCCGGCTTGGCCTGTAAAACTCGTTGATAAACGCGAAAACAAAAAATATCGGCAGTATCTTGCGGGCTATACCAAGAAGGAAACCTTCAAAAAAATAGTCGTAATAGGCCCGGTTGAGTTCAGCCTGATCGATATTTCGGGCAAGCTTTCGGCCTTTTTCCCGATCCTCCCATTTCATGGCTTCCTGCCGCAATTCAAACCATTGGCGATATTCCTTCTCGAGCATGATATAGCGTTTGGTGATGATCAGCCGGTTGAGAAGTTTGGTGATAGCAACCGTGCACAAAGCCAGCAGGGAGATGACCACAAGCGGGCCGAGAAAATGCAGATTCTGCAGTAGGGCAAAAAGCGTCTGGCCCACGAACTGCATAGCAGCTGCCAGATATTCCCACAATGTGTCAAGAAATGCTTCCATGGTGATAAACTCATTCTTTTGGTGTTTTTACGGTTAAACCGGGAGAGAAACTTTCCCGGCTTAACCTTGTAATCCTATACTACCTTAAATCCAAACTTCAATCTTGAAGAAACGGAAGAACAGGAAGAATAGGGTAAGGGCCAGAACGACCTTCAGCTGCATTTCACTGAACAGCTTCTGAGCGCGGCTACCGAGCATACCTCCGGCAAATCCGCCGATAATGATTGCTCCGGCAAGCACCCAGTCAGGCCAATAGCCGATCATGGCGTAGCCCACGAAGGAACCGATGCTGGAAAAGCATGTACCGATCAGAGAAATAGGTACGGCGACATACATGGGCAGTGCCCCAAGGGTTGTCATCGCCGGCACCAGCAGAAAACCGCCGCCGATACCAAAGGACCGTGAAACAATACCTATTAAGATACCGAGAAAGGCAAAGAGCAGCGGGTTAATTCTAAATTCTTCGCCCCAGAACTTGAATCGGTAATCCATCAACCCGGTTTTGACCGGCTCAATAGAGCCCATTTCCATGGCTTCGCCGGTTTCTTTGGCCTTTTTCACTGCAGCGTTAAACTTTTGGGTCATGGCCTTGATGTTCTTTCGCTTGTTCATGGCCTTTGGTGTCATTTCGGTCAGGGTTTTGATGCCCATTATGACCACCAGGACCGCCAGCCATTCCTTGTAGGCCTGCATCGGCAATAATGCTGAAACATATTTGCCGAGCCAGATGCTACCAATGAAAATACCCACACCGAAGGAGATTCCTACCGGCCAGGCTACCCGTTTTTCAACGACCGCGAAGCGATAAAACGATCCGAGGGGAGAAAAAAGAGTCAAGGCCATATTGGAGGGCTTGAGCACATTGGCGGCATTGACTCCCACGGGACCCATGGTATTGACGACCAATACCTGGAAGGCAGCCATCAGCATACCACCGGCGGCGCCGATCATGGAGAAGTAGGTTCCGACCAGAATTGCACCGATGACAATCCACAGCGGATTCATGTAGCGATACCCTTTTTTCAGCCAGAATCCCTTGCCTTCAAGTGAAAAAGATTCTGCTTTGGTCCCGTTAACATAGACGTCGAAGCCGGTCCCCGGAGGGGTGTGACGAAAGCTCTTGAATGATGCGGTAAAATTACCGGTTGATTTGTCGAGATCAATAGACGTGCCTTTATCCCAGTAGTTGCCGCTGGACTCGTCCTGAAGAACGGTTCTGGAGAAGATAACGATCTTGCCCACCCGGTTTCCTTCCTTGACGATAGTATTTATACCGTATGCGGTTTCGTTGGCCCATTTTAAAAAATTCCACTGATCTGAGGAGCTTATAGGTCCTAGGCCAGCTCTGGCTGTTTCATCGATTGTATCGAAATCGTCTTTAAGCAGATAGCTGTAAGTTGAATAAAGTCCTTTAGTCCTTCCCTTGCCGAGAAAAACCGAAGGGCCGCCGAATCTGGTATCATCAACTCTCTTGCCAAAGGCAGTGGGGTTGGTGGTAAGAATGTAATAGAGCGGAGGAATGGATGTCTCCATGCCAAACTTTCCCTTCTGTGTTTCTTTCGCGAACTTGCTTTCTTCGTGAGGCATATTCGCTTCCGAGGGTTGAAACTCGTCCTGCTGTGCTACGGCTAAATACAATTCCTCCCCTGGTTGTATGCTGCCCTTTATAGTTACGATATCACCGGCTTTACCGTCCGTTGTTACTTCAACTTGAGCAAAGGTGTAGCTTGCTAACAATAAAAATGTAAGACTTGTCAAAACTGCAATAAATGGAATGCGCACAAATTTCATGCTGTTTTCCTCCCTAAAATTAAATGTGTTCGATTTGTGCATACATGCTAATACCGAAGATTTTTAATGAATACCTCCTCTCCTTGAATTAATGATCATGATGGTTTACTTAGCTTCTTGCTCTTAGAGCCGAGCCAGGCGCCGAAAAAGGTAAATATTATCGCCGATGAGGCGCAGATGAAATAACGCTCTCCTTCCACCAGACTTTCCCACGGGCAAAAGATGGTAATAGCACTGCAGCCGGTTACCGTCATTACCAAGGCGATGATGAACAGAGTTGGTCGCTTGCCGGGGTAATTGTCTCCGCCTTTGTCAACCAGACCGTAGCCACTCGCGGCACTATTGAAGGCGATGATAAAAGGCAGGGTATTGGGTAAATCGGAAGGAAATATCACTGCAGCCATAAAGCCCAGCAGGATGATGATGCCTACCATACCGGGTACAGCGGCATAGAAGAAAATTCCTAATGGAGATGCCGCAAAATGTTTCATCTTTTCAACTGTCGTCTGTGCTGCGGAAATGCCCATTTCAATCATCTTTTTCAACTCCCTCTCTATGTGATGTCTTTTTGTTTCTGCTGTGATTGTTGGTTCTTAAAGTTACTATCTTGGTTTTCCCAACATACTCCTGTGATTCATATCCGGTTACAGCCGTCATTGTCTGGATAAGATTCTTCATCTTTCTCATGTTGCGAATGATCATATCCATATCATTGAGTGTTTCCGCGGAGGTCAGCTCATCACGAACTAGTTCGGACATGCCGAGTGCGGTAAAGAGCGGAGTGTTAAGTTCATGGGCCGCGGTGCCTGCCATCTCAATCACTCCCTGAAGTTTCATGCGCTCCATTTTTTCCTTTTCGAGCAGCATTTGGTCGGTGATGTCACGCACCGCCTCGATAATGAATTCTACGTTGCCTTTTTCATCAAGGATGGGAGCGAGATACCGTTCATACCAGGTGTCCCGGTCTCCATGACGGTTTTCTTCTTCAACCTTTATGGGCTTAAGGCTGCAAAGCACCTGATCCAGGAGGCTGTTTTCGTAATCCTCGGTCTGCCATGGTGAAATCATGGTATACAGTTTACCGAGAACATCACCTTCGCTATAACCCTGGGTGGAGAGAAAATGCTTATTTGCCATTATCACCCGTTTGTCCGGATCGACGACCAGAAGCTGCATCCACATTGAATCGAGGATGGTCTGCAGAAAACGTTCATGCTCTTCAATCTGGTTGAAAAGCAGGGTCGTTTGGCGATGGGTTCTGGCCTTTTCGATGGCATTACCACCCTCCTTCGCTGCGTTGACCGCAAAATTGATGTCGCCTGGAGAGAATATGCGGTGCCTGTTGCTGAGCAGGCGCAGCACCCCGATAATCTCCTGATGATTTTTTATGGGAATAGCCAGAATTGATTTTATTCCTTCAGCCTGAATAGCCTGGTGATAGTCGACCCGCGGATCACTGGCGGCATCGTAAATCGCCACCGGTTCGCCCTTCAACACCTTGAAGATGGAATCTTCCCGGCTGATACTGCCCCGGTTGAGGTACTGTTGGGAAAGGCCTGATGCCGCCACCAGCTCAAGCCGGTTGGTGGCAGGGTGGAGCAGGCGGATAGTACAGCCGGTAACTCCAAGAATTCCTGGTAGCTTATCGACGATTGTACTGAGTATCCGATCCAGGTCCAGAGTTGAATTCACCAGTTTAGAGATTTCGTGCTGGGCACGAAAAAAAGCCACCTGGTTGTTCAGCTCCTGGAACATCCTGCTGTTTGAGATTGCCATCCCGACCTGTTCCGCAAGCGACATGGCAAAGGCTACTTCCGATTGGGAAAATTCTCTGGTATCTTTGGTCAAAAGCCGCATCAGACCGGTAACCTGGCCCTTGTAAAGTATAGGAAGAGACATGGCGCTCTTCACTCCTTCCCGGGATATAAAAGCACAGCTGTCATGATCGCAACTTATGTCTATGTCCGTTCGCGCCGTAGGTTCACCCTTCATCAGGGCATTCATCACCTCTGATGTATCTATGGTTGATCTCGAGAGGTATTCATCAGAGACTCCCCAGGCCGCACCCAGAACAAATCTGTTGGTGCCGCCATCAAGAAGCCTGATCGTTGCAGCATCTACTTCGAGCAGAACCGGGAGACGCCGGACCACCAGATCCATGACCTCCTGGGGGTCATGGACACTGCTGATAAGCCGGGTGACTTCCTGGAAAACCTCCAGGTAGTCTTTCTCTTTCTGTCGTTGCTGTTTGCTCATCTATATGTTTTTTTGTAGAAATATATTAAACGGGTTCTTTGCAATGGTAGTGTACAGGCTGCAATGCTACAGGTTTTACATGGGTGGAGCACTTGGCGGCACATGCCGGTGCAAGATCCTGATCAAGACTATCCCTGCTGAAGGTGATCTCAACCTTGGGTACCCAGCGATCCTAGCGTAACGGAGTGCAGTTGATATCCCAGAGGAAGGGGTTGACGGACAGGTGCGGTGCGCCAGCGTCCTTACTCTGGTTACAGATTCAAAGAATTGAAACAGGTTAATCAACGGGCCAGAACCTCCGCCGCTTTGTCTTCCAGTTCCTTTTTATCAATGGGTTTCACGCAATATTCACCGGCGCCGAGTTCCATTGCCTCCCGTGCCGTCTCGATGGTAGGATATCCCGTCAGCATGATGACCTTGATATCGGGACGAATTTTTATCATTTCGGCGAGCACTTGAACGCCGCTCATTTTTTTGAGTTTTATGTCAAGGATAGCAAGATCGACATGGTGATCGCGAACATAATCAATCGCCTCATCTTCCTCTGTGAAGGTCCGGACATTATGACCTTGTCGTGAAAGTATTTTCTTGACCAGGATAACTGCATCCAGTACGTCATCTAATGCCAGTATTTCCGCCATTGTATAGGTTCTCCTCGTTTTCATGGTTGGCAACGCCGGTAGCGGGCAACCTGATATAAAAAGCGCTTCCCTGCATCGGCTCCCTCGTCTCGGGATGCTCCACCGGACTTTTGACGCTGATGGTGCCGCCGTGTTCCTGAATAATACCGTAGGACACCGACAGCCCGAGTCCTGTCCCCTTGCCGACATCCTTGGTGGTAAAGAATGGATCAAAGATTTTGTTTTTAATGGCATCCGGGATACCGGATCCACTATCCATTACCGTGATCACCACTTCCTCCTTGGATGCGGAAGTAATGATGATAATTTTCCCCCCTTCAACCATGGCATATTGGGCGTTGTTGAAGAGATTTATAAAGACCTGGTGCAGCTTTTCGGAATCACCAAAGACCATCGGTAGATTCTGGTCAAATTTTCTAAGTACCGTGACCCCATGGATGTTCAAAGTATGCTCGGTGACTGCCAGTACTTCCTGGATGATGAGATTAATATCCAGGGAGGTCTTGAAACTTTCCGCCTGGCGGGAGAATTTAAGAAGATCAGCAACAATTCTCCGGCAAGCCCTGGTTTGACGTTCAACAACCTTGAGGTTGCTGTAATCCTCTGAGTTTTCATCAAAATCATCCATCAAAAGCTGGGTATAGCCGAGGATGATGCCCAATGGCGTATTGATCTCATGGGCAACGCCTGCCGCCATTTGTCCGACCGACGCCATTTTCTCGTGATTGATGAGCTGCTCGGTGATGGTTTTCAGGCGGGTCATATCCTTGCCTATGCCTTCGCAACCGATCATTTGGCCCTTCTCGTTATAAATGGCGTTTGCTGTGAGTAGAATGTGACGTGTGGGACCATCTTTTCCTTTACATTCCATTTCCAGATCGCTGACAAAGCCATTGTGGTGCAATTCGTCTAAATATTTCAGTAAGTCACTGTCATGGCAGAATAGATCATAAAAATTGACTTTCGTTGTTCCTGGATCTAAACCAAGCAGATTTCTGCCGCTGGTATTGATGCTGGTGATGTCGCCGTCATTGTCGCAGAAATATATGATATCTTTTGAGTTCTCGAAGAAGTTGCGGAATTTCTTTTCCGACTCGGAGAGATTTTTGGTTCGTTTTTCCACCATCTCTTCCAGGTGAGTATTGAGCATCTGCAGCTGCTCCGCACTGTTGGAAAGTCTGGTGTTAGCCTCTGAGAGTTTTTCCGCTTCCGATCTGATGGCTTTATATGCTTGTAGTCCCTTGTGATAATATATAGTTACCGCAGCCGCCGATATCATAAGCATGGTATTGATTCCTCCGGAAAAAGGAGAAAGAAGATGCCAGATATCATTACGATTTCCAAAGATCAGTAAAATTTTGATAATATGGCCTACACCTCGAGACAGAGAAAAGGCCGCCATGGCAATACAGAAATAGAAAAGAAAGCCCCATATGAAGTTGTTTGGCTGCAATCTGATCAGCGACCAGGAATAGCGTAAAGCCAGAAAGGAGAGCGCAATTGCCGTTGCCGAACCCAGGAAGTCAATAATGACTGCAGGGAAAAGAGGAAGAGTGCTCATCTTTTCTCCTCACGAAGGGCGTCATGATAAAATGTTCTGAGACTTATAACCAATGCCCATAATGCGGGAACGAAGAGGAGGTGGTCCATTTTTGTTAAAAAATAGATAACCTTCACGGGGGTTATTGGTCCGGCAATTTGTTCATTCAACGTACCGGTTTGCTGAAAATCAGCTGAAGATAAAGATTCAAAAGCTTCATGTCCAAGAAAAGCGACGATATTCCAGCAGGCAAAAACAAGGCAGAATGTCTGCAGAAATTTCCAGCCCCTGCTTGACAATGCCGTGGTGCGCCTCGTGTGCCAATAGAGATAGAGAAGTGCGACCATGAAAAGAAGGTGGGCCATCTGATGGACATAATTACCTTCGGGTGCACCATGAGACTGCAATGCCCAGGCGTTGTCCGGACCGCTGATAACCATGAGCAGAAAAAATGTGCTGATATGTATAATTTGAATTTTTCTCATAAAGTCCTCATTTGTTGATGGATATAGCAGTAACCGTGCCTGCTCTTCCTGTCTCCGGACAGGAAATAATATAATTTCTATATTTTCAGGATATTGTCTCTAGAGGTATCCGAGGTTGGGGTAATTTTTCCATGGCAACGGATCAGCTTTTGAGATACTGGGGCAACGTAAAAGTTGCACTCCGTTTACGGAATACTAAATCTGGGAAAATATAATTCTAAGACAAACAGCCTGCTCAAGGCTATAAGGGAATATTTAATCCTGAAAATCAAGGTGCAGCATTTATGTATCGATAGGCGAAAGCTACTGATAATAAAGGATGACGAATAGGTAATGAACATTTAAGATGCGGTTTAATGCAACATAAAGGTTGCATGCGTGGGTGTCTCAGATGCTTCAACTTCACCTTCTGACAAAAAAGCAGGCTTTTCATTGATTCTCATCTAGCATCTCTGCAACTTCAATTCTTCCAGGAAATCATATCAATTCCAGATCAATAGTTTGAGACCGACAAGGGCGAGAAAAATTCCAATGAATATTCGAAAAAACCTCTGCGGCATTCTGTCCAGAAAACTTTTGGCAAGATATGCACCGCCAAATGAAATCGGAATACTCAGAAAAAGGGCTGTCGTTAAGTCTTCCTGCAGCCGCGTACCTCCTGAAATATATAGAGTGACACGAGTAAGATCAATAAACATGGCAATTAGGCCGGAAGTGAAAATATACACCTCCTTGTCGAGGTTGAAAGCGGTAAGGAAGGCGCCCCGAACGGCACCACCAACCCCGAAAAAACCAGCGAAGAGACCGGAGAGCAGGCCTCCGCTAACAGCAGTAATGCTGGTCTTAGGTAAGGACCACCGATGATTGACCAGGAGAAAACCAACGTAGAGAATCAGAAAAAACCCCAAAATGCGCTGCAGCGGAATGATCTCTGTCTGCAGGGAGAGTGAGGCGCCGAGAAAACTGGCCGCTATACCGGGCAGGCCGAAGGCAATGATCAGCTTCCAGTCAAACCCCCGTCTGAAGAGAAGCATCTTCCAGATATCACCGCAGAGGTGTATAATGCCCACAAAAAGCAGAGCGACAGGGGGTGGCACCAACAACACCATGAGCGGAATCATGACCGTAGATGTCCCGAATCCCGTCGCTGTCCCGATAATGGAGGCTGCCAGAGTCAGCAGGCAAAGAAGAAGAATTTGAGTCATTTCTTTTTCGCTCCAACCCGAGTTTCGGCTGCTCCCGTATCCCGTACCGGCATCTTTTCGGCTGTCGCGCTGTGGGTGGCGGGATGGTGCCGCAGAGGGAATAATTGGAAAGCGGCACCATCAACGAACACATTAACCATGCACATGTGCAGAAGAATTTTTCCGGAGGACAGTGGTTAACTCACCGGATGGGGTTGATTTCATGACCCATTGGAGATGATGAAAAGCAGGTCTTTTACTCTTTTTCAGTGTTGGCGATGCCGATAACTCCGCAACTGAGACGACCTCCCGCATCTCCTGTCGGCTGCGAAGAGAGATCGTCTTTCTTTTCATGGACTATGACCGCGTGCCCAAGAATATTGTGATCCCCTTGGAAAGAGATAATGTCATCTACACGACTATATGAGGCAGTGCCATCGGCACCCACTGTAACATTCCCTAAATCGCCGGCATGTCTTGGGCTGTCCTCGGGGCCTGCATGTGGGCTGCCTGCGGGATTGAAATGCCCTCCGGCAGAAGTTCCGTCGGCAGCGGTGCAGTCACCATACTCATGAATATGAAAGCCATGCATTCCTTCGCGGAGTCCGGAGAGATCTGCCTCTATACGAATTCCCTCTTCTACTTTGGTGAATGTCACTGTTCCCGATGAAGTATTGCCTTCGGTTGGATGCAGAACCGCTACCGTTTTTTTGAAAGAAGCCTTGACGCTCTTTGTTGTTTCGTTCTGATCCTGCTGGGCTAAGCCGGGAACAGGTATCACTGTACAAAGAATAAATGTGAAAAAGAATGCTTGTATTCGATTCATGTTTTTCCTCCTGTCGTGGTTGTAATATCTGATAATCTTATAAGAGGTAGAGCAAATATCAGACCGGAACGTATTTAAATCAAAAGAAACAAGAGGCAATCACTCAGAGCTAATTTCCAAGTTCAAAATGAATATAATTAAATGCGTCTTTAAACAAGAGAGTGGAACTGTCCTGGGAGGCAGACAGCCCATAGTTGACCTCGCGTATCTCATATTTTTGGTGCAGATGGCAAATGGTGAAGGTTATAAAGCCGTTACCATAATTAGAAAAATCAACCTGATAAACAAGCGATAAAGTCTGCCGATGTTTTTGCCAATATTGCAGATTGCCACCCCCTACCTGAAGGCCGAAAATCTCCGCTTCTTTGGTGTTGATGCTCGTTCTGTTTATTTGACCAAAGCTTCCGGTAAAAGCACTAAGCAATAGCGCTACCCCCTCAAGGTCGTGTTGACGCTGTTCAGGGGAATATTCAGGTGGATAGTGGAAAAGCTCAGCAGCAGAGGTATAATTTTCCTGCGATATAAAGAGAAAAAATTCCGAAATCAGGCCGTTAATTTCACCGTTTTCAATTATTTCTCCCTGCAGATTCTGAGTAAAACCCATCAGAACAAGAGAGAGTATTATTGCGATCTTTTTTCTCATTGTGCCGTAGGACCGGTAATATAACAGGTGAGGGTGCAAAAGGAGCCGGCAGCTCTCTTTTATATTACGCCGGAATCTGCCAACAGATTCCGGCGTCCTGCGATATGAGACAAATCCTGCTTGTCAGGACAGGACGTGTGAGGCTATGGATATGTTTAGAAGAGAACAGCAATCGGGCAAGTCTTTTTCGTTTGCTACCGGCATCTTTGATCTGAACGGAACGCAGGGTGCAGAAAGAATGCAAAAGCTGAAGAGCAATAGTTCAACTGTTCTCTCCGTGATGTCACACCTTATGTGGCCATAATTCCTGTAGTTTTACGGGAGTTATTTCTTTAATCTTTTTAACTTCTCCCTCGGAAAGGTGGTGGTACAGCAGTTTGAACACCGCACGAGCGGCGGTTTCCTGTTCCACTGCCAGCGGTGCATTGTAGAGTTCGGAGATATGTTCGTAGAATTCTTCTTTTTTGCGAATCTTCAGCGGCTTGTCTGCAATCTTCCAGCCTTCGTAATATACCCCGCGGATTAATGTGGGCAATTGAGCTCCAAGATGCACTGCCTCGGCAGGCGGCAGACGGTCCCGCAGAGCCTGCAGTGTGGTGCGCAGCACATGGTACGCCTGATCAGGATCACTCAGATTAAGTTCATACATTATGTCCTTTACCCAGATATGGGCGGATTGAACCATTTTATCCAGAACCGGGCTTGCTTTCAATTCCGTCATGGTGCTCCTCCTTTTACTGTCGGTTAGGTCCATAGCCCCGTCAGCGGCACGGGGCTAAAACCTCAACGTACATAAAAGGAGCAATTATTATACCAGAAGCATGGGGGGCAGCAAAAATAGGACAGCGATCACTGGTGCTCCCCGGAGCCATTTTCGCTTTCAGTCGCCCATTTCAGCCATGAAGTCATCCAACATGCCTTCGATTGCCAGTTTGTGGCGGGCTTCCTCCTGACAAAGCATTTTGAAGAGCTTTTTCTCGTGGTCGTTTTCAGCTCCCTTGAGAAATTGGTTATACATGGCCAGCGCCTGTTCCTCACGCTTGGAGGCAAGCATCAAAATTTCCCTGTAGGTCATGCCTGCTTTATATTCGATTTTCTCCACATAATTGCTGCGCTTGATATCTATAATCCATTTCCATTTGTAATTGTCGAGCTCTCCTGTTGTCTTGCCAGATTTGAGCTGCTTCAGGAGTTCTTCGTGTTTTTCTTCTTCCCGACAAAACTCCAAAAACATTTCTTTATTATTCAATGATTCCTGTTCACTTATCCGGCGGTAGAAGTCGGCCGCTTCTCTTTCTTTCTCTATGGCGAAGTCAATGGCTTCATCGAGATTCCTGAATTGCATGGCTGCCCTGTTGCTTGAGTATTATGAAAAAGGGTCCTGTCCTGAATGGCACTGGTCCTTTGACTAGTCGGAGCCTCATAACTTCCCTTGCCGTTTTCTCTCATGACAAGAAAGCGTAGAGATTCCCAAAATGATCATTTCCTGACAGACGCTAAATAGAACGAAGGCAGTCTTGGGGAAGTCTGTGCGTCCCATGTCCGTCAAGGCTGACTTCGATCATTGCATCCGGATCATTAATGACGGTATCTGGATCTGTTACTATCCCATGACAGCCGATATATGTCTCCATGTACGGTTGCCAGTTTTCATCTGCGCTGCTGCGATATACCTCGACATGCTGACCACGTCTGAATTGTGTCATGGTTGCTCTCCCTTGTTTTTAGCGCAATGCGATATTGTCAGCCTTGGAATGGGCTGCTTCGCTGCGTGCACAATCGTTGCACAGAGCACCGGTAACCTGATTCACCTGAGCAATGGATTTTGTTTTTTCTTTTACAAAATCAAGATATCGCGCAGGTCCCAGAACGGTGCCGCAGCCGCTGCACGATACCAACGGCTGACGATTGAGAATGGTGCCGCATAGCGACAGGATTCGTTCATTCCCCCGGTCCTCGATGCGGATTGCGTCATTCGGACAGTTGGCGGCGCATGCTCCGCAAAGAATGCAGCGTTCTTCGGTAATGCGGAAATCACTTGGTCCGGGATTGTCGAAGTCGAAATAGCCAAACTGCAGGGCATCGATTCCCATCTGGTCCCTGCAGGTGCGCACACATTTTCCGCAGCGCAGGCAGATGTCGCAGCGCAGGCAGCGACGTGCTTCCTCACGGGCCGCATTCTCTGAATAGCCGAGCTCCACCTGCTGAAAGGTGATGCGTCTTCGTTCCATATTGAGCAAGGGCATTTCCGGGCGGCGCAGGGTCATCC
This sequence comes from Desulfopila inferna, assembly GCF_016919005.1. NCBI lineage: Bacteria > Pseudomonadati > Thermodesulfobacteriota > Desulfobulbia > Desulfobulbales > Desulfocapsaceae > Desulfopila > Desulfopila inferna. The sequence continues at coordinate 278,881 of NZ_JAFFQE010000004.1, forward strand.
GTGAGGTTGCCGGGACCTCAAGCCATTTCGTGCGGGCGCGGCGTTTGGGAACGGGCAGCAGAGTGGGTTGCGGAATGCCCTCGAAATACCGGTTGATGGCCTCGGCGGCTCGTTTTCCGCCACCGATGGCCTCGACAACAGTAGCCGGTCCGGTGACGGCGTCGCCGGCTGCGAAAACTCCCGCTATGCCGGTCCCCATGGTTACCATTTCGGCCATAATGGTATTGCGGCGAGACCACTGCAGTTCATCTATTGATTGCAGGCACTCCCTCTCTATCTGCTGGCCAATGGCGGCGATGACCGCATCGGTCTGGATGAGGAAATCACTGCCCTCCACCGGTACGGGTGAGAGGCGGTCGCTCCCCTCGCGTTTTTCCATTCTTGCACGCAGGCATTTAATGGCGGTAACCTTGCCGTCTTCTCCCAGAATCTCAATGGGTATTGTCAAGAATGAGAGATGAACGCCTTCCTCCTCTGCCTGCTCTACTTCTTCCTCGTCGGCGGGCATTTCATGGCGCGTCCGCCGATAGGCGAGGGTGACATTTTCTGCTCCCAGCCGGATAGCCGTACGTGCAGCGTCTATGGCTACATTCCCTCCGCCGACGATAATGACGTTTCGTCCCACAGGTTGCCTGTCTCCAAGAGCGACCCTGCGCAGGAAATCGATGGAGCTGTGTACACCATTATATTCCTTTTCTCCGGTAATATTCAACTGATAGCTGCCATGTGCACCTATGGCAAACAGGAAGGCATCGAAACCTTCCTTCTTCAGTGACTCCATATCAATATCGGTGCCGAAACGGGTGTTGAAACAAAATTCGATTCCCAGCTGCTGCAGCATCGCAACTTCAAGATCGATAACCTCGCGCGGCAGGCGGTAGCGGGGAATGCCAACCATGGTCATGCCTCCTGCCATGGGAAGCGATTCGATTATTCGGACGCCATGGCCCTTGAGTGCCAGATAATAGGCGGCGGTCAGGCCGGCTGGACCTGCCCCTACGATCGCCACCTTGTGCTTTGTATCGGGCGCCTTTTTCGGATTATGATACCGTCTGTCCGAAAGTGCCTTTTCTGCGGAAAAGGCCTTGAGAAACTTGATGGATACAGGACTGTCGATCCGTCCACGAACGCACATCAGTTCACAGGGACGGGTACAGACCAGCCCGCATACCCATGGAAAAGGGTTGTCCCGGCGGATGAGTTCGATAGCCTCCATGTCACGACCCATGGCAATCAGGTTGACGTACGAGGGGATGTCGATTCCGGCCGGGCATGTCATCTGGCAGGGGGCCGGCACCAGTTTCAGACAGTCGCCGGTGGCGCAGTTATGGGTGTCTATGTGGCTGATGAACGTTTCCCGGGAGTTTTCCAGGGTTGCATGCAGCAGGGTTCCAAGCCGGGCAATATCGGAGTCTTGACTGAACTCGAGGAGTTCTCCCACCAGGGAATCCACGGTGGCCAGATGATCCGCACTTGCCCGTCCTGAGGCAATGTCTCTTAACAACAACTGGATGTCTTCTGTAAGGCGCCGGCCGCGGGGAGTTGTGAGTCCGTTTCCCGCCAGCGCCTGTTCGACTGCTTGAAGACTCGCAGTAACAGGGCATGTTGGTTGCTTCATTGTCTATCCAATATATCTGAATGCACTCCTGCCGTGCAGCAGGAGGCTGTTTTTAAATATCAAGCTGTCCGGTCAGTGCCTGTTCAGCAGTGTTCATCGACTCCATCAATTGAGTTCAGCCACCGCCCGGGCGTAGCGCTCTCTGCGGATGGCCGTGAGGGATGTGACATCATCTCCGAAGGAGAGGGCTTTGGTCATGCAGATGGTGACGCAGGCGGGCTTCAGTCCCTGGTCGATACGGTCCATGCAGTAGTCGCATTTGACCACCTTGCGAGTCTCTTTGCTCCATTGAGGAGCACCCCAGGGACAGGCCCGGATGCAGGCCTTGCAGCCGACACAGGCCTCCTGGTCGACAAAGACGATGCCGTCTTCCGACCGTTTCTGCATGGCGCCTGTCGGACATGCGGCCACACACCAAGGCTTGGCGCAGTGAAAGCATGGCATGAAAATATAGGAGGCCCGCGGCAGGTTTCCCACCATCTTCGGACCGACTGTTATCACCCGGGTAGGCTTCGGACCCGGAGGAAGCTGTTTGTTGACTTTACACTGTACTTCACAGGCACGGCAATTGATGCAGCGCTTGGTATCTTGAAATATATGATATTGACTCATTGATATTCTCCTTAAACGATCTGGTATGCGCTATGCCTTGTTTTCTTCAGTTTCTTCGACAGATACTTTCCTGACCGTGACAAAATGTTCCTGAAAGGCCACAGCTCCACCTGCCTTGTCGTAGATTTCGTTGCCGTCGGGCATGAAGCGGTTATCGGCAAGACCTCTGCCGTATGCCAGGCTCTCCACGGGCAGACGGTGACCAAAGCCATGAACGACAAATACCGCTTCGGGGTGAATCTGATCTGTAACCTCGGCGCGAATACGCTCGGAATATCCGTTGTTGGAAACTTCCACCAGGTCGCCGCTGGCGATGTCCAGCTCTGCGGCTTTTTTGTCATTGATCACCAGAGTGTTTTCCGGCATCAATTCAAAAAGCAGGGGGTTGTTGACGGTGTGGCCCTGGGTGTGAACGGCTACGCGACCGAAGGTTATGCGAAACTGGCCTTTGCCAGGTTTGTCAGGGCCGACATAGGGCGCCAGGGAGGGAATTCCCTGGCTCTCCAGCTTTTCGTCGATGACTTCAACCTTGCCTGAAGCGGTTTTGAAGATTTTGTCGGTTTCAACATTCCGATATTTCGACTTTTCGCCCAGGTAGACCAGCCCGGTTTTATCGAAATCTTCTATGGAAACGCCGCTTCCTTCAAGCTGGAACTTCCAGATATCTTCGATATTGTCGAACACCAACTGGTCGAGCCCCATTCTTTTGGAGAGCCCGGAAATGATTTCCCAGTCGGCCAGGGTGTTGTAGCGCGGCGCCAGGGCTCTTTTGCGGACAAACATATAGGGGACCAGGTCGCCTTTGGTGGCAATGGTGCTTTCGCGTTCAAGAAAGGGGGACAACGGCAGGACAACATCGGAATACCAGGCTGTGTCAGACCATGAGAAGGTCACAGCCACAAGAAGATCAAGATTTTCGAAAACCTTTATCTGGCGGTCCGGATCGGCAAAACCCATCAGCGGATCGTGGCGATAGGCGATATACGCCTTCAGCGGATAAGGATCCTGTGTTTCTATGGCCTTGTAGGCAAGTTGAGCGATGCCGGGACCGGCCTCGAAATGAGGATACTTCCAGCCAACTCCATCGGCCCGCTTGTCCACTGGTTTTTCAAAAAGATCCATGAATGACTTAAGACCCTTCCGTCCGAAATCGCCAGGTTTGTTGACGATGGGCAGTCCCCCCTCGGCGCCCACTGATCCAAGCAGGGCATTGATCAGATACGCTGCTCGGGACATATAAAAAGAATCTTTATAACGGGCAGTCATCCATCCCGGGTGCCAGATGACGGCGGGTGCCGCCTCGACCAGGTCGCGTACGAAGGTTTTTAGAGATGCCGCGCTTACTCCTGTTTCATTCTCGGCCCATTCCGGACTGTACGGTTGAATGAAGTTTTCAAGGTGTTCAAAATCTTTGAAATGTCTTTGGACATACTCCCGATCGTAGAGATTGTGGGTGATGATCTCATGAAGAACGGCAAGATTGAATGCGTAATCAGAGCCGGGGCGCACTTGGAAAAAGGTATCTGCCTTAGTGGCCGAAACATTGGTACGAATGTCGATGACGGTGAGTTTGCAGCCGTCTTCCAGGGCATCGGTGAGTTCGCTGACCTCGCGCACGTTGATAGCTTCAAGCATGTTGCGGGACTGGAGGACCACGTGTTTGGCGTTTTTAAGATCGTAAACCACTCCCTTGCGGCCGAAGCCGTATGAGGATAGTGCGGCATGCTGCACGTTTCGGGCGCAGGAACCATCATGATTGCAGTAGTTCGGTGAGCCCAGGCCCTTGAGGAATGCTCGGTGCAGATCTCTGAAAGGTCCGCCACGATCGGTGAGAAGGATGCTTCTGGCTCCATGGGCGTCGATGATCTTCTGCAGTTTTTCAGCGACATAATCGAATGCTTCGTCCCAGCTCACTTTTCGCCATTTTCCCTCGCCGCGATTACCGGCACGGATCATCGGCGTCTGGGGTCTTTCTCGGTCATATATCAGTCCCGGCGCCGCAGCACCGCGGGCGCACAGGCCACCATCGACATTAGGTGCATGAGGGTTTCCCTGCAGAAAAGCGATGTTTCCGTTTTCCACCTCCGCAACTATGGGACATCGAACGGTGCACATGCCGCACACGCTGTATATCTTTTCACGTGTCATTGTTTCTCCTAAAGTTTTAATAAATTTAGCGGTATCGCCCGCGAGGTCCTCGGCAGGCCGGGGTTGCATTTACAGAAGTCGCCGCATGATCTCAAGGATCCATATGTTCTTCCCGTATTCTTCATGTGATCACTAATAGCAGAAATCATGCCCGGGCCAAATATATCGAACATTTTTTGAATTTATGTGAATAGTATAAGGGATATATGTTCATCTGTGCAGAAGAGCTGTTTTCCCTGGTGTGACGCTCGATCAGCTTCGTGCAACGATTGTGTTGCATGTTATGCGGCTGAGTTCGTACACAATACCGGGGAGAATCGGCTGTTCCTTATGATATGATCCTTGCCGTTTCGGTAAAGTATTTTCGGAAGGCTGCAACCCATTTGAGGCATTTCGTAAAAATGGTATAATTTCAGATTATTGAATAGCTCATGGTGTCCAGGGAAAGGCCGCAAGGTGCAATATTAATGTTGCATGATAGCGCGGCGTGTTCCGCCGGAGAGCGGAGTATTTTTTCAGTGCAAAGTGTTTCTGTATACCCTATACATGAAGAGAGTCAGGTGTTTTTCTGCAGCCATGCGGTACTTCAGCAAACCTTCAACTTTGAGAAAACGACCATGTTATATTCCGCAGTGATTTTTGATCTCGACGGCACACTTCTCGATACCCTGGATGATCTGGCCGAGACAGGCAACCAGGTACTTGAGGAACAAGGCTATCCGGTTCACCCGCCGGATGCCTATAAATTTTTTGTAGGAGAAGGGATGCAGACCTTGGTTGAAAGGATAACTCCGGATTCGGCAACCGATTCAGAGAAGCAGGCCTGCTTCAATCGTTTTAAAACCTTGTATTCCCGATATTGGAACCGCAGGACCAGACCCTATGAAGGTGTGATGCAGCTTCTTGCCCTTCTGGAAAAGAAAGGTTTTCAACTTGGCATTCTTTCCAACAAACCGCATGATTTTACCCTGATGTGTGTCGATTATTTCTTCCCGGAAGGGACCTTTGGACAGGTTTTCGGGCAACGGTCGGAAATTCCGAGAAAACCCGATCCTGCCGGGGCGCTGGAAATTGCCGGACGATTCGGAAGCACTCCCGATGAGTGCATTTATATCGGTGATACCAGTATCGACATGCAGACTGGAAAATCTGCCGGCATGTATACCATTGGGATTCTCTGGGGCTTCCGTGGTGCGGCTGAACTGCAGGAGAACGGCGCTGACAGGATTGCGAAGACTCCGCAGGAACTGGCCGAGGTAATAAACAGTCTCTCTTCCGGAAATGAGCACGCTTAGTCGGCACACACTTTCGCCACCTTACTTTTTCGGGCCGATCGTGGTCGCAGGTCCGTCAATCTTTCTGATCCGGCAGCACTGGGAGCGGCACTGTCTTCATCCCCAACCCGGGATACCGCAAAGCTGGCGAGCTGCCGGAATCCATCTGGTTGATGGGTGACCGCTTTTACTGTCCCGCAGGAATACGTCCTACCGAGGAGGACAAGCTGGCTAATGTCACTACCCGTTGCTGATGCTTTATTTTTTCTTTATTGCGAAGGGATGCATCTATCCTGCTGCCTACAGAATGTGTTCATTCCCATACCTCGTTTACCATCTCAATCAACAGGAAAATGCGGATCGAACTTCCAGTGATTCCAGAGCGGAAATTTTTATTTTATTGAAAATGAGCTGTATATTCAGAATTATAACTTCATGTACCATCCTCTGTTGCGCTGTGGTATGCATCTTGCTATCGGTATGGCACTTGCCTTCATACCGATGTTTTTCAAGGTATCCCTGGCAGTCTTGATTAGGATAGAAAAAAAGATCAATCCCTATTGAAAGAGGTTGGAGGATATGCAAAAATCATCATTCCATCATTTGCCGGCGGAAATTCCTGTAAAAATACAGGAGAAACATTCACGGGGAATACATCTGCCTCAGTCCAGTGAGAGTAATGTAGAACTGGCCAGGTTCAGGTCCCGACGACTGGATGATATGTGTTTTCGCTATCTTCGCCCCATCGAATTCCGCCGCACAAAAAAAATCCGGGAGTCATTGCTGAACGATACCGGCATGGATGTCTCTAAAATTATCGCCGCGGTAGAGCAGGTGCTGAAGGAGGAAAATATCGGAATTCTTGGTATTCAGGGCAGGTCAAAAGGAATTCACAGTACTTACCGGAAGCTGCGTAAGTACGACATGGATATCACCCGAGTCTATGATCTCATTGCCGTGCGTGTTCTTGTAGACGACATCGACTCATGCTATCAGGCCCTAAGCGTTCTGCATAAAAAATACAAGCCGGTGACCGGACGTGTGAAAGACTATATCCTACGGCCAAAGCGCAATGGCTATCAGTCTCTGCACACTACTGTAACAGCTCCGCCTGGTGTGTTCGAGGTACAGTTCAGGACCAAAGCTATGCATACCGAAGCCGAGTTCGGCTTTGCCGCGCATTGGTTGTATGATCTGATGAGAAAGAGGCGGATGAAGAACTTTTTTCCTGCGGACCGGAAAACGCTGTCTGTCCTCGAAGCACGTTTTCTTCATCAGCAGAAAAAGAAAATTCTGCAGCAAGTGCCTGTCGAAGAGGCGGTGGTATTTTGGAATCTACGGTCGAGTGAGCAATCCTTTCTCAAATAATTTTTCCCGCAGGGAAAAGCCGTCTTCAAACTCGAAGTAGGGTATGCCCAGGCTCTTGTAATCTGCCGTAAAAGGCTTCGACTTCTCCCGGGCCACCCGGATACAGACGGCCGCTATTCTTTCTGGATAGCGGCTGGCAATCTCAAAGTAGATTTGCCGGTCGGCCTGCCCATTATCACCGAAAAGAAAAAAGGGCAGATCTTTGGCAATTTTTAAAACAGTTTCGATTTTTTGAGTTTTGTGGCCATGACCTCTGCGGATCAGTTTGTTGTTGGCCATTCCGATTTTCTGCATCAGCAGAGGACCCTTGGGAAAATCCTGCAGTTCCAGAAAATCATTCATGAGGCCATAGAGACTCCAGCTCGAACTGGTTATATAAAAAACAGGAGAGAGCAGAGGAGTTGTACGGACAATGGTCTTATATAACTCCGCCATTCCTGCAATGGCGATGCGTGTCGTGGAATTATTGATAAAGGTCATCCTGGCGCTCAAGAGCAAATCAGTAGCGTAGGTTTCCAGGATAGTATCATCAATATCGCTTATGATACCGGGCGAGAGTGGCGCCGAGGAGGGCATGCTTAAGATGGCGCCGCTCTGATTCATGATTTCGCTATATCCCTTCACCGGCTCAAGAACAAAATGCACATCTACCCAACCGGGCTTTTCCAGTTTTTCCCGCAATGTGACTATTTCCCAGAAATAGCCGATGTCATCGGTTGTTATGGAAACGGACTGGCCGTTAACAGTTGCGGTCAGGTGCGCCTTTTCAGCTCTGGCGCGCAGGAAGACCCTGGTCATATTGCGAAGATTCCGCCACCAGGGGTCATCCTTCCTGGGGGAGCCGCTTTCCAGGTTCTCGATGACTCTGCCGCATATCACCACCGTATCGTCACAGCCGTAACTGTGGAAAGGCAGTATGGTAAAAGGACGTAGACGACCGGAATACTTTTTCAGTTTCCGGATGAATCGTGCCATGAGCACATCCGCGTATGGCGGTGGTCTATGGTAATCTTCTATGGCTGTATCAGGAAAAATTTCTGCCAACGATAACCCTCAAGCGTCTGGAATAAATAGTGTAATGAACTTCATCGACTTCTACGTCATGAAGTTCACCGTCATAATTGATGGAGAGAGGCCTTGAAAACTTCATAGCAAATTTCGGTGTACGAAGCGATAAAATAGTATCGGAACGATCCTGCTCGCCGCTGAGTATCAGCCTGGAGTTAAAGATTTGATCAGAGATTCCCTGTCCAAGATAAAGTACCAGATCCAGGTTGCCGTCGGTCAGGTTGGCCCTCGGGGCCACCGGAATACCCGAAGCCGCAAATCTGCCGTTGCCCACAACCACGTTAAGGGCGTCGGCGCTAATCTTTTCTTCTTCGCAGCTTTGGCCTTCGCAGAATACGTCGACATGAAAGGGTTCCAGTTCGCTAAGAGCAGTAAATCCTGATTTAATATAAGAAAGTGTCCTCCAGTTTGCTTTATCTGTCTCTTCCAGATGTTTGTCGACCGCACCTGCAAATCCGCATGAGGAAACATTGAAAAAGAGAATTTTACTACTCCCGGCGGTGAGTTCGCCCACGTCGATATCTGTCTCCCTGCCGGTTTCGATGGTTCGCAAAGCAGCCTCAATATCGTGTTCGATATCGAGGCTGCGGCAAAGGTCATTGCCTGTTCCCAGCGGGATGATACCCAGGGTCGCGGGTTTCCCGGCTTTCATGATACCGTTGGCGACCTCCCAGACAGTGCCGTCTCCGCCGGCTGCCACTATCAGAATGTTACCGCTGGAAGCAGCGCGGCGGGCAATTTCTTTTCCGTGACCTGCGTATTTGGTCTCCTCAAGTCGATAGCCGCGCTGTGCTGCAGCTTTCCTGATCTGATCATGATTTCTGTCTCCGGCATTACCATTTAGAATAACAAGTGGGGCATCATTCATATTTTTTCTCCTCATTGTCCCCGTTGCCATACGAAAGATCTTTTTCCAGCAAGCAGTTTTCTCAACGCAATCGGTTACCAGGATTGGGATGAATCATTATCTTCTTCAGGACAAGGTATGCAGATTATTGTCTTTTGCCATAGGCAGTTTGTAAAAAATGAAAACCAGGTGAAGAATGAGCACAGTTTTTTCAGCTTATTTTCCTGTCTTTTTGATGCGGTCACGTATATTGGCAATTCTGATTGCTCGGAAAAATACCGGGTATTATGCTCCTGTCTGATAAAACAGGAAATATCCAGCAGAACCGGACTTTGAAAGCAGTTCTAAACTTTTATGTTTTTCAACAAGAAGGTTAATATTCTTAAAATATTGGTGAATTTCCGGTAAATCATGGCTGGCATGCTTTTCGCACTCCCCTGAATAAAACCACTAAAAAACATGTCTATAGACAACCGGCTCAATAATGAGAACAATAGGCAGCGTCGGCATGGCAATCTACAGTGTTAGGAGGAAAAATGAAAAATTATAAGAACTATATGAGATGGCACAAAAAGACCAATGGGCGAGGGAAAATTGTCATGGGAACTCTGGCCGGCATTGCCGCGGGGTTGACGGCAGGATTTCTTACGGCGCCTCGTTCAGGGAAGGAAACCCGGACTATTCTGACGACCAGGGCTGCTGACACCATTGACAGAGTAGGCAGCAGTGTCGGCAGGACCAAAGAAGAGGTCATCGCCGCAAGTAAAGAGCGGTTCGAGCAAGGCCGGGAGGAAATTGAAAAAGCCAGAGCGGACCTGAAGTAGTGAGAAAAGAGTCACAATTTTGTCCCTGAGCCTCTTGAGTGAAGGCACCGTCAGGTCATCGCTTATTAGGGCCGAAGACAAGGACATCTTTTGAAAAAATAAGGTTGAGCATACTTCGGGCGATCCCTGCCAAAGACGATATCAGGAAAATGAACAGTTATGTCAAATACACGGAAGTATATTCAAAAGGAGAGTCCGGATGAGACCCAAAAAATTTATAAGTTTTCTCTTTCTCTGTCTGCTGCTTTTCCCTTTAAGCGGGTGCGACGGTCCGGCTGAAGAAGCAGGTGAAAAGGTCGATGAGGTTGTAGAAAAACAAAAACAGAGGATACAGGAAGCCGAAGACGAAATTTCCGCGGCACGGGAGGAGATTCGCGGACTTAAGGAAGAGCTGGCCAGGGCCAGGGAAGAAAAGGAGGTAGCCCAGGCAGAGCTGGAAAAGGCCAGGCAGGAACGCGGGCAGGCTGTTGAGGAGATGCAGGGAATAGTGGAGGAAGAGCCGGTAAAGCAGCAGGAAGATACGCAGACACAGTCGGGAGATGCGCAGGCAGTTTGGCAGGAAGCAGAGCCGGTAGAGGCAGATAAATCCGCTGGTCAGGTACAGAGCGATCAAGTGCAGGAGAGTCAGCCTCAAAATTGATCAGCACAGGGTGAGCCGGGGAACTGATACAATAATAGCTACGGACGAGTTAGTCAGCCTTGTGAAGCCTCCCTTTTTTACCTGATCAATTTTCCTGCTCTATTTGGCCCCGACTCTGCAGCAGGATTGCCAGCATCCAGCTGATCAGAGCCCAGGAGGAGCCGGCCGTCCAGCCGGCAAGCACATCACTAGGCCAGTGGACGCCGAGATAGATGCGGCTGAAGCCAACCAGCAATGTCGTGATTAGCGAAAGAACCAGAATATACAGCTTTAATCTTTTTTGGCTGGTGTAGCGCGCCAGCAGTCCTCCCAGGGTGAGGAACACAATGGCGGAAAGCATCGAATGGCCACTGGGAAAGCTGGCGCTGAAAACATAGAGGTCATGGGGAACAAGGTCGGGCCGGGGCCTGTCGAAACCGAACTTAAGGACTGTGCTGAGCAGCAATCCACTTAAAACCGAAACCGTCATAAAGAGGGCCATTCCTTTTTTGTTCTGCAGCATCAGAAAACCTGCCGCGGCAAGGCAAAGTGCGGTTAAGACGGTGATGCCGCCCAGTGCCGTGAAATCCCGCATCATTTCTTCGAACCATAGAGGTCCGACAGGATCGGACAGATCGGCAGGATTGCGGAGCGCCAGGATAATTTCTTTATCAATATGGTGAGTCTCACCCTCCAGCATTTCATCAGCAAGTTCGACAAATCCCCAGATTCCAGCCGCGGCAAGAAATGAAGTCAAAAGTATTGCCGATTCCAGGGGCGGTATGCGGGATGAAATAAACCTGTACCATGATTTAAGATGCTCCAGCATTTCGTTCATCTTCATTTCCACTCCTGCAAAAAATTCGTCATCTTACTTCCGCTACATTAAGTCGGCACGACGCATAAACAAGGCCAGTTGTGCAGCCGTTAATAGCTGCACTGAAAATTCCGGAAATCGATTATGGAAAGGCCGGGGTGCTCCTGTATGGCGGTATTGGCACGTTTCTTGAGTAATCCTTTTTCATCCGGTCATTTTTCCAGGCGAAGGAGATTTATGGGCGATACGCACAAGCCTTCTTTTGTTCAAGCACTTCTCGGACGCACTGTCCGCTATTCTCTGTTGGTTGCAGCCGTTGCCGCTCTGCTTTTTATCATTTTACAGATGAGCTCGAAATATCTCTTGAGACAATGGCTGTTGGAGAATGGTGCCAACAGTGTTGCCATTGAGAAGATGTATCTGAATCCATTTACCGGCAGGTTAACCCTTAACGGAGTGGACATAGAGAAGAGTGGCGAAATCGTTTACTCCGATGATATCTTTCATCTCAATATCAGCATGTCCTCTCTCTTCGACAGAGACATTCATGTTGAGCAAGCCGTTCTTCGGGATATGCTGATAGACATTCATAGAGATGACAGCGGAGTTCTGAGTATAGGTTCATACCGGCTCCAGTCGGGGGAAAAACAAAAAACGGAGGAGGATTTTTCGCCATGGACATTGCAGGCGGAAGAGGTGGACCTGAGCAATGTAATCATCAGCTACAGGCAGGACGAGGTCGATCTGCAGTTGGTTATCGACAATGGCAGCGCCAGGGGATTCAGCAGCAGTACGAACGAGGAATCAAGCCGGGTCACACTCTCAGGGCACCTTAACGGTGCTCCGCTGGAAGTTGAACTCTCCGGGTTTTTGCTTGAACCCTTTTTCTCGCTTTCCGGAAAGCTGAAGCTGAGTGAATTCTCACTGCAGGACCTCGAAGGTTTCCTGAGCCGACAGCTTTCGGCATTAGATGGTACTCTCTCAACCGCCGGTTCGTTTTCCTTTGAAAATAGAGATAACGAGCGATTTTCCTGGCGTTTTGACGGCACTGCCGAAGCTCTTGAAACTGCCTTGGGAGGTGAAGGCCTGTCTGTTTCGGGGGATCTCGGCTGGAACGGAAAAATCAGCCATGAAAAATTCTCCGCAGAAAAGACGGCAATCGGGATAAAGGGAGTAGCTGCCGCTCGTTCCCTGCGCTACCGGGATAAAAAAACGGCTCTTGCTGCCGGCTTGCAGGCATTTTCGGCAGAGGGAGCTGTACAACTGGAAATGACAGAAAAGGTATCCATCTCCTCAGACATCTCTCTTTCGTTCTCTGAAGTGGATGCTGCCGGTGAAAAAGGAAGATTGAGCAGCAGCGCGGCATCCTGGCAGGGCATCGCAGATTATAGCGGCAGCGGCGATGGCAAGGAACAAAAGTTCTCCACCGACGGAAATATTGTTGTTGATGAACTCTTTCTTGCTGTGCCCGGCACTGTTGAAGTAATCCTGCCGCATTTTACCAGCGTCGGCAAATCCGAGATCGTTATGGCTGATGGTTTTACCGTCGCCTATGATGGAGAAACTACAGCAGAGGAGACTGATTTGACAGCCGGAGAGTATTCCCTGAGCAGCGCAGATATGACGTATAGGGGGGTGGCCGGCTATGAAGTTTCAGAGGAAGGAGCGGCTGTTGTGTATATCGATGGTTCACTTGCTGCTGAAAAAACAGGAACCGGGTTCAAAGCTCAGCAGCTACGATGGAATCAGGGGAACATAACTGTTGACGGCGATTTTACGGTGGAATTGAAATCCGAGCAGTTTTTTGCCGGCACTGCCGCCCTGACTATGGAAGATGGCAGACTGCTGGAAGATGAAGAAATCGCCGTTACTCTGGATTCATTGATCATTGAGCAGATCAAGAGCGATGATTCGGGGAATCTCCGCATCCCTGCTGTTGACAGCGGTCCCCTTGCCATAAATTCCTCCGAGCGTATTCCCTTCTCCCTTAATCTCGAGACTGTGCGTCTTGAGGAGATTACTGTCACCAGGATGGAGAATTTCAAGATCGGTTCTATCCTTTTACAGGAATTAAATCTCCCCGCCGCGGGATCTCAGCAGTTGGGCCTTGCCGCCTCTGCAGTGGTTGTGTCGGAAGTTGCCGGTTCAAACCAGAAGGATCTGGCAATTGATGCTGTCCGGGCGGTAGATGTATCCCTGCCATCTGTGGGTGGAGAACGGCTCGATCTTTCCGCCTCTGTGCTGGAAATATCTCAAGTTGCCAGCGAGAATCTCGAGGGGATTGAGGTCGGCGCTGTCCGGGTGGAGGATATATCCCTGCCATCTGTGGGAGAAGTGCGGCTTGATCTTTCGGCATCTGTCCTGGAGATATCAGATATTGTCACTAATCTGGAAAATCTTGCCGTTGCCGGCATCACCATGCAGGAGATAGCCCTTCCGGCTTCAGGGGACCGCGAGCTTGCACTTGCCCTGGATTCACTCAGTATCGGCCCCATAAACAGCGGAAACCTTCAGGAGTATACCGTTGAGGTGGTGCAGTTCGAGCAGCCGCTGCTGAGCAAGAGCCTGAACGGGGAAAGGCTCATTGCCATGGAGGATATAACCGCAAGGCAGATTTCGGGCCAGGGAGGCAGGGAGGTGAGAGTTGCGCAAATCATCGGAGGGCAGGCTGGTTTTCTAACAGATCCATTACTGGAAAATGACGCGCCTCTGGCCTCACTGGCCGGTATTGAAGTATCGGAGTTGAGCTGGTCTCAGGAGCAGGGAACACATATCCAATCGGTTGTCGGGGAGAGCCTGCAGGGCGAATATACCAGGAAAGAGGAAGCTGGGGAAGAAGCCCCTGGCGAGCAGGAGAAAACTGAGGAAGATCAGGGCCCCACAGAGATCCCCCTGCGGATTGACAGCGTTACGCTCAACGGATCCAATGAGCTGAAGTATTCGGATTCTACCAAAGCTGATCCCTTTACTGCGGTGCTCACCATTGATTCTCTGGAAATCGCCGATATAAATCTGGCTGATCCCGGGCAGTCCCTGACCTATGAAGTAGTTGGCTCCGTCGATAAATATTCTCCACTGACTGCCTCCGGAAGTGCAGCCCCATGGGCTGAACCGCGGTTATGGGAGCAGCAGCTGCATCTGCGGGGTTACCCGGTGGAGAATCTTTCATCGTTTTCCATTGAGCTTATCGGCGCCAGACTGACCGGCGGAAAGCTCGAACTTGAATCGCAACTGGAGATACAAGGCGATTTCATCAACATGGACAACAGGCTGATTATTGACGAGATTTCCACAAAAACGGTAGAAGCTGATCGGCTGCGGCAATTCAACAGAAGATTACCGATTCCACTGGATACAGCCTTGAGCTTTATGCAGGAAGATGGAATCGTTACGCTCACAATTCCAATTGAAGGCAGCCTCTCCGAACTCGATATCAATTACAACGACATAATCGTGACGGCATTAAGCAACTCCATCGCTACGGCAGTACAGCCGCTGCTTGCTTATTCCGTACTGGGGCCAGGAGGAGTTCTGGCGTATCTTGGCCTCCAGATAGGGCAGAAACTGATCAATACCGAACTCCCCGAGCTGATCTATGAGCAGAATAATGCCGAACTTACCGATGAGCATAAGAGAGCGTTGAATGAGGTGGGAGAGAGGCTTGCGGAAAGAGTCAGAGAACAGGAAGATGCTTCCTACTATATATATCCGAGGGTGGCGCCAGGAGAAGTTTCCGAATCCGGCGAGGCCTCTCTCCTCGACGAGAAGCAGCGGCAGGAGCTCTATGAGCTGGGAGAGAGAAGGGCACGGAGGGTAAAATCCTATCTGCTTCAGAATTTCGATATCGAAGAAAAGAATTTGCTCATATTTCAGCCTGGTATACTTTACGACGGAGAGTCTCAGGGAATGATCAGCTTTATGAAATGACAAGAGCAGCTCGATAGATAGTGCTTTACTGTTCCTTTGTGAAAATCTTGTCGATGAGCAGCCAGAAACTGGCCCAGGCCAGACCGACGCTCCATCCTCCTAAAACGTCTGTGGGGTAATGGACGCCAAGATATATCCTGCTGATGCCGATAAGAAAAACCAGCAAGACGGCAACGGCCAAGGTGAAAATCTTGACGTTTCTCTGCCGCTGTACCTTGGCCAGCAATCCAGCCAACGAGAGGTAAACAACTGCGGATGACATGGCGTGCCCGCTGGGAAAACTGAAGGTCTCCGTCATAACCATGTGAAGGCTTTCGTCCGGGCGAGGCCGCGCAAACAGATATTTTAAGGCAAAAGAAAGACCAATGCCGCCAAACGATGAACAGAACATCACCATTGCCGTTTGATAGCGGCCGAGGACCAGAAGGAAAATTATGGTTATAGTTGCGGCGACACAGATGATAGTAATTCCGCCAAGTGCGGTGATCTCTTCCATACTGGCGGGCAGCCAGTCAGGTCCTTTTATCTCTCCTGCTGCGGACGTTGCCCGGATGTAATCCAGCAGTATTGTGTCGAAGTGCAGCTGGTCGGTTTCCCTGATCTCGTCAGCAATCTCGATAAAAACCCAGGAACCCGCTACAAGACAGAGCAGGGTAAAGAGTACGGTAATCTCAAGGTTCTTTAACCAGCCAACGTATCTTTTCAGGTATGTCTCCAGACTCCTACCGGTATTTTTCATGGCTGACAACTCTCTCATGGTACAAAAAAACTGCCACTCAGTTCAGCTGGGTTAGCTGGTTTTCTTCGATTCTCTCTGCCATGGGAAATGTCCTTCTATTTCCAATTCTATAGACCAGCTGAGAAAGGTCCGTATGAGCACGATAACCCCAAGCGCAAGGACCCGGTCCATGGTGGCGTCGGTGACCACGGTGGCGATTATATCTCCTGCCACCAGAATCTCCAGGCCGAGAAGAATACCTTTGCCAAGTTCCACACGAAGAAGGTGGTAGGCATTTTCTCTGCCTTTCCTGGTCCTGTGAAAATATCTGTAGAGTCCAAGAAAGGTGGCGATCATAATAGTAACAACGCCAATTATCTCAACAATTACAGCTGAATAAGATGTGTAGGCATGCAGGGTTTCCATAACTATAATCCCTTGATGTTGGAGAGATGGGAACTATCGCTGCTCCTGAAAAAAATGCAATTTTTACTTACTTGCCGATTAATTAGGGGGATGCAATGATTGTGCCTCCCATATAAGACTGCTGCTAATGGGTTAAGGTTTTCCCTCCCCAATAGAGTTTTTATCGAATAGGAGCTGAAAGATACCAGAAAAGCTGCAGGCTGATACAGGCATAGATGCCGGCCGTGACATCATCCATCATTATGCCAGTGCTGCCGTGAATATGGTTTTTAAACCAGGATACCGGGAAAGGTTTGAGTGTGGCAAAGACTCGGAAGAGGATGAAGCCCAGAAGCCAGGCTGCAGGGTGGGGGGGAGCGAGAGTGAGGGTAACCAGCATTCCGACAATCTCGTCTATGACGATAGGATCGGCATCGGGGATATCGAGAATTTTTTCCGCTGAACCGACGGCAAAAAAGCCGACGATAAAGAGGAAGAGCAGGACAGCGAGATAGAGCGGCAAAGAGAGGTCCTTGAGCAGCAGCCAGGGGAAAAAGGCGGCGAGGGAGCCCCAGGTGGCAGGAGATTTCGGCAGCAGTCCCACATACATGCCGGTGGCCACGGCCATAATCAGCTGGGTCATGAGGGCGTCGTTTCTTTTTTTACCTGGTCGTAGACCTGCTGGAGGGGGATATTGAACTTTTCGGCGATCCTGCGGCATTCCTCATACTCGGGATAAACTCGCGTTCCTCCGGGAGTTTCGACCTCCTTGGCGGCAAGTTTTCCCCAGGGAGTCTTAACTTGCACAATCCGGCGCGGCAGGGTCTGCCGGTATTCTCTGTGGTAGCGCAGGCCGATGGAGGTGGTTTCCTCAAAAACCAATCGGCGCAGGACGGCGGCGAGGTGGAGCGGACAGATGATTTTCAGCAGGAAACCGGGCCGGCCTTTCTTCATCTGGATGGGTGCCAGGCTGACGTCGAGAGCTCCGTCCCTGAAGAGTTGATCGCAGAGATAGGGAAAGGATTCCGGGCTCCAGTCATCAAGGTGAGTTTCGATGATCTCGACCTCCTGATGTTCCTCGGGCTGCACAGAGGTGCCGAGGATGAGCCTGAAGAGATTGGGCTGATTGCCGGGCAGAATATGGCTGCCGGCGCCATACCCGGTTGAGGTGATAATCATCGGCGGCATACTTCTGAATTCCGTGGTCAGGACCTTGAGCAGGGCGGCTCCTGTAGGCGTGACAAGCTCCTGGCTGTGCGCCACCCCGTAGCAGGGAACGCCGGTGAGGATCTCACAGACAGCCGGGGCCGGCAGAGGCAGCCTGCCATGAGCGCACTCGACAAACCCCCTGGGAGAGGGAACCGGTGAACAATAAAGTTTGCGGACGCCAAGGTGATGGAGTCCGGCAACAGTGCCGACCACATCTATGATGGTGTCGATGGCGCCTACTTCATGAAAATGCACCTTTTCAATATCGATGTCGTGTACTTTGGCTTCCGCCCTGGCGATCTCATTGAAGACTTCGATGGAACTGGCGATTATCCTCTGATCCAGTGAGGAGTTCTGCAAAATTGTCTTGATGGAGGAAAGGTGACGGAACTGCTGCTGCGGCGTACCATGGACATCTACCTTGATCCCGCCGATGCCGTTTGTCCGGGTGTGATCTATGGTCAGGGAGTAACCTTCCAGATTAAGCTTTACCAATTCGTCGTTGAGGAGTTCTTCCGAGAGGCCGCAGTGGATCAGGGCTCCGAGAAACATGTCTCCGCTGATCCCGGAAAAGCAGTCGGCATAGGCTATGCAAGAGGATGTCATGTGATCAGCCGTCGCTAAACCGGCTTCCCGGTTTCAGTGAATGACCGCAGAGAAAGGCTTCGACGCTGAGCCTCTTTTTTCCTTCAGGCTGCAGTTCCCGGAGAAGGAGAGCATCCCTGCCGGTGGCGATGAGTACACCTTCCCTGTCTGCCAGCAGAATTGTTCCAGGCGGTGCATCCACCTGCTTGTGGATCATCCGGGGGGAAAAAAGCCGGTATCGTTTTCCCTCCAGAAATGTGTAGGCGCTCGGCCACGGATCCAGCCCGCGGACCAGGCGGTGGAGCCTGACGGCCGGCAGGTTCCAGTCGATGCATCCCATCTCCTTTTTCAGCGGTGGTGCCATGGTGGCCTGGTCATTATCCTGAGATACAGGGGTGATGTCACGGTTTTTCAACCTGGCCAGGGCGGTAATAAGGGTTTCCCCTCCCAGCTTTGATAATTTGGCAAAAAGCGAACCTGCCGTCTCGTCCTCGTCCATTTCGATGACAGAAGTAAGGAGGATATCGCCGGTATCCATGCCTTCATTCATCTGCATGATGGTGACACCGGCTCTGCTGTCGCCTTCGATTATGGCCCATTGGATAGGCGCGGCACCGCGATGGCGCGGCAGCAGGGAGGCATGGACATTGATGCAGCCCAGCGGGCAGAGCTCCAGAATGGAGACCGGCAGAATTCTGCCATAGGCTGCTACCACGATAAGATCGGCGTTGAAGCCGGCGAGTTCGGCGAGGAATTCAGCGGTTTTTATCTTTTGCGGCTGCAGCACGGTAATTCCCTGCGCTTCGGCAACCAGCTTGACCGGAGGAGGCGAGAGTTTCTTGCCGCGTCCTTTTCTTTTGTCGGGCTGGGTCACCACGGCAACGACCTGATGTTCGCTTACCCGCAGCGCATTCAGAGACGATACGGCAAAATCGGGAGTGCCCATGAAGATAACGCGGAAGCCGTCCGTCCTCATGCCGGTTCCTTTCCGGCGACCATGGTTTTTTTCATTTTCTTCTTGTACAGGTTCCTCTTCAGTGGGGTGAGATGATCGATGAAGAGGATGCCGTTGAGGTGATCGATTTCATGCTGCAGGACCACGGCGAAACGGTCTTCCGCCTCAAGCTCGTGTTCGTTCCCCTCCTCGTCCTGATAGACGAGTGTAATTTTTTTGAAGCGCTTCACGTTCGCGGTCAGTTCCGGGACGCTGAGGCAGCCTTCTTCATCTATCTGGCTTCCTTCGCTCAGGATGATTTGCGGATTGATGAAAGCCTTATAGCGCTGCTCCTCCCGTTCGTCGCCGATATCGGTGATCAGCAGCTGGATCGATTCTCCGATCTGCGGAGCGGCAAGCCCGATGCCGGGAGCATCGTACATGGTCTCGGCCATGTCGGCTATCAGCTCTTTCAGATCATCGTTAAAAACTTCTATTCTCTTGGCTTTTACACGGAGGACCGGCTCCGGATATTGATAAATTCTTCGTATACTCATATCGGTACTATTTTGTAGTGAATTTCTTGTAAATGTGGTGGCACGTTACTCTACCATAGAGTATACAATTGTGCTATCCTCATAAAAGTGCAAGTGAAACCTGCCGGAGCACATCGTTTTATAGAAATTCGCGCAGGAATATCTTGATTGGCCGCAGGTGATAATATCAGGGGAAAACGTTTATGGAAATAGTTTTACTGCTTTGCAGTTATCTTGTCGGGGCGATCCCCTTCGGGCTGGTGGTTGGTAAAATGGCAGGAGTTGATGTTCGGCAACATGGCAGCAAAAATATCGGAGCAACAAATGTCAGCAGAACACTGGGCAAGAAGCTCGGCGCCGTCACTCTGATTCTTGATGTTTGCAAAGGTTTTATTCCCATGGCCGTTGCTTCTTCAGTTCTTGGCACTGAACCCTCTTCTGCAATAGTTGTCTATGGCTGCGGCATCATGAGCGTTCTCGGCCACATGTTTCCAGTCTACCTGGGCTTCAAGGGCGGTAAAGGAGTGGCCACCGGGCTGGGTGTTTTTCTGTATCTTTCTCCACTGGCAATCTTGATAAGTCTGGTTATCTTCGTTGCTGTCGTTGCTGTATCCGGATATGTTTCCGCAGGCTCCCTTCTTGCTTCGGGACTTTTCCCCCTGTGGCTCTATCTTTTCAATGGATCCCGTTTGATAATCATCTGTGCCGCGGTGATTGCCGGCCTGATTTGGGTCAAGCATCATGAAAATATCGGCAGGCTGCTCAGAGGCGAAGAAAAAAGCTGGAAGAAAAAATAACGTATCCGCCGCCGGCACCGGCCATCCCCTGAAAAAAGAAACAATCTGTTTACTTCTTGATTTTTCCGGGATCAATGGCGGAATATCTCTCAAATGATTACAGGAACAATATGGTCTGGTCGGAGGTTTTTCTGCTATCCTATAATATAGCATGGAGGAGATAATGAAGGCTATTCGGGTACGTACCTTTGGAGAACCTGAGGTATTGAAGCTGGTTGATCTGGACATTCCGGAACCCGGCAGTGACGATGTTCTGGTAAAAGTGGAGGCAATAGGAGTTAATCCGGTAGATGCCTATATCCGTGCGGGCAATTATCCAATTATACCTGCGCTGCCGTTTACTCCGGGAAAAGATGTGTCGGGCATTATCGTCAAGGTTGGAGAGGATGTAAAAAAATGGAAGGAAGGTGACAGAGTATACAGCGCCGGGACTCTGAGCGGAGGCTATGCAGAATATGCTGTCTGCCGACATTCCCAGGTCTTCTCCTTGCCGGCGAATATGGATTTTACCCATGGAGCGGCTATCGGTATTCCCGGAGCCGCTGCCTGGAGAGCGCTCTTTACCCGGGCCCGTGGTAAAAATGGCGACCGGCTGCTGGTCCATGGCGCCAGCGGCAGCGTTGGTATGATCGCCATCCAGCTTGCGGTCTCGACCGGCCTTGAAGTATCCGGTACAGCAGGAACCGAGAAGGGGTTGGCGCAGATCAGACAGGCCGGTGCGAAAAAGACCTACAAGCACAGCGACCCGCGTTATCTGGAAGAAATTGTGGCCGACTGCGGTGAGAAAGGCTACGATATCATCCTGGAGATGCTC